>NZ_JBWKEQ010000003.1:43622-211673 GCF_056435365.1 Kitasatospora sp. NPDC043949 | reverse complement strand
GGAGACCTCAAACGCCGAAACAAACGAGGATACCTCCCCCCCCCCCCCCCCCCCCCCCCCCCCCCCCCCCCCCCCCCCCCCCCCCCCCCCCCCCCCCCCCCTCCGCGTTTTCCTGGGAATTCCCTGACAATATCCCCGGCCTTTGCCTGCGCATTGCACTCGAACTAGTGTTTTGTCGGTGAATTTCACGGGAAATTCTCTGGTCCACACTGTTGACCCCGGACGGCGTCCCGGTATGGGATATGAATTCGGCCCCGGTTTCCTCTCGGCATCGGTCCGGCGGCCCCGGTCCACCGCCCATGGCCCGGCCCCCGTCCCGAAGGACCCCTGCCATGCCTGCGCTCACACGGTTCGTCCTTCCGCACGCCGACCCCCGCGTGAGCACCGACCAGCCCGCCGCCGACGAGGACGTCACCTTCGGCCTGCTGCGCGCCCGCTGGACCGGCCGCGGCCTGGAGCTCACCGGCTTCGCCCGCCCGGACGACCTCGACACCGGCCGCCCCGGCTCCGCCTGGACCTGGCTGACCCTGCGCCACGCCGACGGGAGCAGGCCGCCCGTCCACCTGCGCTCCCGGCCCCGCCGGCTGCCCGAGGTCACCGACGACAGCGCCCAGCCCGAGTTCAACCACGACTGGTCCGGCTTCACCGCCCTGATCGAGCCCGGCCGGCTGCGCCACGGCACCGACTGGCTGCTCGGCGACTGGCAGATCGAGACCACCCTGTTCACCCGCCCGCGCCCCACCCGGCTGCGCCGCCGGTACGGCGCCCTCGCCCCGCACTGGTGCGGCTCCGGCGAGTACCCGCCCGCCCACTGGGTGGACCACGACGTCCGCCTCCAGCCGCACTTCACCGACGGCCGGCTCCACCTGCGGCTCGAACGCCCGAGTGTCCGGCTCACCCACGCCACCCCCACCGCCGACGGCCTCGACCTGCGCGGCAGCGCGGACACCTGCCCGTCCGGCACCGTGCTGCGGCTGCGCCACCGGGAGAGCGACGCCGTGATCGAACGGCCGGTCGCCCGCACCGGCAACACCTTCGCCGTCCACCTGCCGTACCGGCCGTTCACCGCCGACGGCCGCGGCAGCGGCGAACTGGAGCACTGGGACACCGAGTTCCTGCACCCCGACGGCAGCACCGAGCAGCTCTGCCCGGACGAGCGCGGCGGCCCGGTGGCCGGCCAGCACCGACTGCCCGACACCCCGGACCGCGCCCTCTACCTCAAGCACCTCGCCGACGGCCGGCTCCAGGTGTGCGTCCAGCCCGCGGCCGGCCTGGTCGAGCGGATCGCGGTCCGGGCCGGCGGCTTCGAGCTCACCGGCCGCTGCCCGGACCGCGCCGCGGACCGGCTGGAGCTCGTCCTGCGGCACACCGGCACCGCGAGCGAGGTCCGCTCCCCCGTCGAGGCCGACCAGGACGGCCGCTTCAAGGTCCTGCTGCCCGCCACCCGCACCGGCGCCGACGGCACCGCACTGCCCCTGCGCAAGGGCATCTGGGAGGCCGCGCTGACGCCCGCCGGGCGGCCCGGCCCGAGCCGCCCGCTGCTCGCCGCACCGGCCGCCCTGCCCGCACTGCCCGCCGCCACCACGGCCGGCGGCAAGCGGATCCTGCTCCAGCGCCGCTGGCACGACACCCTGCTGGTGGACTCCACCCCGGTGCTCACCCCCACCGAGCGCAGCGCCTGGACGCAGAGCCGCCAGCGCGCCGTCCACTACCCCGCCGCCCGCCGCGAACCGCTGCGCGAGGCCGTGCTGTACGACGTGTTCGGCGGCCGCGGCTACGCCGACTCCCCGCGCGCGGTGCACGCCGAACTGGCCCGCCGCGGAGCGCCGTTGGAGCACCTCTGGGTGGTCGACGACGCCCAGGCCGAACTGCCGCCCGGGGTCCGGGCCGTCCGGATCTGGAGCCCGGAGTGGTACCGCGCGCTGGCCACCTGCCGGTACCTGGTCGGCAACACGCACTTCCCGGACTTCCTGGAGCGCCGCCCCGGCCAGGTGGTGCTCCAGACCTGGCACGGCTCGCTGCTGAAGCGGATCGCCCACGACGTCGACAACCCCTGGCTGGCCGACCACGGCTACCTGGAGGCGCTCGACCGGGAGACCCCGCAGTGGAGCCTGCTGCTCTCCCCCAGCCCGTTCGCCACCCCGATCCTGCGCCGCGCGTTCCGCTACGATGGCGAGATCCTGGAGGCCGGCTACCCGCGCAACGACGTGCTCGCCCGCCCCGACGAGGCCGCCGCCGCGGCCGTCCGCCACCGGCTCGGCATCCCGGACGGCAAGCGGATCGTGCTGTACGCGCCGACCTGGCGCGAGGACCAGCAGCGCGGTGACGGCGACGGCTTCCGACTCGGCCTGCGGCTGGACCTCGACCACGCCCGGCGCCTGCTCGGCCGGGACCACGTGCTGCTGATCCGCCCGCACGCGCACGTCCGCGAGCCGCTACCGGGCGCCGGGGACGGCTTCCTGTACGACTGCGGGGACTACCCCGACCCGCAGGAGCTGCTGCTGGTCGCGGACGTCCTGGTGACCGACTACTCGTCGATCATGTTCGACTTCGCCGTCACCGGCCGCCCGGTGCTCTTCTTCACCTACGACCTGGAGCACTACCGCGACACCCTGCGCGGCTTCTACTTCGACTTCGAGCCGCAGGCCCCCGGCCCGCTCGTCCCCACCTCGGCCGGACTGCTCGGCGCGCTGCGCGAACTCGCCGACTCCGGCGCGGACCTGCCGCCCGGGTACGCGGAGCGCCACCGGCGCTTCCGGGCCGAGCACTGCGTCCTGGACGACGGCGGCGCGTCCCGCCGGGTGGTCGACCGGATGCTCGAACTCGGAAGGTCAGTCCGGTAGTTCAGGAGAAAAGGTAGCTCCGCCAGGGCCGCCAGACCTCGTCCGCGTCGAAGCGGGAGAGGCCGAAGCCCGGCACCGGGAAGGCCGCCCGGAAGCCGCGCGCCTGCGCGTACGCCTGGTCCAGCGCGTCATCCGGCAGGCCGTGCGCGACCGTCACGTGCGGGTGGTACGGGAACGCCAGCTCGCGGGCCAGCGGGCCGGAGCGGACGTCCGCCTCCAGCAGCCGGCACTCCTGCGCGCCCTCCTCGACCCGGACGAACACCACCGGGGAGACCGGGCGGAAGGTGCCGGCGCCGCGCAGCAGCATCCGGAACGGCCGGTGCGAGGCCGCCACCGCCGCCAGGTGCTCCTCGATCTTCGGCAGCGCCTCGGCCGGCACCTCGGTCGGCGGCAGCAGGGTGACGTGCGTCGGTATCGACCGGGCCAGCGGATCGCCGTGCCCGGCCCGGGCGTCCTGGATCTGCGCACCGTACGGATCCGGAACGCTCACGGACACGCCGATGGTGACGGCCTCGGGGAGACCGTCACCATCGGGCAGGCGTGTGAGGGGAGTCACCGCTTGGCGGCCGGGAGGAAGCCGACCCGGTCGTACACCGTCTCCAGCGTCTGCGCGGCCACCTCGCGGGCCTTCTCGGCGCCGATCGCCAGCACCCGGTCCAGCTCGGCCGGGTCGTCCAGGAAGGAGCGGGTGCGCTCCTGGAAGGGGGTGACCCACTCGGTGAACAGCTCGGCCAGCTCGGTCTTCAGGGCGCCGTACATCTTGCCCTCGAAGTGCGCGACCAGCTGGTCGATCGACTGGCCGCTGAGCGCGGAGTGGATGCGCAGCAGGTTGGAGACGCCGGGCTTGCCGTCCTCGTCGTAGGAGACGACGGTGCCGGTGTCGGTGACGGCGCTCTTGAACTTCTTGGCGCTGACCTTCGCCTCGTCCAGCAGGTTGACCAGGCCCTTGTCCGAGGAGGCGGACTTGCTCATCTTGGCGCCCGGGTCCTGGAGGTCCTGGATCTTCGCCGTCTCCTTGAGGATGTACGGCTTCGGCACCGTGAAGGTCGGGCCGTAGCGGGTGTTGAAGCGGTCGGCGAGGTCGCGGGTGAGCTCCAGGTGCTGGCGCTGGTCCTCGCCGACCGGGACGGCGTCCGCCTGGTAGAGCAGGACGTCCGCGACCATCAGCACCGGGTAGGTGAACAGGCCGACCGTGGTGCTGTCCGCGCCGTGTCGGACGGACTTGTCCTTGAACTGGGTCATCCGGGAGGCCTCGCCGAAGCCGGTGAGGCAGTTCATCACCCAGGCGAGCTGCGCGTGCTCGGGCACGTGCGACTGGACGAACAGGGTGCAGTGCTCCGGGTCCAGGCCGGCGCCGAGCAGCTGGGCGGCGGAGACCCGGGTGTTCTCGCGCAGCTCCTTCGGGTCCTGCGAGACGGTGATCGCGTGCAGGTCGACGACCATGTAGAAGGCGTCGTTCTCCTTCTGCAGGTCCACCCACTGGCGCACCGCGCCCAGGTAGTTGCCGAGGTGGAACGAGCCGGAGGTGGGCTGGATGCCGGAGAGAACCCGGGGACGGTCCTTGACCGGACCAGTGACCGCTGCGTTGACCATGCGGGCCATTGTTCCAGTTCCACCGGGCGCTCAGGAAACGTCCGCCCCAGGAGGTTCCGCCAGTGTGACCGCACTCACCCTCACCCGGGCGATCCGCCGGCCCTCCAGCTTGGCCACCGTCAGCAGCACCCCGCCACCGCCCTCGACCGGGACGCGCACCTGGTCGCCGTCCCGGGGCAGCCGGCCGAGCGAGGCGACCAGACAGCCCGCCACCGTCTCGTACGGGCCCTCGGGCAGGGTGGCGCCGGTCTCCTCGGTGAAGTCGCCGAGGTTGAGCAGGCCGTCCAGCTCCATGCCGCCGCCGACCAGCCGGCGGGTGGCGGCGGTCTCCGGCCGGTCGTACTCGTCCCGGATCTCGCCGATCACCTCCTCGACCAGGTCCTCCAGGGTGACGATCCCGGCGGTGCCGCCGTACTCGTCCACCACGATGGCCAGGTGGTGGCCCTCGCGGCGCATCTCGCCCATCGCCTCCAGCACCCGCTTGGTACCGGGCAGCAGCTTCACCGGGCGGGCCAGGTCGCGGACCTTGGCGGCCTGCTCGCCGCGCGCGCCGTACAGGTCACGGACGTGCACGAAGCCGACCACGGCGTCGGCGCTGCCCTCGACCACCGGGTAGCGCGAGTGCGGCGAGGTGTCCGCCTGGTGCCGGACGGCGGCCAGCGGGCGCTCGGCGTCCAGGAAGGTCACCTCGGTGCGCGGGACCATCACCTCGCGCAGCTGCCGCTCCCCGGCGGAGAACACGTCCGCGATCAACGCCCGTTCGTCGCTGCCGAGTTCGGTGTTGGCGGCGACCAGGCCGCGCAGTTCCTCGGAGCTCATCGAGCCACGGCCGGCGGCCGGGTCGCCGCCCAGCAGGCGGACCATCAGGTTGGTGGAGTGGCCGAGCAGCCAGATCACCGGGCGCAGCGCCACCGACATCACGTCCACCACCGGGGCCGCGATCACCGCGATCGACTCGGCCCGCTGCAGGCCGATCCGCTTGGGGGTGAGTTCGCCGAGGACCAGCGAGACGTAGCTGATCACCAGGGTGAGGCCGACCAGGGCGACCGCGTCGGCGACGCCCTCGGTGAGCCCGGCCCGGACGAACAGCGGCGCGACCTTGCCGGCCAGGGTGTCCGCGCCGAAGGCGGCGGACAGGAAGCCCATGCAGGTCACGCCGACCTGGACGGCGGCCAGGAAGCGGTTGGGGTCGGCGGCCAGGTGCGCGGCCCGGGCGGACCGCCGGGTGCCGAGCGCCTCCAGCGTCCGGATCTGGCCCTCGCGCAGCGAGATCAGCGAGATCTCGGCGACGTTGAACAGCCCGCCCAGCAGGATGAAGACGAGGACGAGCAGGGCGTCCCCGAGGGTTTCGTTCACAGCGGGTCAGTGTAAGACCGGCCGGCGCCCGGGGAGTGGAAGAACGAGCGACGGCCGGTCACACGACGGCCCGCCGCCTCCGGGAAGGAGACGGCGGGCCGTCGGGAAAGCGGTGCCGCGGGGCTCAGATGAGGCTCAGCTCCTGGACCGCGTCGCGCTCCTCGGTCAGCTCCTTGACCGAGGCGTCGATGCGGGCGCGCGAGAAGTCGGAGATCTCCAGGCCCTGGACGATCTCGAACTTGCCGGCCTTGGTGGTGACCGGGAAGGAGGAGATCAGGCCCTGCGGGACGCCGTAGGAGCCGTCCGAGACGACGCCCATGGAGGTCCAGTCGCCCTCGGCGGTGCCGTTGACCCAGGTGTACACGTGGTCGATGGCGGCGTTGGCGGCCGAGGCGGCCGAGGAGGCGCCACGGGCCTCGATGATGGCCGCGCCGCGCTTGGCGACGGTCGGGATGAAGGTCTCGTCCAGCCAGGCCTGGTCGCTGCCGATGGCCTCGAAGGCCGGCTTGCCGGCGATCTCGGCCTGGAAGACGTCCGGGTACTGGGTGGCGGAGTGGTTGCCCCAGATGGTGACGCGCTTGATGTCGGAGACGGGCGCACCGGTCTTGATGGAGAGCTGGCCGACCGCGCGGTTGTGGTCCAGGCGGGTCATCGCGGTGAAGCGCTCGGCCGGGACGTCCGGGGCGTTGCGCTGGGCGATCAGGGCGTTGGTGTTGGCCGGGTTGCCGACGACCAGGACCTTGATGTCGTCCGCGGCGTGGTCGTTGATCGCCTTGCCCTGCGGGCCGAAGATGCCGCCGTTGGCCTGCAGCAGGTCGCCGCGCTCCATGCCGGCGGTGCGCGGACGGGCGCCGACCAGCAGCGCGACGTTGGCGCCGTCGAAGGCCTCGTTCGGGTTGTCGGTGATCGTGATGTCACGCAGCAGCGGGAACGCGCAGTCGACGAGCTCCATGGCGGTGCCCTCGGCGGCCTTGAGGCCCTGCGGAATCTCCAGGAGGCGCAGGTTCACCGGGACGTCGGCACCGAGCAGGTGGCCCGAGGCGATGCGGAAGAGCAGCGCGTAGCCGATCTGGCCGGCCGCTCCGGTGATGGTGACGTTGACGGGGGTGCGGGTCATTTCTACCTTCTCCAGCAGATCGCCAGGTGCCCCAGGCACACCGGCGCGCTGGAGCCGAGGATGATCTCTCGACATCGAGAGACCGGCGTCAGGTTATCGCAAAGGGAAGCGTACGCCGCGGGTGCGGGCCTGGCTGATGCGTCACAACGGACGGCGGCCCCCGCCCTGGCTCGCAGGGCGGGGGCCGTCACGGTCACCCCGGCGTCAGTGCTTGGGCCGGCCGATCAACTTGCCGATGTTGTCGAGCAGCGGGATCTCCAGCCACGGGTTCGGCTGCGCCACCAGGGTCAGCAACACGATCGACGCTCCCAGGAAGGTCAGCACGATCACGTCGGTGAAGCGGCTGCGCACCGCCAGCATCCCGACCTCGGGCAGCACCAGCCGCAGGACGGCCCCGAGCAGCACCCCGCAGCCGAGGATCAGCAGCCCGTACTTGAAGCCGTCCTTGAAGTCGGCGAACCAGGTGACCGCGAGGCCGGCCCCGACCACCAGCAGGACCAGCGTTATCGGCCACTGCCGGACCGGCAGGGTGTGGTCGCGCCCGAGGGCTGCGGCCGCGCCCTCGGGCGGCAGGGTGCCGGTGGTCTTGACCGGCCTGCGCGGGGTCCGCGCCGGTCGCGGTTCCGTCATGCTCGCCGTCCCTCGTGGTGGTGTCGGTCGCGGGGTCAGACGCCGGCGCGGCGCTCGGCCGCCACGACGATGTTGTTGAGCAGCATCGCGCGGGTCATCGGGCCCACGCCGCCGGGGTTCGGGGAGATCCAGGCGGCCACCTCGGCCACGCCCGGGTGCACGTCGCCGACGATCTTGCCCTCGCTGCGGCTGACGCCCACGTCCAGCACCGCCGCGCCCGGCTTGACGTCCTCCGGCTTGACCAGGTGCGGCACGCCCGCGGCGGCCACGATGATGTCGGCCTTGCGCAGGTGGTAGCCGAGGTCCCGGGTGCCGGTGTGGCACAGGGTCACGGTGGCGTTCTCGCTGCGGCGGGTCAGCAGCAGGCCGATCGAGCGGCCGACGGTGACGCCGCGGCCGATCACGACCACCTCGGCACCGTCGATCTCGACGTCGTGCCGGCGCAGCAGCTCGACGATGCCCAGCGGGGTGCACGGCAGCGGCCCCTCGATGCCCAGGGCGAGCCGGCCGAGCGAGGTCGGGTGCAGGCCGTCGGCGTCCTTGTCCGGGTCCATGAGCTCCAGGACCGGGTTCTGGTCCAGGCCCTTGGGCAGCGGCAGCTGGACGATGTAGCCGGTGCAGGAGGGGTCGGCGTTGAGCTCGCGGACGACGTTCTCGACGTCCTCCTGGGTGGCGGTGGCGGGCAGCTCGCGCTGGATCGAGGCGATGCCGACCTCGGCGCAGTCCTTGTGCTTCCCGTTGACGTACCAGCGGCTGCCCGGGTCGTCGCCGACCAGGACGGTGCCGAGGCCGGGCGTGACGCCCTTCGCCTTGAGGACCGCCACGCGGGCGGCGAGTTCGGACTTGATCGCGGCGGCGGTGGCCTTGCCATCGAGAATCTGGGCAGTCATGACCCCATTCTCCCGGATCGGGGCAAGCCGCCGTACCAGGGCCCGTCTTCGAGCTCCCGCCGTCCGCTCGGTGGGCGTTCGGCGCGCGCTCGATGGGCGTTCGGCGCGCGCTCTATGGGCGCTCGATGGGCGTCCGGCGGGCGCTCGGCGGGCGGGAGCCGGAGGCGGGCCCCACCTCCGGCTTCCGGTCGGACGGGTACGGAAGGCCTGGACCACGTTGCGGTTGCGCCACAGTCTCGGTCCGGCGCGCGGAACCGGCTGGACACGGCCCCGCCGTCCGGTTGACGATATGCGGGCATTCCCTGCCGCGACCCGGCCCGGTCACGGGCCGACGGACACCCGGCGGGGGCGTACCCGGGGGAAAGAGCACGTGAGCCGACCACTTCAGACCGAGCCGCCCGACCACTGCGGCGCCGTCCTGCCCGCAGCGGGCCCGTCGACGACTCCGCTCTCACCGTTCTCAGCGCTCTCACCGCGCGTCTGAGCCGGCCGCGCCCGGCTCCGCTCCGGGCTGTCACTCCCCTCCGTTAGCGTCCCGTTCCACCGGCGACCCGACTCGCCAACCGGAACCGGGCCCTCCGTCCCGTCCCCACGTCCCCGCAACTGCCCGGAGGCATCGATGAGTTACCCGCCCGACCCGAACAACCCGAACAACCCGTACGGCCAGCCCCCGCAGGCTCCCGGCTACGGCTACCCCCAGCAGGCCCCGCCGGCCGGGTACGGCTACCCGCCGCCCGCGCCGGGCTACGGCGGACCGGGCTACGGCTACCCGCCGGCCGTCCCTCAGAACATGCCGGGCCTGGTGGTCACCACCCGGGTGCTGCTGTTCATCATCGGCGCCGTGCAGATCATCGGCGGGGGCATCTACCTGATAGCCGCCGCGGCGGCCAAGGAGGTCACCAACCGGGCCCAGGAGATCGACGGGAGCGACCCGTTCAACGGCTTCGGCAACGCGGCGGCCGGCGTGCTGGTGGTCGTCGGCATCGTGTGCGCGCTGTTCGCGGCCTTCTCCATCACGCTGGGCGTGAAGTTCGGCAAGGGCGGGCCCGCGGTCCGCATCACCACCCTGGTGTACGGCTCGTTCGGCGCGCTGCTCGGCCTGCTGGGGCTGGCCGGCTCGTTCGCCAACAACGCCAACCCGGTCGGCATCGTCTTCACGCTGATGTGGCTCGCGGTCTCGATCACGATGATCGTCGGGATGAGCGTCAAGGACGGCGTCGCCTGGTTCGCCCGGCCGCGCTACTGACCGGCCGCACTACTGACCGGCCCCGTCCGAGCCGATCGGACGACGAGCGGCCCGGCTCCCCTTCCGGAGGAGCCGGGCCGCTCTGTCATGCCGTCACCCGGGCGGTGCGCCGGGCGAGCGGTGGAACGCGATCAGTGGAAGAAGTGCCGGGCACCGGTGAAGTACATCGTCACCCCGGCCTCGGCGGCCGCCGCGACGACCTCCTCGTCCCGGATCGAACCGCCCGGCTGGACGATCGCCTTGACGCCGGCCGCGATCAGGATGGCCGGACCGTCCGCGAACGGGAAGAACGCGTCCGAGGCCGCGTACGCGCCCTTGGCCCGCTCCCCGGCCCGCTCGACCGCGAGCTTGCAGGAGTCGACCCGGTTGACCTGGCCCATGCCGACGCCCACCGAGGCGCCGCCCTTGGCCAGCAGGATCGCGTTGGACTTGACGGCCCGACAGGCCCGCCAGGCGAAGGCCAGCTCGGCCAGCTCGGCCTCGGCCAGCGCCTCGCCGGTGGCCAGCCGCCAGTTCGCCGGGTCGTCGCCCTCGGCCTGCACCCGGTCGGCGTCCTGGAGCAGCACGCCGCCGGAGACCGGGCGCAGCTCCTGGCGGTTGGCCGGCGCCTCGGGGGCCAGCAGCACCCGCAGGTTCTTCTTCCGGGCCAGCACCTCGACGGCGCCGTCCTCGTAGCCGGGGGCCACCACGACCTCGGTGAAGATCGGGGCGATCTGCTCGGCCAGCTCGACGGTGACCGGGCGGTTGACCGCGATCACGCCGCCGTACGCCGAGACCGGGTCGCACTCGTGCGCCTTGCGGTGCGCCTCGGCGACGTCCGCGCCGGTCGCAATGCCGCACGGGTTGGCGTGCTTGATGATCGCGACGGCCGGCTCGGCGTGGTCGTACGCGGCGCGGCGGGCGGCGTCGGTGTCGACGTAGTTGTTGTACGACATCTCCTTGCCGTGCAGCTGCTCCGCGCCGGCCAGGCCGCCGCTGCCGTCGCTGTACAGCGCGGCGCCCTGGTGCGGGTTCTCGCCGTAGCGCAGCACGTTCTGCCGCTCCCAGGTGGCGCCCAGGAACTCCGGGAACCGCTCGTCGCTCGGCGCGTAGCCGGCCTCGAACCAGGAGGCGACCGCGACGTCGTACGCGGCGGTGTGCGCGAACGCCGCACCGGCCAGGCGCTTGCGGGTGGCCAGGTCGAAGCCGCCCTCCTGGACGGCGCGCAGCACGTCGTCGTAACGGGCCGGGTCGACCACCACGGCCACCGACGGGTGGTTCTTGGCCGCGGCGCGGACCATGCTCGGGCCGCCGATGTCGATCTGCTCGACGCACTCGTCCGGGGTGGCGCCCGAGGCGACGGTGGCCTTGAACGGGTAGAGGTTCACCACGACCAGGTCGAAGGGCTCGACGCCCAGCTCGGCCAGCTGCGCGCGGTGCGACTCCAGCCGCAGGTCGGCGAGCACGCCGGCGTGCACGCGGGGGTGCAGCGTCTTCACGCGCCCGTCCAGGCACTCCGGGAAGCCGGTCAGCTCGGAGACCTCGGTCACCGGGACGCCGGCGGCGGCGATCCGGCCGGCGGTGGAGCCGGTGGAGACGATCGCGACCCCGGCGGCGTGCAGGCCCTGGGCCAGCTCCTCCAGACCGGTCTTGTCGTACACGCTGATCAGCGCGCGACGGATCGGACGGATGTTCTCCGAAACGGGGGGCGTGGTGGAGCTGGCACTCATGCTCCCACCTCGCTGCGCTCGGCGGGCGCTGCGCGCCAGGCACCATTCTCGATGATTCGCTCGCTCCGCTCACTCATGTGCCGGAATCCATACCTTTCGGTCCTCGATGCGGTGGCCCTCGCGGGCCAGCCGGCCCACGACGTCGACGAGCAGCTTGCGCTCGACAGTCTTGATGCGCTCGTGCAGCGCTTCGCCGCCATCGGCGTGGTCGGCGTCGACGACCTCGACGACGCCCTGCGCGATGATCGGCCCGGTGTCCACCCCGGCGTCGACCAGGTGGACGGTGCAACCGGTGACCCTCACCCCGTACGCGAGCGCGTCGGTGACGCCGTGGGCGCCGGGGAAGGAGGGCAGCAGCGCGGGATGGGTGTTGACGATCCGCCCGGCGAAGGCCGCGATGAACTCGGGCCCGAGGATCTTCATGAAACCGGCCGTGACCACCAGGTCCGGCTCGTGGGCGGCGACGGCGGCGGTCAGCGCGCGGTCCCAGTCGGCCCGGTCGGCGAAGTCCTTCACCCGGTGGACGAAGACCGGCAGGCCCGCCTTCTCGGCCCGCTCCAGGCCCGCGATGCCGTCACGGTCCGCACCCACGGCGAGGATCTCGGCGCCGTACGCCGGATCGGCGGCGGCGTCGAGCAGCGCCTGCAGATTGGTGCCGGAACCGGAGACGAGCACCACCAGGCGGGCCGGTCCGGGCGTACGGGGCGGGAAGAGCTGGGCGGGGGCGGCGGCCACTGCGCGATTCTCCGTAGGTCGGGCGCCGCCCGCTGGTACGTCCACCGGTGGTGGGGCCACTACGAACGGCAGGTCGAGCGAGGGGGAACACCAGGAGAACCCACCGCGACGCGGGCACCCGGGAACCTCTGCGAGCTGCTGACCGTCACCACGATAACGGCTGGTCGGACGGCCTCCGCACCCTCCTGGCGGCGCTACGCGCGTAGTTGAGACGGGGATCTCCTCCGTCCCGCGCGGCGGAGTTGCCCCGGGCACGGGCCCGCCCGGCACCCGCGCAGCGGGCAGGCCGCCGGAGGACCGGCGAACGGCTGCGGGATCATAGGGGAGGCGGGAGACCGCCCCTCCGACCGAGAAGGAATGGCTGAACCATGAGCAGCGGTGACGACACCGGCGAGCGCAACCCCTTCGCGCCGCCGCCGGCGGATGCCCCGGACCAGCCGTGGCAGCCGCGCAACCCCTGGCCCGGCGAGGGCCGGGACGACACCGGCGGCCAGGGCGCCGGCGAACGCCCGCAGCTCCCGCCGCCGCATCCCTGGGGCCTCGGCCGGCCCGAGGACGGCCGCCCCAACCCCCCGGCCCCGCAGCCGCCCAAGCTCGACCCCGCCGACCCCGCCCAGCGCCGGGCCCGCAACGCCGCGCTGGCCGGGCCGCTCGCGCTGGTCTGCCTGTTCGTCGGCTTCCACTGGGCCGCCCTGTTCGTCGGCGCGCTCGGCATCGTGTGGGGCATCAGCGCACTGCGGACCCCCAAGCCCGCCCCGGCCGCCGCCGTCACCGGCACCGCCCACCAGCCCGCCGCCCCGAACCCGCTCACCCCGGCCGCGCTCGCCGGAATCCTCACCGGCGCGATGACCGTCGTGGTCGCGACCTCGGTGATCGGCCTCGGGATGTACTACAACGACTACGTCACCTGCGTCCGGGACTCGCTGACCTCCGTCGGCGCCGAGAACTGCGACCGGTTCGCGCCCAAGTGGTACGTCGACTTCACCGGGAACGCGGGCTAGATCCTGTCCGTCCGGTCTTGCCGGACAAGGCCCAGGACGGACAGGGCTAGTCGTTCCCGGGGGCCCGCCCGCCCAGGCGCAGCACCGCGGCGTACCCGCGGGCCCGCAGCAGCAGCACCCCCCGGCGCAGCCGCTCGGCCGACCGGGCGCGGGCCGCAGGCGGGACCTCCTCGTCGGCGTACGCGTCGAGCTTCTCGGCGGTCTGCCCGTCGACCTCTTCGTCGACCTCTTCGTCGGCCTCCGGGACCGTTGCGGGGCACAGCGCCCGATGGCGGACCAGCAGCGCGCCCGGCACGGCCACCAGCGCGAACCAGCCCGCCGCCGCCGGTCCCGTCCACCAGGGTGCCGGTCCCAGCCGGGCCATCCGGCCGCCCGCCAGCGCGCCACCCGACAGCCAGCCCGCCGCCGCCACCGCGACGCCCGTCAGCAGCGCCGCCGCCAGCACCGCCACCACCGTCGCCGCGAGCGGCCACGGTCCGTCGCCGCCCCCGTCACCGTCGTCGACGCCATCGCTGTCGTCGGCCCCGGCCGCCGCGCACGGGCCGGCCGCCGCCCGGCCCAGCAGCACCGCCGGCACCACCCCCGCCAGCACCGGCAGCAGCAGTGCCGCCAGCCGCCAGCCGCCCGGGCCCTCCGCCGGCAGCAGGGCGAACATCGGGAACTCCGGGACGGGGCCCAGCACGGTGCCGCCCGGCGCCACCACCGTCCCGGAACCCACCGCGAACCCCGGGCCCAGGGCGTACGCCGTCCCCCAGAGCACCGCGTTCGGCAGCAGCACCACCCCGAGCAGCAGCAGCCCGACCAGGGCCGCCGGTCCGCGCCCGAGCACCGCCATCCCGTGCCCGCCCCCGGACGCCGCGTCCAGCGCCGCCGCCACCGCCACCAGCACCCCGCCCGCCGCCACCAGGCCCGCCCCGGCCGCCAGCACCGCGCCGCGCACCGCCGCCGCGCCGCCGACCGGTCGGAGCGGCGCGGGCAGCCGGTCCAGCAGTTGCCACGCCGGGCGGCGGGGCGGGGCGTCGGGGCCGGCGGCCCGGGCCGAACGCGCGCCCGCCGCCGTCGCCAGCCCGGCCAGCAACCCCACCACCAGCACGTCCGGCAGCACCCTGGCCCGGAACAGCCCGGCGCCCGTGCAGTGCAGCACCACCGCCACCGCGACTGCGCAGTAGCCCGCCCACACCGCAACCGGACCGCCCCAGCGCGGCCGGGGCCCGCGCCGCGACGCCACCCCGGCGGCGGCCCGGTACAGCTGAGCCACCGCCAGCACGCCCAGCAGCAGCGGGGTGACGGTCAGCGGCGCGCCCGCGTCCCCCCGCAGCACCGGCGCGCCGTGCCCGAGCAGCCACAACGCCCCCGCCAACCGGGTGGCGCCGGTCGCCCCGTTGTCCGCGTACGGCGTCGCCACCCAGAGCCCGAGCACCGGTACCCCGACGACCGCCAGGCCGACCAGCGCCGTCCGCACCCCCGCCAACAGGTCGGCCGGCAACGGGCGTCCGCCCAGTTCGCCCGGCAGTTCCAGGATCGGACGGCCCATCAGCTGCGTCATGCGCCTCATGGTGCCAAGGCGACTCGCCATGCCTCGTGAAGCGGCAAACCGCCGCCGTGTCCCAGATTATTGGCTTATGCGCATTTTCAGACCCGATCCCCAAGCCGCCGGCGGACCGGCCCGGAGCGTCTGATGACCACGCCACCCACCGCCGAACACCCCGCCGGCGCCGACTCCCCCACCCCCGGGAACCGCGCCCGCAAGCCCCGGACCACCCACCCCGACCAGGACGCGGCCCGCCTCCTACGGAAACTGACACCCCGTGAGGCCCAGGTGCTCGCCCACCTCGCCGCCGGCCGCGACCTCCAGCAGTCGGCCGCCGCCCTCGGCGTCACCCCGGCCACCGCCCGCAGCTACGTCCAGCGGGCCATGCGCAAACTCGGCGCGGCCACCGAGGCCGAGGCCGTCGCCCTCACCACCGCCCGCCCGAAGAGCCCCGACCCCGCACCGCCCCGCCCCGACGCACCGCCCCGCCCCGACGCACCGGGCGACGTCCAGGCGGGCCCTGCCGCCGACCCCCGTACCCCCGACCCCGCGCCGCAGCGCCCGCCCGTCCTCGGCACCGGAGGAGAGCACGCCGGGCCCGCCCTCGCGCACCCCGGCCAGGCCGCCCACGCCCACGCCCAGACCGCCCCGAACGCCCCGAACGCCCCGAACGCCCCGGGAGGGAGCATCAGCACACCCGCCGTCACCACGACACCGCCTGGCACCCGCGACACCCCGCCCGCGGCGCAGGACCGACCCGACGGCCCGGCCGCCGACCCCGGGCGGCCCGCCCACGTGGCCACGCCGGCCGACGGCGAGCGGGCCGGGCCGGCCGGGAGCTTCGAGGAGTTGTACGAGCAGGCGCACACCCGGCTGGTGCAGCAGGTGTTCCTGCTGACCGCCTGCCGGCACCGGGCGGCGCACTGCGTCCGGCTGGCGTTCGGGGCGGCGCGCCGGGGCTGGGCGGAGGTGGCCGCGACGGGGGATCCGGAAGGGTGGGTGCGGGTACGGGCGTGCGAGCTGGCACTGTCCCCGTGGCACCGGGGCGGGCCCCGGCGGATGCACGCCTGGAAGCTGCCGCACCGGCGGATCCGGGTGCGGCCGGCGGACGAGTCGCAGGCGGTGCTGCCCGATCACGACCGGCTGACCGACCGGGACCGGGCGCTGCTGAAGGCACTGCGGCGGCTGTCCCGGCCGCAGCGCCGGGCGCTGGTGCTGCACGACGGGCTGGGCCTACCGGCGGCGGCGGTCGCGGTGGAGGTGGAGTCGACGCTGGCGGCGGCCGAGGGGCGGGTGTGGGCGGCCCGGGTGGCACTGGCCCGGTGGGTACCGGAGCTGCTGGGGCCGGATCCGGCGGCGCCGGGGTTCGCGGACGGCCTGAGCGGGCTGCTGCACCGGGCGGCGGTCCGGGGCTGCCCGGAACCGCACCGGCCGCCGGTGCCGGTGCTGCGGGCCCGGCACCGCCTGTGGACCGCGAGCCGGACGGGGGCGGCGGCGCTGCTGACGGCGGCGGTGGGCGGGGCGGCGCTGGCGACGCTGGTGGGGATCCGGCCGGTGACGCTGTTCCGGTCCCCGGAGCCGCCGGAGCCGGCGATGTGCCTGTCGGCGGCGGGCGCGGGCGAGCCGGGTGTGCCGGCGCTGCCGGGCGGGCCGCCGAACGTCGTCCGCAGCCTGTGGTGCAGCCCGACGCCGGGGGTGGAGGCGGTCGTGATGGAGTCGGCGCCGCAGGCCGCCGCGCGGTGGGAGCTGCCGGCGGTCGCCCGGGGGGCGGGCGCCCCGCCGCCGCAGGGTCCGGAGGTCTGCCCGCTGTGGTCACCGCTGCCGTGCACGACCGGGCCCACGCCGTACTGACGGCGTCCGCGGACGCGCGAGCGCCCCTGCCCGTGAAGGGCAGGGGCGCTCGCTGCGCGGTCGACCGACGTCAGCCGGCGATGATCTCGCGCGCCAGGCGGGCGGTCTCGGACGGCGTCTTGCCGACCTTGACACCGGCGGCCTCGAGGGCCTCCTTCTTCGCCTGGGCGGTGCCCGAGGAGCCGGAGACGATGGCGCCGGCGTGGCCCATGGTCTTGCCCTCGGGGGCGGTGAAGCCCGCGACGTAGCCGACGACCGGCTTGGTGACGTGCTCGGCGATGTAGGCCGCGGCACGCTCCTCGGCGTCGCCGCCGATCTCACCGATCATGACGATGAGCTCGGTCTCCGGGTCCTCCTGGAACGCCTTGAGGGCGTCGATGTGGGTGGTGCCGATGACCGGGTCACCGCCGATGCCCACGGCCGAGGAGAAGCCGATGTCCCGCAGCTCGTACATGAGCTGGTAGGTCAGGGTGCCGGACTTCGAGACCAGGCCGATCTTGCCGGAGGTGGTGATGTCGGCCGGGATGATGCCGGCGTTCGACTGTCCGGGGCTGATCAGGCCGGGGCAGTTCGGGCCGATGATCCGGGTCTTGTTGCCCTTCGAACCGGCGTACGCCCAGAAGGCGGCGGTGTCGTGCACCGGGACGCCCTCGGTGATGACGACGGCCAGGCCGATCTCGGCGTCGATGGCCTCGACGACGGCGTCCTTGGTGAACTTCGGCGGCACGAAGATGACGGTGACGTCGGCACCGGTCTTCTCCATGGCCTCGGCGACGCCGCCGAAGACGGGCACCTCGGTGCCGTCGACGTCGACCGTGGTGCCGGCCTTGCGCGGGTTGACACCGCCGACGATCTGGGTGCCGGAGGCGAGCATGCGGCGGGTGTGCTTCATGCCCTCGGAGCCGGTCATGCCCTGGACGATGACCTTGCTGTCCTTGGTAAGGAAGATAGCCATGGTGTGAAAGTCCCCTTCCTTACTTGTTGGCCAGCTCGGCGGCGCGGTCAGCGGCGCCGTCCATGGTGTCCACGCGCTGGACCAGCGGGTGGTTGGCGTCGTCGAGGATCTTGCGACCCAGCTCCGCGTTGTTGCCGTCCAGACGGACGACCAGCGGCTTGGTGACGTTCTCGCCCTTGCTCTTCAGGAGCTCCAGGGCCTGCACGATGCCGTTGGCGACCGCGTCGCAGGCGGTGATGCCGCCGAAGACGTTGACGAACACCGACTTGACGTCGGGGTCACCCAGGATGATCTCCAGGCCGTTCGCCATGACCTCGGCGGAGGCGCCGCCGCCGATGTCGAGGAAGTTGGCGGGCTTGACGCCGCCGTGCTTCTCACCGGCGTAGGCGACCACGTCGAGGGTGCTCATCACGAGGCCCGCGCCGTTGCCGATGATGCCGACCTGGCCGTCGAGCTTGACGTAGTTCAGGCCCTTGGCCTTGGCGGCGGCCTCCAGCGGGTTGGCCGCGGCCTTGTCCTCCAGGGCCTCGTGCTCGGGCTGGCGGAACTCGGCGTTCTCGTCCAGCGAGACCTTGCCGTCAAGCGCGATGATCTTGCCCTCGCCGGACTTGATCAGCGGGTTGACCTCGACGAGGAGGGCGTCCTCGGCGATGAAGACCTTCCACAGCTTCTGCAGGACGTCGGCGACCTGGTCGGCGATCTCGGCCGGGAACTTCGCCGCGGCGACGATCTCGGCGGCCTTCTCCGGGGTGCAGCCCTCGTTGGCGTCGACCGGGATCTTGGCGAGCGCGTCGGGGTTCTCCTCGGCGACGACCTCGATCTCCACGCCGCCCTCGACGCTGGCCATCGCCAGGAAGGTGCGGTTGGTGCGGTCCAGCAGGAACGAGACGTAGTACTCGTCCTTGATGTCCGCGGTCTGGGCCAGCATCACCTTGTGGACGGTGTGGCCCTTGATGTCCATGCCGAGGATCGCCTCGGCCTTGGCGACGGCGTCAGCCGGGTCGGAGGCGAGCTTCACGCCACCGGCCTTGCCTCGGCCACCCACCTTCACCTGAGCCTTGACGACGGCGCGGCCGCCGAAGCGCTCCGCGATGGCGGCAGCGTCTGCGGCGGTCTCGATCACATCACCGTCAAGCACGGGCACACCGTGCTTGGCGAAGAGGTCCCTCGCCTGGTACTCGAACAGGTCCACGTGTTTGTCCTTGTTCGTGGTCGCGGATTGTGTCTCTACGAGCGTGCCACGGCAGGATCTTCGCTGCGGGTCGTCGGGGCGGTGCGGGTACGCAGAGGTACGGCCTTGCGGCCCACACAGCCACGGGCGCACACGTCAATCAACACGCGCGTCACGTCCGTCTGGCAGGTTATCCCCGTACGACGGGACTGTTTCGCCCGGGGCCTGCCCGTCCGTGGTGAGAA
Source organism: Kitasatospora sp. NPDC043949 (assembly GCF_056435365.1). Taxonomy (NCBI): domain Bacteria; kingdom Bacillati; phylum Actinomycetota; class Actinomycetes; order Kitasatosporales; family Streptomycetaceae; genus Kitasatospora; species Kitasatospora sp. NPDC043949. Next base: position 192,800 of record NZ_JBWKEQ010000003.1, on the reverse strand, counting down.
CCGTCACAGACAGCCTACGGGGGCGGTCGGCGCACCCCCCGTCCGCCGGTCGGCCGGTTCGCACGTCCGGGTGAATCCTCACACTCCCTGGTCAGGCACCGGCAGCGGGCGCTTCTCGATCGCCGCGGCCATGATCTCCGGAAAGGCGTCCGGGGTGCAGGCGAAAGCCGGGGCCCCCAGGGCGGCCAGGGCGGCGGCGTGGGCGTGGTCGTAGGCGGGCGCACCTTCGTCGGAGAGCGCCAGCAGGGTGATGAACTGGACGCCGGCCGCCTTCATCGCGGCGACGCGCTTGAGCATGCCGTCCCGGATGCCGCCCTCGTAGAGGTCGCTGATCAGCACGACCACGGTCTCGGACGGCCGGGTGATCCTCGACTGGCAGTAGGCGAGCGCGCGGTTGATGTCGGTGCCGCCGCCGAGCTGGGTGGCGAACAGGACGTCGACCGGGTCGGTGAGCTGTTCGGTGAGGTCGACCACCGAGGTGTCGAAGACGACCAGCCGGGTGTCCAGCGTGCGCATCGAGGCGAGCACCGCGCCGAACACCGCCGAGTGCACCACCGACGGGGCCATCGAGCCGGACTGGTCGATGCAGAGGATGACGTCCTTCTTCACCGCGCGCTGGGCGCGGGCGTAGCCGACCAGCCGCTCGGGCACGACGGTGCCGTGCTCGGGCAGGTAGTTCTTCAGGTTGGCCCGGATGGTGCGGTCCCAGTCGATGTCGCGGTGGCGGGGCCGGTTGACCTTGGCGCTGCGGTCGAGGGCGCCGCCCAGGGTGGCCCTGGTGCGGTCGGCGAGCCGGCGTTCCAGATCGGCGACCACCTTGCCGACCACGGCCCGGGCGGTCTCCCGGGTGGTCTCGGGCAGCGCGTGCTTGAGCGACAGCAGGGTGCCGACCAGGTGCACGTCCGGTTCGACGGCCTCCAGCATCTCGGGCTCCAGCAGCAGCCGCTCCAGACCGAGCCGGGCGATCGCGTCCTGCTGCATCAGCTGGACGACGGTGGACGGGAAGTACTCGCGGATGTCGCCCAGCCAGCGCGCCACCTGCGGGGCCGAGCCGCCCAGCCCGGCGCCGCGCCGGCCGCCGCGGGCCGCCCGGCCGCCCTCCTCGGGCGCGCCGCGGTAGAGCGCGGCCAGGGCGCCGTCCATCGCGGCGTCCCGGCCGCGCAGGGCGCAGCCGGTGCCGTCGGCCTCGCCGCCGAGCACCAGCCGCCAGCGGCGCAGCCGTTCGTCGGTCGTGGTCGCCATCAGGTCCTCCTTCACGGGTGTCAGGTGTTGCGGCCGGCGGCCTGCCGGGGGATCCGGGGGCGGGCGCCGAGCAGCAGGGCCACCACCGGGACGGCGGCGTCGGCCCGGGCCCGGTCGAGGGTGCCGCCCGGGGTCCGGGCCGCCGGGGCCTCGCCGAGCGGGCCGGCCGCGACCCGGCCGCCGATGGTGCTGCGGACGCCCGCCTCCAGCCCGGCGAAGGTGCGGCGCAGCAGCGGCAGGACGTCGGTGAAGACCTCGCCGGGCACGCCGGTCAGCCACTCGTCGAGCAGGGCGAGCAGACGCGGGTCGTGCAGCAGCAGGGCGCCGCCGCCGGTGAGGAAGCCCTCGATCCAGCCGGCCGCGTCCGCCGGAGCGTTGGCGGTGGACAGGACCAGCCGCAGCCGGCCGGCGGCCTCCTCGGAGTCGAGCCGGCCGTCGTCCAGCAGCAGCCGGACGGCGCGCCCGCGCAGCAGGCCGGGGGCTCCGGTGGCCGGGCCGCCGGCCGGCTCGCGGCGGGCCAGCGAACGCAGGGCGGCGGCCCAGCGGTCGGCCAGGCCCTCGGAACCGGCCAGGCCCTCTGAACCGTCCGGGCCCGGGGAGGCTGCCGGGGTGCCCGGGCCCGCTGATTCGTCCGGGGCGTCCGGGCCTTCCGGGCCTTCCGGCTCCGGACGAGCGGCCGGGCCGAGCAGGCCGATCGCGCCGTGCACCTCGTCGAGCCGGCCGCGCATCGCCGCCGCCCCCTCGGCGTCCAACCCGACGCAGGCGGGCGGCAGCCCGACGCAGATCCGGTCGGCCAGGCCGGTGGCGACCTCGCCGAGCGCGCCGTGGTCGGTGCCGCGCACATCGCCGTAGCGCAGCGCCCGGACCAGCGCGGGCAGCGCCCCGGCCAGGTGCGCGACGTCGGTGTCCAGGGCAGCGCAGTCGGCGAGCACCCGCATCACGGCGGGCAGCGCGCCGGCCAGCCCGGCCAGCAGGCAGGTCTCCACCAGCCCGGTCAGCTCGGCGAGTTCGACGGCGGCGCGGGCGGTGCCGACGGCCTTGCCGGTCGCCGCCTCCTCCACCGTGGTGCCCCACTGGGCGGCCTCGGCGATCCGGACCGCGAACTCGGGCTGCCAGCACAGCCGCCAGCTCTCCCGGAACGTCCCGGTCGAGTTGACCGCCGAGCGGGCCGGCACGCCCCAGTCGACGCCCAGCAGCCGCAGCCGGTGCAGCAGCCGCGAGCGGGCCGCGTCGGTGTCCTTGCGCAGGTCGAGGTCGAGGTCCTTCGGCGCGGCCTCGGGCTTGAGCCGCAGCGTGCGCTGCCAGCGGGTGAGGTCCCGCTGGAGCGGCACCGCCGGTGCCGCGTCCGGGACTTCGCCGAGCGCGTCGCCGACCACCAGACGGTCCCGGACGAGCTCCAGGGCGATGTCCGAACCCTCGCAGAGCACCGCGCGGACGGCGTCCAGGGTCTCGGTCAGCCCGGCCAGCGGGCGGCCGCGCAGCACCGCCAGCGTGCGGGCGAGCCGGACCGCCTCGATGACGTGGGCGGAGGAGACCGGGTGGTCCTCGGCGCGCAGCAGTTCGGCGGCCCGGGTGAGCCAGCGCGGCACCGGATCGCCCTCGGTGCTGAACAGGTGGTGGTACCAGCCCGGTGACCGCACGCCCGCGCCGTAGCCGGTGGCCTGGGAGAGCCGGCGGTGCGTCCACGGCACCCAGGTGATGTCCGTCCTCACCTTCCGCGGCAGTCCGGCGAGCAGCGCCCGGTCGTGCGCGACCGTCGGCAGCACCGCCAGCGCGGGCACGTGGAAGGCCCCGCAGACCACGGCGATCCGGCGGTGCCCGGCGCGGCGGGCGGCCCGGATCTGCTGGCGCATGTACGCCTCGCGCAGGTCGTCCCGCCGGGACTCGCCGAGGCCCTCCGCGCGCAGCGCCGCCATCGCCTCCGCCACGGCGGCGAACGGCGCCAGTCCGTCCGGGTCGTCCCCGCCGCCGTCCGTACCGGGCGCGGCGGGCGCGCGGTGCTCGACCACGTCCTCCCACCAGCGCTCCGGGTCGTCGTACCCGGCCGCCTCGGCGAGCAGCGCCAGCGGGTCGGCGACCGGCCCGGCGGGCTCCCCCGGCTCCCCCGGCTCCCCGGCCTCCGGGGCGGGGCCGAGGCCGTACCCGGCGGGCAGGTCGATGAAGCGGACCGGCAGCTCCCGCTCGACGCCGTAGCGGATCGCCACCCACTCCGGGGAGAACTCGGCGTACGGCCAGAACGCGGCCCTCGCCGGGTCGTCCACCGCGTGGGCCAGCAGCGCGACCGGCGGCACCAGGCCGTTCCCGGCCGCGAGGTGGACGATGCCGTCGGCCTCCGGCGGGCCCTCGATCAGCACCGCGTCCGGCCGCCAGCGCTCCAGCGCGGCGGCCACCGCCCGGGCCGAGCCCGGGCCGTGGTGCCGGATGCCGAGCAGCGCGACGTCCTCGGTCATCGCACCTCCTCGCGGGCGGCCCGGTAGAAGTCCTTCCAACCGTCGCGCTCGCGCACCACCCCTTCGACGTACTCGCGCCACACCGCGTGGTCCGCCACCGGGTCCCGGACGACGGCACCGAGGATGCCGGCCGTCACGTCCCCGGCGCGCAGCACGCCGTCCCCGAAGTGGGTGGCCAGGGCGAGGCCGTTGGCCACCACCGAGATCGCCTCCGCCGTGGAGAGGGTGCCGCTCGGGCTCTTGACCTTCGTCCGCCCGTCCGTCGTGATCCCGGCCCGCAGCTCGCGGAACACGGTGACCACCCGCCTGATCTCCTCGGCGCCGCCGGGCAGTTCGGGCAGTTCCAGGGAGCGGCCGAGCTGGTTCACCCGGCGGGTGACGATGTCGACCTCCTCCTCCAGCGAGCCCGGCAGCGGCAGCACGACGGTGTTGAACCGCCGGCGCAGCGCGCTGGACAGCTCGTTGACGCCGCGGTCGCGGTCGTTCGCGGTGGCGATCACGTTGAAGCCGCGCACCGCCTGCGTCTCGCCGCCCAACTCCGGCACCGGCAGCGTCTTCTCGGACAGGATGGTGATCAGGCTGTCCTGCACGTCGGCCGGGATCCGGGTCAGCTCCTCGATCCGGGCGAGCTTGCCGTCCGCCATCGCCCGCATCAGCGGCGAGGGCACCAGGGCGTCCCGGCTCGGGCCGTCGGTGAGCAGCCGGGCGTAGTTCCAGCCGTATCGGACGGCCTCCTCCGGGGTGCCGGCGGTGCCCTGCACCAGCAGAGTGGAGTCGCCGCTGATCGCGGCGGCCAGGTGCTCGGACACCCAGGTCTTCGCGGTGCCGGGCACGCCGAGCAGCAGCAGCGCGCGGTCCGTCGCCAGGGTCGTGACGGCGACCTCCACCACCCGGCGCGGGCCGATGTACTTGGGGGTGATCGGGGTGCCGTCGGGCAGTTCGCCGCCGAGCAGGTACGCCGCCACGGCCCACGGCGAGAGCTTCCAGCGCTCCGGGCGCGGACGGTCGTCCTGCGCGGCCAGCGCGGCCAGTTCACCGGCGAAGGCGTCCTCGGCATGCTGCCGCAGAACGTCGGTCACGGGGGCTCCTTCGGGTCGGCCGCCGGGCACACGGGTGCCCTGGCGGCAGGGTGATCGGGGGGAGCTGGGGCCGGCGTCCCGGCCTGTGGGAACCACCCTGCACCCCGGCACTGACAAACCCCGGGGCGCTCCCGACGGGCAGTCAGCCGATGTCAGTGGCACCGCCTACCGTCGGTCGCATGGAGGAACGCTGGAGCACCGAACACGTCCTGTCCCTGGCACCTGACGCCGCGTCGCGGAAGGCGGCCGGCAAGCTCTCCTCGCCCGCGTCCTGGTCCGGGGCGGGCACCGACGGCACCGCGCTCTGGGGCGAGTGCAAGGGCAGCGGCAGCACGCCGTACCGCACCGTGATCGAACTCGCCACGCCCGCCTACCAGTGCAGCTGCCCCAGCCGGAAGTTCCCGTGCAAGCACGCGCTCGGGCTCCTCCTGCTGTGGAGCGGCGCCCCGGAGACCGTCCCCGCCGCCGAACCCGCCGCGTGGGCGGCCGACTGGCTCACGTCCCGCGAGGAGCGCGCCGAGAAGCGCGCCGCGCCCCCGGCCGACCCGGTCGCCGCCCGCCGCCGGGCCGAGCGGCGCGGCGCCCGGGTGGCGGCCGGCGCGGCCGAGCTGCGGCTGCGCCTGGCCGACCGGATCCGGCACGGCCTGGCCGACCAGTCCACCGCCGGGCCCTGGGAGGAGGTCGCCGCCCGGATGGTCGACGCCCAGGCCCCCGGCCTGGCCACCCGGGTCCGCGAACTCGACACCGCCCCGCAGGACCGGCTCCTGGAGGAGTACGCGATGCTGCACCTGCTCGCCACCGCCGCCACCCGCGTCGACGAGCTGCCGGCCGAACTGGCCGCCACCGTCCGCACCCGGGTCGGCTACCCCACCGACACCGCCGAGATCCTGGCCGGCCCCACCGTGCGCGACCGCTGGCAGGTGCTCGGCAGCCGCGACTCCGCCGACGAGCGGCTCACCACCCGCCGGGTCTGGCTGCGCGGCGCCAAGACCGGCCGCACCGCCCTGCTGCTCGCCTTCGGCCGCCCCGGCCAGGCCCCCGACCTCGCCCTGCCCACCGGCCACCTGCTGGAGGCCGACCTGGCCTTCCACCCCGGCGCCCGCCCGCTGCGCGCCGCCCTCGGCACCCGCTACGGCGCCCCCGGGCCCGGCCCGGCCGGCCCGCCCGACGGCCTCACCGTCGCCGAGGCGGTGGCCGGCTACGGCACCGCCGTCGCCGACGACCCGTGGCTGGACAGCTGGCCGACCGTCCTCGCCGGCGCCATGCCCGTCCGCACCCCGGACGGCTGGTACCTGACGGACGGCCACCACACCCTGCCCGTCCGCACCTCGGCCCTCCCGGAGGCGGCCCTGTGGCGGCTGGCCGCGGTCTCCACCGGCCGCCCGCTGACGGTCTTCGGCGAGTACGGCCACCAGGGCTTCGCCCCGGTCACGGCCTGGGCCGGCCACGACCGTCCGATCGGCCTCACCACCGTCTAGCGTCCAGCACACCTCAGGAGCATCGAAGATGACGATCACCCAGGACCCGTGGGAGACCCTGCACACCACCGCCCTGCTCGGCACCGACCGCCGCCCGCTCCCGGCCACCACCCTGCCGCTCGCCGACACCGTCGACCAGGCCGACCCGGCCACCGCGCTGCTGGAGCTGGCCGCCCTCGCCACCGTCCGCCGCCGGGCCGGCGCCCTGCCCGTCCCGGCCGCCGGACCGCCCGGCCCGCCCGCGCCCGAGGACGGGCGCCCCGAGCTGCCCGCGGCGGCCGCCCGCCGGCTCGCCGTCCTGCTGGCCGGCCGGTCCGGCGGCAGCGGCGGCGGCGGCGCCACCCTGGCCAACCTCGCCGAACTGCTCCCGCAGTGGCTCGCCACCGCCCGCGCCCGGGGCCTGCGCCCGCCCGGCGCACTGATACCCGGCCTGCTCGACGCCGCCCGCGCCCGCAGCGAACTGCGCTCCGACGCCGTCGCGCTGGCCGGACCGCTGGGCCGCTGGCTGGCCGAACAGAACCCCGACTGGCGCTTCGTGCTGCGCACCGCCGCCCCCGATCCGGCCGAGCAGCCCGGCGGCCCCGTCGACCACCAGCTGTGGCACGAGGGCCTGTTCGCCGAGCGGGTCACCCACCTCACCCTGCTGCGCCGCCGCGATCCGGCCGCCGGCCTGGAGCTGCTGAGCGGCACCTGGTCCACCGAGCGCGCCGAGGACCGCCTGCTCTTCCTGGACTCCCTCCAGGACGGCCTCTCCGCCGCCGACGAGCCCTTCCTGGAGGCCGCCCTCGGCGACCGCAGCAAGAACGTCCGCGCCACCGCCGCCGAACTGCTCTCCACCCTGCCGGGCTCGGCCCTCGCCCGGCGGATGGCCGAGCGGGCGGGGGCCGCCGTCCGTCTCGCCGCGACCGGGACGCACCTGCTGGTCACCCCGCCCGCCGAGTGCGACGCGGCCATGCAGCGCGACGGCATACCGCTCAAGTCCCCCACCGGGCGCGGCGAACGGGCCTGGTGGTTCGGCGAGGTGATCGCCGCCGCACCGCTTCGGCTCTGGCCCGAGAGCACCGGCCTGACACCCGAGCAGCTGCTCGCCCTGCGGGTCGGCGACAGCATCGACGAGACCAGCAGCAGCTGGGCCGACGACCTGCGCGAGGCCTGGGCGCGCGCCGCCGTCCGCCAGCACGACGCCGACTGGGCCCGGGCGCTGCTCGGCCCGGCACCCGCACCGCCCGCCCGCGGCGCCGGACGGGCCCGCGCGCCCCGTGTCACCGGCGCCCCCGCCAAGCTGCTGGCCGTCCTCCCGCCCGAGGAGCGGGCCGCCTGGACGGCCGCGTTCATCGAGGTGCACGGCCTGGGCGAGGCCTTCCAGCTGCTCGGCGCCTGCGGCACGCCGTGGACGCCGCCGCTGTCCACCGCCGTGGTGACGGCCCTGGCCCGCGCCGCCGGCTCCGGCGCGTACCCGTGGAGCCACAGCGGGGTGCTCGGGATGACGGAACGCGCGCTCGCCCCGGAGACGGCGTCCGCCGTGGAGGAGCTGGCCGCCGGGGCCGCGCCCGACTCCGCCTGGTCGGAGACCTTCGCCCGGCTGGCCGGGACGCTGCGCTTCCGGGCCGCGATGCTCGCCGAACTCGACACCTGACGCCTGACGCCTGATGCCTGATGCCTGATGCCTGATGCCTAGCGAGTGTCCGGCGCCCGCTCCCGAAGCGGCAGAACGACAGGACGACAGGACGGGCCGGCCCCGCCGAAGCCTGGGGCCGGCCCGTCCCGCACCGTCAACCTCAGCCGGCCGCCCGTAGGTTGGCCGCGACCCAGGCCACGACGTCCCGGGTGGACGTGCCCGGGGTGAAGATGTCCGCGACGCCCATCGCCTTGAGCTCGGCGATGTCGTCGTCCGGGATGATCCCGCCGCAGAAGACCTTGATGTCAGCCGCGTCGCGCTCCTTCAACAGCTCCAGCACCCGTGCGCACAGCGTCATGTGGGCACCGGAGAGGATCGACAGCCCGATGCCGTCCGCGTCCTCCTGGATCGCGGTGTCGACGACCTGCTCGGGCGTCTGGTGCAACCCGGTGTAGATGACCTCCATACCGGCGTCGCGCAGGGCACGCGCAATGACCTTGGCGCCACGGTCGTGACCGTCGAGCCCCGGCTTGGCGACCACCACACGGATCGGCCCCGACACACTCATGACTGCCTCCTGGACCTCGTCGTCCACCATCCGACCGGACCTCGCGGGCCACGGGTGCGGTTAACGGTCGATAACCAACCTGAGGGGAGGTTAGCGCCACCCGGCCCGGTTGGCCGCGCCACCTCCCAAGAGGAGGGCAAAGTCACAGCCCCCGGCCTTGCTACCAGTGGGTATGCCCGTCCACCCGTCCACCGCACAGACCCCCGGCCGACCTCTTGACAACCGGAGGTTTTTCCGGGGCGTCGGCCTTGCGGATACAGTCTCGGCTGTTTTCTCCCCGCTTCCCCGGTACCGCTTCCCCGGTACCGCTTCTCCCTGTCGCTTTCCCCGCCGCTCCCCTGCCCGACGACGCGCCCCAGGCCCACCGAGGAGGCAGCCCCCGATGGCTCCCGACGCAGCCGCCCGCCCGACCCGTGCGGAGCTGCGCCTCGCCGCCCGCGAGCAGTCCCGCGCCCAGCGCCGCGGCGCCGCCAAGGCCGCCACCAGAACCGCACTGCTGCGGGTCGCGCTGCCGTCGGTGGCCGCGCTCGGGGTCGCCGCCGCGGCGGCCGTCACCGTGCGGGACGAGGCCGATCAGCACGCCCAGGCGGCCGGACGGACGGCACGGACGGCGGTCGACGCCCCGGGCACCCAGGACAGCCCGAAGAGCCCGGACAACCCGGCCGACGGCGGCGCCGAAGCCGCCAGGACGGCCGCCCGGCAGGCGGTCGCGGCCGGCGACCCGGCCCAGGCCTCCCGCGGTGACGCCCGCCAGCCGCTGGCCGGCGCCCAGCCCGCCGACGCCCAGGGCACCCCGGACGCGCAGCCGAGCGCCGAGCCCGTCAAGCCCAAGGTGGTCATGCCGGTCGCCCGGCACGGCCTCGGCGAGCTGTTCGGCGAGGCCGGCACCCACTGGGCCAACCGCCACACCGGCATCGACTTCCCGGTGGACGGCGGCTCCGAGGTGATGGCCGTCACCGACGGCACGATCCGCACGCAGTGGAACCCGTCGTACGGCTACATGACGGTGCTGAAGATGTCCGACGGCACCGAGGCCTGGTACTGCCACCTGCGGGCGTACAAGGTCCGCAAGGGGCCGGTGAAGCAGGGCGACGTCATCGCCTTCGTCGGCAGCAGCGGCAACAGCACCGGGCCGCACCTGCACTTCGAGATCCGCCCGGCCGGCAGCGGGCCGGTCGACCCGCTGCCGTGGTTCCTCTCGAACGGGCTCGACCCCCGCTAGGGAAGGCTAGAGCTTCTCCACCGGCGCGTAGCGCAGCAGCAGTTGCTTGCGGCCCTCCGAACCGAAGTCGACCGTGGCCTGCGCCCGGTCGCCGACGCCGGTGACGCCCACCACCGTGCCCAGCCCGAAGGTGTCGTGGGTGACCCGGTCCCCGACCGCGAGCGAGACGGCGTCCCGCTCGACGACCTGGCCGCCGCGCCGCGCCGACTGCCCCCAGCCCGCCTTCGGCTTCGCCGAGGCCGACGAGCCCGAAGAACCCGACGAGGAGCGCGAACCGCCGCCCCCCGACGAGGACTTGCCCCAGGACGACCCCGAGGAGAAGCCGCGCGCGGCCGGCGCCTGCGCCGCCCCCGTCCGCTTCCACTCCACCAGGTTCTCCGGGATCTCCTCCAGGAACCGCGAGGCCGGGTTGTACGCGGGCTGCCCCCAGGCGCTGCGCAGCACCGAGCGGGTCAGGTATAGCCGCTGCCGCGCCCGGGTGAGCCCCACGTAGGCGAGCCGCCGCTCCTCCTCCAGCTCCTTGACCTGGTTGAGCGCCCGCATGTGCGGGAAGATCCCGTCCTCCATGCCGGTCAGGAAGACCACCGGGAACTCCAGGCCCTTGGCGGTGTGCAGGGTCATCATCGTGATGACGCCCCGGCCCTCCTCGTCGTCCGGGATCTGGTCGGAGTCGGCGACGAGCGCGACCCGCTCCAGGAAGTCGGGGAGCGAGCCGACCGGCGGGGTGCCCTCCTCGTCGGCGTCGGGCCGTTCGCCCGGGTCCTGCTCGTACTCCAGGGCGACGGAGGCGAGTTCCTGGAGGTTCTCCACCCGGGTCTCGTCCTGCGGGTCGGTGGAGGCCTGGAGTTCGGCCAGGTAGCCGGTCTCCTCCAGGACGGCCTCCAGCACCGCGGCCGGGCCCGCGCCCGACTCGACGACCTGCCGCAGCCCGGCCATCAGGACGTTGAACTTCTTCACCGCGTTGGCCGAGCGCGCGGCCATCCCGTACGCCTCGTCGACGCGCAGCAGCGCCTGGGCGAAGGAGATCCGCTCCCGCGCGGCCAGCGCGTCGACCATCGCCTCGGCCCGCTCGCCGATGCCGCGCTTGGGCACGTTGAGGATCCGGCGCAGCGGCACGGTGTCCTCCGGGTTGGAGAGCACCCGCAGGTACGCCAGGACGTCCCGGACCTCCTTGCGCTCGTAGAAGCGCACCCCGCCGACCACCTTGTACGGCAGGCCGACCCGGATGAACACCTCCTCGAACACGCGGGACTGGGCGTTCGTCCGGTAGAAGATCGCGACGTCGCCGGGCTTGGCGTCGCCCGCGTCGGTGAGCCGGTCGATCTCGTCGGCGATGAACTGGGCCTCGCCGTGCTCGTCGTCCGCGACGTAGCCGACGACCTTCTCGCCGTGCTCGCCGGCCGTCCAGAGCTTCTTCTCGCGCCGGTTGGCGTTGCGCTCGATGACGGCGTTGGCGGCGCTCAGGATGGTCTGCGTGGAACGGTAGTTCTGCTCCAGCAGGATCGTGGTCGCGTTCGGGTAGTCCTCCTCGAACTGGAGGATGTTGCGGATCGTCGCGCCGCGGAAGGCGTAGATCGACTGGTCCGCGTCACCGACGACGCACAGCTCGGCCGGCGGCACCTCGGACAGGCGCCCGGCGGCCGGGTTCACGAACTCCCCGTCCACGGTGCGCTTCGGCGCGGCCGCGACGGATCCGCCGCTCAGCTCGCGGACGAGCATGTACTGGGCGTGGTTGGTGTCCTGGTACTCGTCGACCAGGATGTGCCGGAACCGGCGCCGGTAGTGCTCCGCGACGTCGGGGAAGGCCTGGAGCAGGTTCACCGTCGTCATGATGATGTCGTCGAAGTCCAGCGCGTTGGCCTCGCGCAGGCGCCGCTGGTAGAGCGTGTACGCCTCGGCGAGCTTCTTCTCCATCGGGTTGGCGGCCTGGTCGGCGAAGGTCTCCTCGTCGATCAGCTCGTTCTTCAGGTTGCTGATCTTCGCGGTGAAGGACTTCGGCGGGAACTGCTTCGGGTCCAGGTCGAGGTCGCGGCAGACCAGCGACATCAGCCGCTGCGAGTCGGCCGAGTCGTAGATCGAGAAGCTGGAGGTGAAGCCCAGCACCTTGGACTCGCGGCGCAGGATCCGCACGCACGCGCTGTGGAAAGTGGACACCCACATCGCCCGGGCCCGCGGGCCGACCAGCGCCTCGACGCGCTCGCGCATCTCGCCGGCGGCCTTGTTGGTGAAGGTGATCGCCAGGATCTCGCCCGGCTGCACGCCGCGGGCGCCCAGCAGGTGGGCGATCCGGTGGGTCAGCACCCGGGTCTTGCCGGAACCGGCGCCGGCCACGATGAGCAGCGGCGAGCCCGCGTGCAGCACCGCCTCGCGCTGCGGGTCGTTCATGCCCTCCAGCAGCTGCACCGGATCCACCACCGTACGGGCGGCGCCGTTGCGGTACCAGGCGTCCCGCGCGGTCTCGGCGGCGTGGTCGGTCTGGAACAGCCCCTCCGGGATGGCCTCCTCGTAGGCCTCGTACGGGGCGTCGTCCTCGTACGGCGGGGGCTCCTCGTCGAGGGGCACGGCGGGCTGCTTCGACCCGGCGGCGGGTGCCTCGAAACCGGGGAGCGGGAGGTCGTCAAAGAGGCTACTCATGGCACTCCGAGTCTATGGCCACCCACCGACAAGCCCGCCCGGCCCGGAGGAACCGGACCGGGCGGGCTCGCGACCGGGGCTCAGCGGCACGTGGGCTCAGCGAGGCACCGGCTCAGCGGCGCACCGGCTCGGCCGCCCAGGCCGGGGCTCAGACCAGACGGCGGGCGGTGGCCCAGCGGGTCAGTTCGTGCCGGTTGCTCAGCTGGAGCTTGCGCAGGACGGCGGAGACGTGGCTCTCGACCGTCTTCACCGAGATGAAGAGCTGCTTGGCGATCTCCTTGTACGCGTAGCCGCGCGCGATCAGGCGGAGCACCTCGCGCTCGCGCTGGGTGAGGCGGTCCAGGTCCTCGTCGACCGGCGGGGTGTCGGTGGCGGCGAAGGCGTCCAGGACGAAGCCGGCCAGCCGGGGCGAGAACACCGCGTCGCCGTCGGCGATCCGGAAGATCGCGTTGACCAGGTCGGTGCCGGTGATGGTCTTGGTGACGTAGCCGCGCGCGCCGCCGCGGATGACGCCGATCACGTCGTCGGCGGCGTCCGACACCGACAGGGCGAGGAACTTGACCCCGCCCTGCTCGCCCATCACCCCGGCCGAGCGGCGCAGCACCTCGACACCGCCGCCGCCGGGCAGGTGGACGTCCAGCAGCACCACGTCCGGCCGGGTCTCGGCGACGACCCGGACCGCCGACTCGACGTCGTCGGCCTCGCCGACCACGTCGATGCCGGTCGCCTCGGTGCGGCCGATCTCGGCCCGAACCCCGGTGCGGAACATCCGGTGGTCGTCCACCAGGACGACTCTCGCGGTGCGCTCCGGCGCTGCCTCAGTCATTCGTTCTCTCCATCTCCAGCTCGACCTCGGTCCCGCCGTCCGGCGCGGGCCGCACCCGTGCGGTGCCGCCGTTGCGCTTCATGCGGCCGATGATCGACTCCCGTACGCCCATCCGGTCCTCGGGCACCGTGTCGGGGTCGAAGCCGGGACCGTGGTCGCGGACGAACACCGACACCGTCTTCCCCTCCACCTCGGCGTAGACCTGGACCGGTCCCCCGCCACCGTACTTGGCCGCGTTGACGGTCGCCTCCCTCGCGGCCTGCATCTGGGCCGCGATCCGCTCGTCCATCGGGCAGTCGCCGACGATCACCACCTCGACCGGGACGCCGTGCCGGTCCTCGACCTCGGCGACGACGGCGCGCAGGCTCTCCGCCATGGTGTCGGGCGCGGCCTCGGCGGCGGCCTCCGGGCGGTACAGCCACAGCCGCAGCTCGCGCTCCTGGGCACGGGCCAGCCGCAGCACCTCCTTGGGGTCCTCGGCCCGGCGCTGGATCAGGGTCAGGGTGTGCAGCACCGAGTCGTGGACGTGCGCGGCGATCTCGGCGCGCTCCTGGGCGCGGATGCGCGCGGTGCGCTCGGCACCGAGGTCCTGCCACAGGCGCAGCCCGTACGGGCCGAGCAGCACCAGCACCCCCGCGAGTACCGCGAGCGAGGCCTCGACCACCGAGCCGAGCGTCGAGCCGCTGCCCTGCATGGCGAGGAAGGCGATGGTGCCGGCCACCACGAGCAGCACGCCGGCACCGACCCGGGTGTAGGCGCCGCGCCGCTTGTCGCCCTCCTCCAGGCCGAACCAGCGCTGCCAGCGCGAGTCGTCGGCCTGCCGCCAGACCAGCGCGACGCCGACGCCGATCGCCAGCAGCGGCCAGGTGTACGGCTTGGCGGTCTGCAGGCCGAGCGCGTTGAGCAGGGCGGTGATGCCGATCACCATCATCACCAGGGCCGCGAGCTGGCCGAGGCCGCCCTGCCCGGTCTTGCCGCCCGCGCCGTCCTCCCCCTCCGCGGGGGCCGCGGCCGGCTCGCCCTGGAGGGCGTGCTGGAGCAGTTCGCGCAGCCGGCCGAGCCAGCCGCCGCGGCCCTTGCTCAGCGCGCCGCCCGGCTGCTGCCCCGAACCGGTCGGGACGAAGGCGCCGTTGACGTACACCCAGTGGGCGGCGCCGCGCTGCGCGGGCTCGCCGATGCCGATCGGCACCACGAACCAGAACGCCGCGTACAGCAGGGTGCCGATCCCCTGCGCGAAGAACAGCAGCACGAACGCGAGCCGCACCCACCGCACCGGGAGCCCGAGGTGCACCGCGAGCCCCTGCGCGACGCCGCCGAGCATCCGCCGCTGCGGGCTGCGGTAGAGCCGGCGGTACGGCGGCCGTCCGCCGTCGGGCGCGGTCGGGTCGGTGCCGCCCGCCGGCACGGCGTCGGGGGCGAGGGATCGGGGGTCGGAACCGGGTGCTGCCACGCCACCGATGGTTCCACGCCCGCGCACACGGACGCATCAGGGTGTGCCCCTGACCCCTTCTCAGGGACAAGTCAGGGTCCGGGCAGGGCTCGCACCGGTTGGGCCGGACCGGGGCAGCCGGGAGGATGGTGCCCATGACCGACGACCACCGCATCCAGGAGACCGGGCCCGCCGCCCCGCCGGAACCGGACCGCCCCCCGCTGACCAGGACCGAGCACCACCGCGTGGTGGCCGGCGTCTGCGGCGGCCTCGGGCGGCACCTGGACATCGACCCGGTGGTCTTCCGGGTGGTCACCGTGGTGCTCTGCCTCTCCGGCGGCCTCGGGCTGTTCCTGTACGGCCTGGCCTGGCTGATCGTCCCCACCGAGCCGGTGCCGGACGGCCGGGGCGGCACCCGGCACGGGCGCACCGAACTCCAGCGGGTGCTCACCGGCCGGGTGGACGGCCAGTCGGTCGGCGCGGTGCTGCTGGCCGTGATCGGTACCGGGGTGTTCTTCTCCTCGATGGGCCAGGACGACCAGCTGTTCCCGCTGCTGCTGCTCGCCGGCCTGGTCTTCCTGGCGGTGCGCTACGACCCGGACCGCCGCCGCGGCCGGGTGCGCCGGCGCCGCCGCGGCGGCCCGTACGACCGCCACTACCCCGACGGGGACCAGTACGGCCCGTACCCGTGGTCCGGGCCGGAGGACGACGAGGCCGCCCGCGCCCGGCACGCGGCCGAGCGCGCCGCCGGAACGGTGCCCGCCGACTCCCCGGCCCCCGGCCCGACCGGCTACCTGTGGGACCCGCGCCACCCCGAGCGCAACCCGTACGGCGCCGGCCCCACCCCGCCGTTCGGCACCCCGGTGCCGCCGGCGGGCGGCCCGGCCCAGCCCTGGTGGCAGCGCGTCGACCTGCCCGCGGGCGACCCTCTGCGCAAGGACGGCCCGCCCGGCCGGCCCCGGCCCGCCGCCGTCCGGCAACGCCGGGAGCGGTCCGCACTCGGCTTCTTCGGCCTGCTGCTGGCGATCGGCGCGGGTGCCGCGGTCTGGTCCGCCTCGGCCGGCCACACCGACGTCACCGTGCTGAGCGCGACCGTGCTGGCCACCGCGCTGCTGGTGATCGGCCTGACGCTGCTGCTCGGCGCGAAGTTCGGCCGGGCCCGCAAGCTCGCGGTGACGGGCCTGCTGCTCACCCTGGCGCTGGTCTTCGTCGGCCACTCCCCGGACTCCATGCGCAACGCCGTCGGCCGGCGCGACTTCACCGTCGTCGCCTCGGCCGAACTCCAGCCCCGGTACTCCCTGGGGGCCGGCCGGCTCCAGCTGGACCTGAGCGGGCTCGACCCGGCCGGGGCCACCCTCACCAGCAAGGTCGAACTCGGCGCCGGCGAGCTGACCGTCGTCCTGCCGCCGGACGTGACGGTGAACCTGGTGGCCCGGGTGGGCCTCGGCGACGTCTCCACCCCCGGTGAGCGCAACAACGGCACCGGCCGCCACACCTACCTGCTGCCACCCGGCAGCGGCCATCCGTCCAAGGGCACATTCGACCTCGAACTCGCGGTCGGGATCGGCAACATCAAGGTGGTCCAGCAGTGAGGAAGCACCGGCTCGACCTGTTCTCGCTGATCGCGGGGGCGCTGTTCAGCACGATCGCGGTGGTCTACCTGGTCGCGGCGCTCAACGACCAGGCGGTGAACGGCCGGATCGTCATCCCGGTCACCTTCATCGTGCTCGGCCTCGGCGGCCTGGCCGGCGCGGTCGCGGCGGTCGCCCGGCGCGGTCGCACCGACCGCCGGGACTGAACCCGCCCGATCAGGCTCAGCCCTGCAGCGGCCCGAGGTTCAGCTTGTCGCCGTCCTGGGTGACGGTGTACTTCGGCAGCGGCTTGACCGCCGGCCCGTTGACCACCGCGCCGGTCGCGGCGTCGAACCGGGAACCGTGGCAGGGGCAGTACAGCTGGCCGTTCTTCGGGGCGTCGACCGCGCAGCCGGAGTGGGTGCACACCGCGGACAGGCCGCAGTACTGGCCCGCCTTGGGCTGCACGATGTAGACGGCGTCCCCGGTGGCCGGGTCCTTGACCTGGGCCGAGCCGCCGACCGGCACGCTCGCGGCGGCCACCGAGGGGGCCGGTCCGGACTGCGCCGGGGTGGTGGCCGGGGCCGCGGACTGCTTGGGCGCGGAGTGCTTGGCCCGGCCGAAGGTCCGGGTGAGCGAGCCGGTGAGCAGCCCGGCGCCGCCGATCGCGACGGCGGCGATCCCGCCGTCCACCAGCGCCCGGCGCCTGACGCGGTCCTCGCCCAGCCCGCGCACCCGCTCCCGGCCGGCCCGCCGGGCGAGGTAGCCGTCCACCGACAGGTCCGGGGTGCCGGCCAGCAGCAGCGGCGTCCAGGCCATCAGGTAGCCGAGGTCGTTGCCCAGGTAGTAGGGCGAGACGCTCCAGCTGATGGACAGCCAGAGGCTGAGGTTGATCAGCGCGCCGCCGAGCGCCGCGACCCGGCCCCAGAGGCCGAGCAGGGTGCCGAGGCCGACCGCCAGCTCACCGAAGGCGACGGCGAGCGCGAACAGGGTGGGCGCGTCCAGGGCGGCGCCGAGCAGGAAGGAGATCGGGCTGCCGCCCCTGGCCGCCTGGGTCTGCGAGACGAACGACGCCGGGTCGGCCGCCCCGGCCAGGTAGTGCGCGTCGGACAGTTTATCGAGGGCGGCGTACACGAAGGTGACGCCGAGGAAGAGCCGCAGCGGCAGCAGCGCGTACCGGGACGCGGACGCCCGCCACTGCGCCGCCCGGTCGGCCGGCCCGGCCGCTCCCCCGTCGCCCGCTTCCCCGTCACCCGCCACGGAGTTGCCAGCCTCCGACATCGCTCACACCTTCCCTCGCGGCCCGCCACTCCCTGACAGGTCCGGTCCGCATTCTGCCCGCTCCCGATCGCTTTCGGTGGGAGGTCCCCACCCCGGCGGCGACCGCCCCACCGCGAACGGCCGCGCCGTCGTTCCCTGGTACGGGAACGACGGCACGGCCGTTCAGCAGCGGCTCAGCGGCCGGCGGGAGTGCTCACTCCCACTCGATGGTGCCCGGCGGCTTGCTGGTGACGTCGACGACGACTCGGTTCACGTCGCGGACCTCGTTGGTGATCCGGGTGGAGATCTTGGCCAGCACGTCGTACGGCAGGCGCGACCAGTCGGCGGTCATGGCGTCCTCGGACGAGACCGGGCGCAGCACGATCGGGTGACCGTAGGTGCGGCCGTCGCCCTGCACGCCCACGCTGCGCACGTCGGCGAGCAGCACGACCGGGCACTGCCAGATCTCGCGGTCCAGGCCGGCCGCGGTCAGCTCCTCGCGGGCGATCGCGTCGGCGTCGCGGAGCAGGTCCAGCCGCTCCTGGGTGACCTCGCCGACGATCCGGATGCCCAGGCCCGGGCCCGGGAACGGCTGGCGCTGGACGATCTCCTCCGGCAGGCCCAGCTCCTGGCCGACCATCCGGACCTCGTCCTTGAACAGCTTGCGCAGCGGCTCGACCAGCTGGAACTGGAGGTCCTCGGGCAGGCCGCCGACGTTGTGGTGGGACTTGATGTTGGCGGTGCCGGTGCCGCCGCCGGACTCCACCACGTCCGGGTACAGGGTGCCCTGGACCAGGAAGTCGACCGACTCGCCGTGCTCGCCGGCCTCGGCGACGATCTCGGCCTGGGCCTGCTCGAAGACCCGGATGAACTCCCGGCCGATGATCTTGCGCTTCTCCTCGGGGTCGGTGACCCCCTTCAGCGCGTTCAGGAAGCGCTCCGCGGCGTCGACCACCTTCAGCTGCACGCCGGTGGCCGCCACGAAGTCCTTCTCGACCTGCTCGGTCTCGCCCTTGCGCATCAGGCCGTGGTCGACGTACACGCAGGTCAGCTTGGAGCCGATGGCCTTGTTGACCAGGGCCGCCGCGACCGCGGAGTCCACGCCGCCGGAGAGGCCGCAGATCGCGCGCTTCTCGCCGACCTGGGCGCGGATCAGCGCGACCTGCTCCTCGACCACGCTGCCGGTGGTCCAGGTCGGGGCGATGCCGGCGCCGCGGTAGAGGAAGTGCTCCAGGATCTGCTGGCCGTGGTCGGAGTGCAGCACCTCGGGGTGGTACTGGACGCCGTAGAGGCGGGCCTCGTCGTTCTCGAAGGCCGCGACCGGGACCACCGCGGTGGACGCGGTGACGGTGAAGCCCTCCGGGGCGGCGGAGCAGGCGTCGCCGTGCGACATCCACACCGAGTGCTCCGCCGGAACGCCCTCGAACAGGGTGGAGCCGGTGCGGCTGACGGTCAGCGGGGTGCGGCCGTACTCGCGGGCGCCGGTGTTGTCGACCGTGCCGCCGAGGATCTTGGCCATCAGCTGGAAGCCGTAGCACATGCCGAAGACCGGGACCCCGGCCTCGAAGATCGCGCGGTCGAGCTGCGGCGCGCCCTCTTCGTAGACCGACGACGGACCGCCGGAGAGGATGATCGCCTTGGGGTTCTTGGCGAGCATCTCGGCGACCGGCATGCTGCTCGGCACGATCTCGCTGTAGACCCGCGCCTCACGCACCCGACGGGCGATGAGCTGGGCGTACTGGGCGCCGAAGTCGACCACCAGGACGGTGTCGTTGTCCGGCGCGGACTGGACGGGAATTGCAGAGGACACAGACGGCCTTCCGGCAGCGGTACGAGAGGTGTCACACCGAACCGCTTCCCCGGCGGGGGCCGCGGCGGCGACGGGTGGGGGTGTCTGGACACCGATTCTACCGGGCTGTCCGGTTTCACTCGTCTGCCCGTCCAAACGACCGTGACCGGGCGGGGCCGCCTTTCGTTGCTTCAGACGACCGTACGACCGCGCCGCGCCCGCCAGACGCGCCGCCTTCGCCCCGGCCAGGGGCGCCGCCGTACGGACTGCAGGACCACGCGTGGAGCTTCATCCCAGTCCACCGGCGCATGTGGCACCGCCGCCCCGGCCCCGCCGGGAGCGCGGTGCCGTGGGACCGTGCGCGGGTGCCGCGGCCGGACAGCAGGGGACAGCGACCCCGGCCGCGACTGGACCGAGAGGTGGGACGGCCGGTCCCCGGGGACGCCCGGGCCGGTCGTCGCACCCCCCGCCGCGAGCCGGGCACACCCGGGCGCACACCCTTCCCCGTCCCGCGCCGCTACGCGCGTCCCCGTGCGCTGCAGCCACCCACACCACTACGCACCGTGATCATCGACGCCTCGCGTCGGCACCTGCCCGCAACCGCCCGACGGGGCGGGGCGAGGCCCGCACCCGTGCCCGGGCCACACCAGGGAGTCGGCACCCGCACCAAATGCGCTGGGCCGAACTGTGCCGAATCGGTTGCAGAGCAAGCCCTTCGTCCAGCACGATGCTGCGTGGAAGCGGTTCTCCCGGCGGCCGGCAGGCTCACCGCGGAGACCCCGACCGCTGCCGCCGCACTGGGCGACAGCCCCGTACGTCACCTCACGCTCCGTGAGCGAAGGCCCGGCGCAGACCTGCGCGCCGACCCGCCGCACCGCGAGCGTGCGCGCCCCGCGCCACCGGCCACCCACGCCGGCCCGCGACGGCGCGACCCCTGAGCCGACCGACCCGACGGCGCCCCTCCCCCGGCGCCGTCACCCCCAGCACCGGCGCAGCCCTGACGCCGCGTGCTGAGCGACAAAGGGCCCCGTTCCCCCGCGGGGCCCTTTGCCCTGTCCGGGCCGCTCCGCCCACGGACGCTCCGCTCAGGGCTGCTCCGCTCGCGGCTGCCCGGCTCAGGGCTGCTTGCGCCAGACGCTCGGATCGACCGGCTCCTCGGCCGGCGAGCCGGGCGGCGGCACCAGCGGCGCGTCGTCCGAGCCGACCACGTCGCCCACCGCCGCCCCGGAGGCGTACGGCTGCGGCTCAGGCCCGGCCTCGTACGGCGCCCCCGGCGACGGCACCGCGCCGTACGGGGGCGCGCCGTACGGGGGCGCGCCGTACGGGGGCGCGCCGTAGGCGTCCTCGCGGGCCACCGCGCCCCGGCCGCGGACGGCCGCCAGCAGCGGCGGCACCAGCAGCGCGCCGATCGCCGCCCAGACCAGGTTGGCCACCAGCACGCTGGCGAAGCCCAGGCTGATCGAGGTCTCCCGGGACAGCACCGTCTGGTTCGCGAAGGTGTTCCACCCCGGGGTCGCCGAGGACGTCGAGGTCGTCATCAGCGCACCGCCCACCGCCATCAGCGCGGTGAGCGCCACGGCGTGGACGGCCGCCAGCCGGAGCCGGTCGGCCGCGTCCAGCCGCCGCCGGTACGCCGACCAGCCGAGGACGCCCGCCGTGGCGAGGGCCAGCAGGCCGGTCCAGCGCCAGTCGGCGGTCTGGTCGTGCAGGTCGAAGAAGGAGACCTCCATGCTGTCGGGGGTGTCCTGCCAGTCGCCGCCGATCGCGGCCGCCGCGTCGCTCGCCCCGCCGCTCGCCCCGCCGCTCGCCCCGCTGAACGCCTGCAAAGTCGCCCCCGAGCCCAGGCCGAGCAGGCCCAGGCCGAGGTTGGGCAGGAAGGCCGCCGAGACCGGTGTCTGCCAGCCCTCCTCGCTGTTGACCGCGACCAGCACGAAACCCGTCACCGAGGCCAGGCCCAGCGACAGTGCCAGCGCCCGGCCGCCCGTGAGCGCGGCGACCGCCCAGCCGCGCACCGCCCGGCTGCGCCAGGCGGCCCAGCGCAGCGCGTCGGTGCCGTGGACGGCGAAGGCCGTCAGCGCGGCGAGCAGGGCGGTCCAGCCGGTCGCCTCCAGCCAGCCGGAGTCCACGGTGTACGTCACCCCGAGGGCGCGGCCGACGAGGCCGGTGCGCTGCGGCTGCCAGGACGTCCCGCCGGCCAGCCCGAGCAGCGCGGTCACCGCCGCCAGGACCACCGCGGTACGCAGCGCCTCGCCCACGGCCTGGGCCCGGGTCAGCTGGAGGCCGGCGGCCCGGCGGCGGCGCGCCCCGGTCCGCAGGCCGAGCCAGAGCGCCAGCGCCCACAGCACGGTGACCGTCAGCGGCACCGCCCGGAACAGCGCGTCCATGCCCTCCGCGTCGCCGCGCCGCAACGCGCTGGTGTACCCGAGCTTGAACGGCGCGCCGAGCGCGCTCAGCGCCATCGACAGGGCGGCGCCGAAGCGCTCGCCGAACCCGGGCGCCCGGACCAGGTAGGCGTACTGGTAGTCGCTCGGGATCGCCACGATCAGCGCCGCCAGCAGCAGCACGGCGGTCGGGGCGGCGGCGACCAGGAGCGCCGGGCGCCAGTCCGCGCCGAGCAGCTGGCTCAGCACGGTCGGCCGCCCGGCCCGCGGGTCGTACGGCTGCCCGGCGCCCCAACTGCCCAGCGTGGGCGGCCCGGCGGGCTGCGGGTGGCCCGGGCCGTAGCCGGGCGGCGGGCCGTAGCCGGGCGGCGGAGGCGGCGGCGGGTACCCGGGAGCGGCGGACGGCGGACCGTACGCCGGCGGGGGCGGTACGGCAGGCGGTACGGGAGGCGGTACGGCCGGCGGTACGGCCGGCGGAACGACGGGAGGTACCGCGGGCATGGCGGCCGTCGGCGGGGGCGGCGTCAGCGGCCGCCCGCACGAGACGCACGCGGACGCCCCTTCCACCGATGCCGCGCCGCACGATGCGCAGATGGCCATGGACCGGTTTCCCCCCGCTCGACGAGTTCCTGGTCCCCCAGAAAGCCCGTTTATCCCATCGGATCCGAACGAATGTCAACCGGGTACCGAGCCGGGCGGGTTGGCCCGTCGAGGCCTGCTCAGCCGCGCTTCTTCGGGACCTCCGGGACGGGCAGCAGCGGCAGTCGGAGCGCGCCGAACGCGTCCTCCGGGACGGCCGGCCGGGCCGGCGCCACCGGGGCGACCCGCCGGTAGGCCTCGCCCTGGGCCGGGCGGCGGTCCGCCTCGCCCTTGTTGGGCCACATCGACATGGCGCGCTCGGCCTGCGCGGTGATGGTCAGCGAGGGGTTCACCCCGAGGTTGGCGGAGACGGCCGCGCCGTCGACCACGCTGATCCCGGGGTGGCCGTACAGCCGGTGGTAGGGGTCGACCACGCCGGTCTCGGGGGCGTCGCCGATCGGGCAGCCGCCGAGGAAGTGGGCGGTCATCGGGATGTCGAAGATCTCGCCGGCGCTGCTGCCCGCGAAGCCGTTGATCTGCTCGGCCAGCGCCTGGGCGCCCTGTTCGGCGGCCGGGATCCAGGTCGGGTTGGGGGCGCCGTGGCCCTGGGCGGAGGTGAGCCGGCTCTTGCCGAGCAGGTCCTTCTTCAGCGAGACGGTGATCGAGTTGTCCAGCGACTGCATCACCAGGCCGATGATCGTCTTCTCGGACCAGCGGTGCTGGTTCATCGAGCGGGCGAAGGTCACCGGGTGGCGCACCGACCCGCCCAGGTAGCGCAGCCAGCGCGGGGCCCGTCCGCCGCCCTTGACCTGGGCTATCGACAGCGCGCCCATCGCGTTGGAGCCCTTGCCGTAGCGGACCGGCTCGATGTGGGTGCTGGCGTCCGGGTGGATCGAGGAGGTGATCGCCACGCCCTTGGTGAAGTCCACCCGGCTGCCGTAGCGCCGGTCGGTGGTCTGCGCGCCCACCAGCGCCTCGGAGTTGGTGCGGGTCAGCTCGCCGAGCCGGGCGGAGATCCGGGGCAGGTGCCCCCCGTCACGCATCCGGTGCAGCAGCGACTGGGTGCCGTACGTCCCGGCCGCGACCACCACCCGGGCGGCGGTGATGGTCCGCGCGCCCGCCTTCACCCGGTCGGTGCGGGAGCGGGAGTCGGTCCGGCGCACGTCCACCGCGTAGCCGTGGCTCCCGTCGGCTCCGGGGAGCTCCCGGATCCGGGCCACCGTGGTGAGCGGGTGGATCTCGGCGCCGCCCCGCTCGGCCAGGTGCAGGTAGTTCTCGGTGAGCATGTTCTTGGCCCCGTGCCGGCAGCCCGTCATGCACTCGCCGCACTCCACGCAGGCCTTGCGGGCCGGCCCGGCACCGCCGAAGTACGGGTCGGCGACCTCGTCCCCGGGCGCCGCCTTGGCCCTGCCGCCGGCGTCCCGGCCGTCCCCGAAGAAGACCCCGACCGGCGCCATGTGGAAGGTGTCGCCCACCCCCATCTGCTCGGCGGCGGCCTTGAGGTGCACGTCGGAGGGGGTGACGGTCGGGTTGAGCCGGACCCCGAGCATCCGCTGCGCCTGGTCGTAGAACGGCGCCAACTCCTCCTGCCAGTCGGTGATGTGGCGCCACTGGCGGTCCTCGAAGAAGGCCTTCGGCGGCACGTACAGGGTGTTGGCGTAGTTCAGCGAGCCGCCGCCGACCCCGGCGCCGGCCAGGATCAGCACGTTGGCCAGCAGGTGGATCCGCTGGATGCCGTAGAGGCCGAGCTTCGGCGCCCACAGGTAGTTCGGCAGGTCCCAGGAGTTCCTGGGCAGTTCGTCCCGCTCGAAGCGCCGACCGGCCTCCAGGACGGCGACCCGGTAGCCCTTCTCGGTCAGCCTCAGCGCGGCGACCGAACCACCGAAGCCGGAGCCGACCACGACCACGTCGTAGTCGAACTCCGCCGCACCGCCGGACTCCACCATCTGCCACTGCTCCTTCGGGACACGAACCTGACTACGGGACGGGCGGACCTGACTGCGAGACGGGCGAACCTGACTGCGGGACGGAACCTGGCTGCGGGACGGTCGGATCGGACCACCGGCCGGGCCGACTCCGACCCACGGGGACGAACCGCCGGCCCGGGACGGCTACTTGAACCTTCGGCCCGGGACGGCTACTTGAACCTTCGGCCCGGGACGGCTACTTGAACCGCAGCGCCTTCAGCACCCGCAGCCCGCCGGTCATCACCGCGGCGAACTGCCGGTCGTCCAGCCCGAACGAGGGCGCGATCGGCATCAGCCGCTGGGTCGCGACGGTCTGTGCCTCGGTGAAGCGCAGGATGCCCTCGGCGCCGTGGCGGCGGCCGAGCCCGGAGTCGCCCATGCCGCCCATCGGCGAGCCGATCGAGCCGTACGCGGCCGCGTAGGCCTCGTTGACGTTGACCGTGCCGGTGCGCAGCCGGGCCCCGACCGCCCGGCCGCGCCGGGTGTCCCTGGTCCAGACGCTGGAGTTCAGGCCGTACGGCGTGGAGTTCGCGGCGGCCACCGCCTCGTCGTCGGTGTCGAAGCGGTAGACGGAGACGACCGGGCCGAAGGTCTCCTCGCCGCAGACCGCCATGTCCGGGGTGACCCCGTCGAGGATGGTCGGCTCGAAGAAGTACGGGCCGAGGTCGGGCCGGGCCCGGCCGCCGGCCAGCACGGTGGCGCCCGCCTTGACCGCCTCCTCCACGTGTCGGGTGGTGGTCTCCAGCTGGCGGACGGAGACCAGCGAGCCCATGTCGGCGCCGTAGGCCAGGCCGCCGCCGAGGCGCAGCGCCCGGGTGCGGGCGGCGAAGCGCTCCAGGAAGTCGTCGGCCACCGAGCGGTGCACCAGCAGCCGCTCGATCGAGATGCACAGCTGCCCGGCGGAGGAGAAGCAGGCCCGCACGGCGCCCGCGGCGGCCCGGTCGAGGTCGGCGTCGGAGAGGACCAGCATGGCGTTCTTGCCGCCGAGTTCGAGCGAGGCGCCGACCAGCCGGGCGGCGGCGCGCTGGGCGACCTCCCGGCCGGTGCGGGTGGAGCCGGTGAACGAGACGTAGTCGGCGTGCTCCACCACGGCGGGACCGATCACCGGGCCGTCGCCGATCACGACCTGCCACAGGTCGGCCGGCAGCCCGGCCTCGATCAGCAGCTCGCGGGCCCACAGCGCGGTCAGCGCGGTCTGCGTGTCCGGCTTGTTGACCACGGCGTTGCCTGCCGCGAAGGCGGGCAGGACGTCGCCGACGGACAGCTCCAGCGGGTAGTTCCAGGGCGAGATGTGGCCGACCACGCCCTTGGGCCGGCGGGCCTCGACCGCGTGGGTGAGCACCGGCAGCGCCCCGCCGCGCCGCTTGTCCCGGAGGTAGCCGTGCGCGGCCCGCCCGTAGTGCCGGGCGGCCATGGCGACGGCCAGCACCTCCTCGAAGGCGTGCAGCCGGGCCTTGCCGGTCTCGGCCTGGACGAGGTCCAGCACCTCGTCCTGCCGCTTGAGCAGCAGGTCGTGGAAGCGCAGCAGGACGGCCGCCCGGCGGCGCACCGGCAGCGCGGCCCAGGCCGTCTGGGCGCGGCGGGCCAGTTCGAAGGCGACCTCGACGTCGGCCGGGGTGGACCGCGGCAGGCTCGCCAGCCGCTCGCCGGTCAGCGGGGCGACGGTCTCCACCAGGCTGGGCTCGCCGGTGGCGGTGACGCCGGCGGCCAGCCGGGCGACCAGGGACGGCGGGACGGCCGCCGCGACGGTCCGGCCCCCGCCGGGGGCGGGCGGGTTCCCGGTCGCGGGGTGTTCGGTGGCCGCTGCGCCTGCTGTGAGGTCCGACATACGGCGCAGCCTAGGCGCTCGGCGGCCGGTCCGGTACCCGTCGGTAACAAGAATCTGCCGCGGCCGGGTGGAGCGGGCTCCCCCCGGTCAGCGGGTCGGCGCGAAGTAGTGCAGCACCGCGTTGAAGCGCTGCTCCGCCTCGTTCCACTCGTTGCCCCGGTCCGGGCTGGACGAGTAGATCGCGTAGCTGGTGCCGTCGTCGTCGATGAACTCGGCCTCGACCGCCCGGCGCCGGCCGCCCTCCTTGGCGAGGTAGCTGAACTCCCAGACGGCCGCCTCGTGGCCGTTCACCGCGACGCCGGTCATCTTGTGCTGCTTGTACTCCTTCAGGTTCTTGGAGACGGTGGCCTCCATCTGCCGCAGGTGGTCCAGCGGCTTGACCGACTGGCCGACGGTGACCGCGAACTGCAGGTAGTGCACCTTGTTGTCGGGGCTGTAGTAGACCTGGTTGTCGGGTGTGGCACTGCGCTGCCAGGCCGGGCTGACCGAGGGCAGCGGGAAGCGGAAGCCGGCCGGGTCGTCGACCCAGTGGTAGCCGTTGGGCGCCGCCGGCCCCGGGCTGGCGCCACTGGTGGGGTCCGGGTTGACGGAGGCGGTCGGGACGGGCTCGTCGGCCGTGGAGGCGGCGACGTGCCCGGTGGTGGTGTTCCGGGTGGCGAGGAAGGTCGCGCCGGCCGCCAGCAGGCCGACGGCCACCGCGATCACGACGATCTTCAGGGTGCTGCGGCGCTTGGCCGGCCCGCGCGCGGGCGTGACGGGGTGCGCCACCGGCGCGACCGCTGCGGTGAGCGCCGCCGCCCCGTCGGCCGCGCCCCCGGTGGTGTCCGGAACGGCCCCCGAGCGCACCCCGGTCGGCTCCTCGGCCTCCTCCACCGTCGTCCCCGGCGCGGCCTCCTCCGCGTGGTCCTCCGCCGCCGCCGGGCGCTCGCTGCGGTCCACCACGGGCACCGACTGGGTGGGCGCGCGCAGCGGCGCGACCGACTTCAGGCCGATCGTGTGCCCGGCCTTCACCTCGGCCAGCATCCGGGCGGCCTCGTCCGCGTTCGGCCGCTCGGCCGGGTCCTTGGCCATCAGCGCGGCCAGCACCGGGCCCAGCGGCCCGGCCCGGAGCGGCTCCGGCAGCGGCTCACCCACCACGGCGGCCAGTGTGGTGATCGGCGAGGTCCGGCGGAACGGCGACTGGCCCTCCACCGCGGCGTACAGCGTCGCCCCGAGGCCCCACAGGTCGGAGGCCGGCCCGGGCCGCTCGCCCTGGGCGAGCTCCGGCGCCAGGTAGTCCGGCGAGCCGACCAGATCGCCCGGCCGGGTCAACTCGGCCGAGCCCTCGTACGTCGCGATGCCGAAGTCCAGCAGCACCACCCGCCCGGTACCGCGCTCCAGCAGCACGTTGGCCGGCTTCACGTCGCGGTGCAGGACGCCGAGCTGGTGGCCGCGGTGCAGTGCGGCGAGCACCTGGCTGCCGACCTCGGCGACGGCGCGCGGCTGCAGGGTGCCGTCCTGGCTGATCACGTCGGCCAGCGAGCGGCCGTCCACCAGCTCCATGACGATCCACGGCCGGCCGTCCTGCTCCAGCACGTCGTGCACCGTGATCACGCCGGGGTGCTTGATCCGGGCGGCCGCGCTGGCCTCCCGCTTCATCCGGGCGTGCAGGATCTGCAGCTCGTCCTCAGGCAGGTGGTTGACGGTCAGTTCCTTGACCGCGACCTCGCGGTTCAGCATCCGGTCCCAGGCCCGCCAGACGGTCCCCATCCCGCCGCGGCCGAGCCGGTCGCCCAGCTCGTACCGCCCGGCCAGCAGCCGCTCCGTCTCGGCCGTCTCCGGCCGGTCCTGCACGCCCATCGGCGACCACTCCCCCTCACATCCGTCTGCCGTCACAGCGACGGAGGGCCTGGTGCAGACCACTGTTCGAACAAATCCCACGCACACATTAGGCGCACCTTGCCAGCCCCGGTAATCACGCTCACCCGTCGGACCGACGGCCCGGGACACTCCGGGGCCGTCAGCCTGCGAACAGCACCACCGCGGTCACTCCCAGCACCAGCAGCAGGAACACGCCCCCGACCAGCAGCGGGCCGAGCAGCGCCGGAGGTATCCGCGGCGGCCGCACCTCGTCCGGCCGCCCGGCGCCCGCCCCGGCGCCCACCCCGACGTTCGTACCCACGACGACCTCCGGCCGCCCCCGTCCACCACCCCGCCCGCGCCGACGCCGCACCAGCGGGGCCTCCGGTCTCAGCACCAGCGCCCGCGCCGCCCACTCCTCGTCGACCGGCTCCGGCGCGCCCGCGAGCAGCGCCGCCAGCTCCCAGCGGGCCTCCTCGGCGGTCGGCCGCAGCGAGGGGTCGGGCTGCAGCAGCCGCTCGACCAGCGGCGCCAGCGGCCCGCAGGCCGCGGCGGGCTCCCGCCGCCCGTCCCGGACCGCCGACACCAGCTCCGGCACGCCGCCGTCCGGGAACGGCGAGCGGCCGGTGACCAGCCGCTGCACCAGCACCCCGAGCGCCCAGCAGTCGCCCGCCGGGCCGCCGTCCAGCGGCCAGCGCTCCGCCACCGGGCCGACCAGGGTGGCCCGCACGTCGTACCGGCGGCGCCCCCCCGGGCCGCCGAGGTCCTCGGCCAGCGCCTCCTGCGCCACCCCGGACAGCAGCCCGCCGAGCATCGCCGCGCCGTCCTCGCAGACCAGCACGGACTCGGGGGTCAGGTTCCCGTGGACGAGTCCGTCCTCGTGCAGCGCCCGCAGCGCACCGGCCAGGTCCGCCGCCAGCTCGGCCGCCCGGTAGGGCGGCACCGGTCCGGCCGCCACCAGGTCCGCCAGCGTCATGGCGCCCGGCCGCTCCTCCACCGTCCACAGCAGTTCGCCCTCGACGAAGGCACCGAGCCCGCGCAGCAGCCGGGGGTGCCCGGTCGGCGCGGACGAGCCGACCGCCGCCACCCGGCGGACCAGCCGGTCGGCGTGCGCGGGCACCTCGCCGTCCAGGTCCTGACCGGTGGTCAGCAGCGCGGGCAGCTCCAGGGCGCGCAGCAGCACGGACTCCCCGGTGCGGTCGTCCACCGCCAGGGCCCGCAGGAGTTCGGGACGGTCCGTCAGCCGGTACCGTCCCGCCAGCAATTGCCCCGGGCCGCCTCGCATGCCAGTTCCTCTCGCTCACCGAGCAGCCTACTGAGCGGCTCCTTTACGCTCGGTCCCATGGACTGGACCGATCTGATCGACACCGCCTTCAAGGTGGCGGGAAACAACAGCCAAGCCCATCAGGCCGAGGCCGTGCGCACCGTGGAGGCGGCCGTCATCGACGGCGAGAATCCGGTCGCCTCGACGGCCGGGCGCCATCCCGACCACTTCCGCAAGGGCGTGCTCGTCCTCACGACCCACCGACTGCTCTTTCTCAAGGACGGTAAACCGCCGGTCCCGGTTCCGCTTACGGCGGTCACGGACGCGGCCGTGGCCAGGACCAAGCTCAACGGCGACGTGCTCACCGTCGTCGCGCTGACCGGCTCGCACCGGTTCGAGGACGTGGCCAAGGCCGACGTCTTCGCCGAGCAGCTCCGGGAGGCCGCCCGGCTCGCCCGCAAAGCCGCGTCGGCCGCCCGCCCGGCGGCCGACACCGCCCCCGCCGACCTCAGTGCGGGCGACCAACTCCTCGGCCAGCTGGAGCGGTTGGCCGCCCTGCACGCCTCCGGCGCGCTCACCGACGAGGAGTTCACCCGGGCCAAGGCCCGCCTGATCGGCTAGGCCCTGCCCGGCCGGGGCCATGGCCTACGGCGCGGGCTGGAAGCTGGCGAAGGCCGTGTCCCGGGCCTGGGAGTTGGCCGGGGCACCCCAGTCCGCGTCCGGGGTGATCCAGTAGATCGCGTAGCCGTACTTGGCCGGGTTCCCGGTGACGAAGCCCCGGTTGAGCGAGTGCGTGCGCGGCGTGCCGCTGATCCACTCCCAGTCGGCCGCGTTGCTCCACTGCCGGTAGTTGATCGCGGCCAGGTTGACCCGCTGGTAGTTGGTGACCTTCGAACGCAGGCCCGGCTCGGACTCCTGCCAGTCGGCGACGGCGCTGGGACCGGGGCTGGTGGTCCACTCGATGGTCAGGGTACTGCCGTTGCCCTTGAAGATCCGGCGGACGCCCTCCGAACCGGCCGGCTGGAGCCAGTCCGGCAGGACGACCGAGAAGCCGGTCGGGTCCTTGTACTCGTGGTAACCGGCCGGCACGGCGGTCCCCGGAGGGGTCGGGCTCTGCGCGGGGGTGGTGGCGGGCGAGCCGGCGGCCGGCGGGTTCGCCGCGGAGGGGCCGGGCGTGTCGGCCGGTTTGTCGGGGGCCGGCGTGTCGGTGGCCGGCTTCTCCGGGGCGGGCTTGTCGGTGCCCGGCTCCGGCTCCGCGGGCGGAACGGACGCGGCCGGGGTCCCGCTCGGCCCGGTCTCGGGGCCGGTCGAGACCGACGAGGTGGCGCCCGCACCGTTCGCCGACGAGTCGTCCCCGTTCCCGACGGCCTGGAGCACCGCGACCACCCCGGCGATCAGCAGCAAAACCAGCACCACGGTGACGACGGCCAGCCGCCGCCGTCCGTTGCGCGGGTCGGCACCGGCCGCCTGCGTGGCGCCCAGGGTCCACTCGCTGGTCACCGGCCGGATCGGCTCGGCCCCCGGAGCCGGACCCGACGCCGAGCCCGACGCCACCTCCGAGGACGGCGAAGCGGGCTCGGGCGCCGGCTCCACGACGGGCTCCGCCGCGGCGGCGGGCTCCTCGTCCTTGGCCCGGCTGCCCACCCGGACCGTCCCCAGCAGCCCGCCGATGGACCGCTTGCGGCCCTCCTCGGCCTCCGCCGGGGCCTCCTCCGGCTCCACCGCGGCGGTCGGCCGCTCGACCGGCAGCGCGTGCACGGTGGTCGACTCGGCCTTCGAGGTGGCCTCCGCGACGACCCGCTTCAGCATCGACCGGGTCTGCGAGGCGTCCAGCCGCTCGGCCGGGTCCTTGGCGAGCAGCCCCTCGATCACCGGCTGCAGCGCCCCGGCGTTCACCGGAGCGGTCAGCTCCTCCGTCATCACCGCCGTCAGGGTGGCCAGCGCCGAGCCCCGGTCGTACGGCGGCCGGCCCTCGACCATCGCGTACAGCGTGCCGCCCAGCGACCACAGGTCGGCCGGCGGCCCGGGCTTCTGCCCGCGGGCCCGTTCCGGGGATATGTACGAGGGCGCGCCGACCAGCATGCCGGTGGAGGTGACCGAGGCGTCGCCCTCCACGCTGGCGATGCCGAAGTCGGTGAGCACGACCCGGCCGTCGTCGCCGATCAGCACGTTGGACGGCTTGACGTCCCGGTGCAGGATGCCCAGCGCGTGCGCGGCGCTCAGCACGCCGAGCACGTCGAGCGCGATCTCGGCGGCCCGGGCGGGGGCCAGCGGCCCGTCCTCCCGGATGACGTCGGCCAGCGAGCGGGACTCGACCAGCTCCATGACGATCCACGGCCGGTCGTCCTCGTCGACCACGTCGAAGACGGTGACCGCCGAGTTGTGCCGGATCCGGGCGGTGGCCTTGGCCTCGCGCAGCGTCCGGACGATCAGCCGGTGCTTCTCCTCCTCCTCGACGCTGGCGTTCATCCGCAGTTCCTTGACCGCGACGGTCCGCCCCAGCATCTCGTCCTCGGCGCGCCAGACGGTGCCCATGCCGCCGCGCCCGAGCACGCCGTTCAGCCGGTAGCGGCCGGCCAGGAGGCGGCCGGTGGAACCCTGCGCCTGGGTCATTCGGAACGTTCCCCCATGTGCTGCTGGCGGTCGTGGTGACGGCGTGTCGGCCCGGCCTCAGGCCCGAACGCCCAAGTCTCCATCATCCCCTGTCCCCGGGGGCCGGGACCACCCGGCCCCCGCACCCGATCCGGGGCGTGCCGGATCGGGCTCGGCGCTCCGTGCCCGATCTGTGATCGAAAACTCGCCAAGATCTGGCCGGGGCGCTGCTACCGTTCGGCAGCTCATCGTCTTTCCGGGGGGATCCGACGCCCATGACCGCACCCGCACCGGGCGCTGACGGCCAGTCGGGCCGGCCGCGCACCGCCCAGCACTACTCGGTCACACCCACCCTGGATTCCCCCGAGGGCTACGTCGCGCCCGGTATGCCCGGTGTCCCGGTGGCCGGATACCTCCCCGCCGTCCGCTCCCACCGGACGGGCCCGCACCGCCGCACCGCCCTGGCGGTCGCCCTCGCCCTCCTCGCCATGCTGCTCGGCGGCCTGGCCTACGGCTGCGCGCCGGCCCGGGCCGCGGACAGCCTCGGCTGGCTGGCCATCGCCCTCGCCGCCCTGGTCGCCTTACCGCTCGGCCGACTCGGCGGCCGCAGCCGGGTGCTGCCGCTGCTCGGCGCGCTGCTCGCGGCCTGCGCGCTGCTGCTCGGCCAGCTGACCGGCCAGCTCCGCCGGGTGCACGCGGCCGGCCCCGGCCCGCGCGGCCTGCCGCACGACGCCCTGGCGCACTGGCGCGCCGAGCTGCGCGCGCTCGACCTCGCCTTCTACGGCATCGCCCTGGTCGGCGGCTTCCTCCTCACCCGCCGCACCGCCAACCGCGGCTGACTCCGATCCGGACAGCCCGAGGCCCCCGCCGGCCGAACCGACGGGGGCCTTCACCACGACGCGTCTCAGCGGTGGTTGAGCGCCGGGTTGACGGTCACCTCGACCCGCTGGAACTCCTTGAGCTCGGTGTAGCCGGTGGTGGCCATCGCGCGGCGCAGCGCGCCGAACAGGTTCATGGTGCCGTCGGGGGTGTGCGAGGGACCGGTCAGGATCTCCTCGGTGGTGCCGACCGTGCCGAGGTCCACCCGCTTGCCGCGCGGCAGCTCCTCGTGGACGGCCTCCATGCCCCAGTGGAAGCCCTTGCCGGGCGCGTCGGTGGCGCGGGCCAGCGCGGCACCGATCATCACCGCGTCGGCGCCGCAGGCGACGGCCTTCGGGATGTCGCCGCTGTAGCCGACGCCGCCGTCCGCGATCACGTGCACGTAGCGGCCGCCGGACTCGTCCATGTAGTCCCGGCGGGCGGCGGCCACGTCGGCGACGGCGGTGGCCATCGGCACCTGGATGCCGAGGACGCCCCGGGTGGTGTGGGCGGCGCCGCCGCCGAAGCCGACCAGCACGCCGGCCGCGCCGGTGCGCATCAGGTGCAGGGCCGCGGTGTACGTGGCGCAGCCGCCGACGATCACCGGGACGTCCAGCTCGTAGATGAACTGCTTGAGGTTGAGCGGCTCCGCGCCGCTGGACACGTGCTCGGCCGAGACGGTGGTGCCGCGGATGACGAAGACGTCGACGCCGGCGTCCACGACGGCCTTGGAGAACTCGGCGGTGCGCTGCGGCGAGAGCGCGGCGGCGGTGACCACACCGGAGTCGCGGACCTCCTGGATCCGCTGCTTGATCAGCTCGGCGCGGATCGGCGCGGCGTAGATCTCCTGGAGGCGGCGGGTCGCGGCGGCCTCGTCGGTGATCGTGGCGATCTCGTCGAGCAGCGGCTGCGGGTCCTCGTAGCGGGTCCAGAGGCCTTCCAGGTTCAGCACGCCGAGGCCGCCGAGGCGGCCGATGGCGATGGCCTGCTGCGGCGAGACCACGCTGTCCATCGGGGCGGCCAGGAACGGCAGCTCGAAGCGGTAGGCGTCGATCTGCCAGGCGATCGAGACCTCCTTCGGGTCCCGGGTACGGCGGCTGGGGACGACGGCGATGTCGTCGAAGGAGTACGCCCGTCGGCCGCGCTTGCCTCGCCCGATCTCGATCTCAGTCACTTCGAGCCCTTCTGGTTTGTTGCTCATGCCCGCCGGGTCACCCCGGCCGCCCCCAGTATCCCGCACCCCGGTTGCCTCGCGCGCTCGCCTCCGGGGCGCGGGGCCCACCCCGGCGGCCCGCCCCCGCTCCCGGGCGCGCCGAAGGGCCCGGCGCCGGGGTGCGGCGACGGGCCCTCGATGTCCGCGGACTCAGCGGTTGGAGTAGTTCGGCGCCTCGACGGTCATCTGGATGTCGTGCGGGTGGCTCTCCTTGAGGCCCGCCGAGGTGATCCGGACGAAGCGGCCCTTGCTCTCCATCTCGGCGATGGTGGCGGCGCCGACGTAGCCCATGGTCTGGCGCAGGCCGCCGACCAGCTGGTGCAGCACGGCCGACAGCGGGCCGCGGTAGGGCACCTGGCCCTCGATGCCCTCGGGGACGAGCTTGTCGTCCGAGGCCACCTCGGCCTGGAAGTAGCGGTCCTTGGAGTACGAGCGCCCCTGGCCGCGGGACTGCATCGCGCCCAGCGAGCCCATGCCGCGGTAGGACTTGAACTGCTTGCCGTTGATGAACATCAGCTCACCCGGGGACTCCTCGCAGCCGGCCAGCAGCGAGCCCAGCATCACGGTGTCGGCGCCGGCGGCCAGCGCCTTGCCGATGTCGCCGGAGTACTGGAGACCGCCGTCGCCGATGACCGGCACGCCGGCCGCCTGACAGGCCACCGCGGCCTCGTAGATGGCGGTGATCTGCGGGACGCCGATGCCGGCGACCACGCGGGTGGTGCAGATGGAGCCGGGGCCGACGCCGACCTTGACGCCGTCCACGCCGGCGTCGATCAGCGCCTGGGCGCCGTCACGGGTGGCCACGTTGCCGCCGACCACGTCGATCCCGACGGCCGACTTGATCTTGCCGATCCAGGCCAGCGCGTTGTGGCTGTGGCCGTGCGAGGTGTCCACGACCAGGAAGTCCGCACCGGCCTCGACCAGGGCCTGGGCCCGGTCGAACGCCTCGGCGCTGGCACCGACGGCGGCACCGACCAGCAGACGGCCCTCGGCGTCCTTGGCGGCGTTCGGGTACTGCTCGGCCTTGACGAAGTCCTTGACGGTGATCAGGCCCTTGATCCGGCCCTCGTCGTCGACCAGCGGCAGCTTCTCGATCTTGTGGCGGCGCAGCAGCGCCATCGCGTCCACCCCGGAGATGCCGACCTTGCCGGTGATCAGCGGCATCGGGGTCATGATCTCGCGGACCTGGCGGCTGCGGTCCGACTCGAAGGCCATGTCACGGTTGGTGACGATGCCGAGCAGCTTGCCGGCCTCGTCCGCGATCGGCACGCCGGAGATGCGGAACTTGGCGCACAGCGCGTCGGCCTCGGCCAGCGTGGTGTTCGGGCCGACCGTGATCGGGTCGGTGACCATGCCGGACTCGGAGCGCTTCACCAGGTCGACCTGGTTGGCCTGGTCCTCGACCGACAGGTTGCGGTGCAGCACGCCGACGCCGCCCTGGCGGGCCATCGAGATCGCCATCCGCGCCTCGGTGACCTTGTCCATCGCGGCGGAGAGCAGCGGGATGTTGACGCGCACGTTCCGGGAGACCCGCGAGGAGGTGTCGACCTGGTTCGGCAGCACCGCGGAGGCCCCGGGCAGCAGCAGGACGTCATCGAACGTGAGCCCGAGCATGGCGAACTTCTCGGGTACGCCTGCGGCGTTGTAAGACATTTGGGGGGTACCTTCCGTGGCCGGCCTATTCCGCTCACGCCCTGAGGGTGGGGCGCGTTCATCGCTCACTCGCAGCAGACCGCCGAAGCCGGGTGGTTTTGGAGGAACCTCCAGGGGAACCCCGCGCGCACCCGCGAAACTTTGGCAACCCGCCCAGGCGCCGATACCCCATGGTACTGGCACCGCGAATGTGTCCTCGTGTGCCCTTGACAACACCGGCCCCCCGTGGCTCATTCCGGCCGGTCAGGGCTTCAGGAGGACTCCTCCGCCAGCGCCCGCAGCCGGCTGAGCGCCCGGTGCTGCGCCACCCGGACGGCGCCCGGGGACATCCCCAGCACCTCGCCGGTCTCCTCCGCCGACAGCCCGGCGGCCACCCGCAGCAGCACCAGTTCGCGCTGACGGGCCGGCAGGTTGGAGAGCAGTTCCTTGGCCCAGGCCGCGTCGCTGCTCAGCAGCGCCTGCTCCTCCGGGCCGAGCGCCTCGTCCGGCACCTCCGGCAGGTCGTCCTGCGGAACGACCGTCGAGCCGGGCCCGCGCATCGCGGCCCGCTGCAGATCGGCGATCTTGTGCGCGGCGATGCCGTAGACGAAGGCCTCGAACGGCCGCCCCTGGTCCTTGTACCGGGGCAGCGCGCACAGCACCGCGACGCAGACCTCCTGCGCGACGTCGTCCACGTGGTGCCGGGCGCCGCCGGGCAGCCGGACCAGCCGGCCGCGGCAGTAGCGCAGCGCCAGCGGATGGACGTAGGCGAGCAGGGCGTCGATGGCCGGGCCCTCACCGCGGACGGCGGCCGCGACGAGCTCGCCCACCAGCGGGGAGCCGCCCGCGCCGAGCACCGGCGGTCGACCGGGGCCGGGCACCGCGCCGGGGCCGCCGGGGTCGGCGTACGACGGATCGCCACCCGGGCCGGAGGGCTCGGCCTCCACCGGGTCCGCCTGGCCGGCCGCACCGGCGACGTCGTCACGCATCGGTCCATGGTGCCTGGTCGAGCGGGAAAACGCGGCACCGCGTCCGGAGTTGTGCACCGGAACGTTATGCGCTGCGGCGCCGTACGGCGTGCCGCCGCGCACCACCGGCCCCTCCTGCACCGTGCCGCCTCCCGCCCCGCCGCCGTCGGTGGTCCCGTCCTTCGCGCCGTCCGCCGCATGTCCCGCGGCCGTGTGGTTCGCCGCAGTGCCTGTCCGCTGGTCCCCGAGGTGCTCCACTCCTCCATGGTGCAACCTCGGGACCGTAACGTCACACGCCCGGACGGCGTCCGTCCCGGGAACCGCCGGCGGCGCGCCGCAGCCGGCGGCGCCACCGGCGGTCAGCGGACCAGGCCCCAGCGGAAACCCAGCGCCACCGCGTGCGCGCGGTCGGAGGCCCCGAGCTTCTTGAACAGCCGTCGGGCGTGGGTCTTGACGGTGTCCTCGGACAGGAACAGCTCGCGGCCGATCTCGGCGTTGCTGCGGCCGTGGCTCATGCCCTCCAGCACCTGGATCTCACGCGCCGTCAACGTGGGCGCCGCGCCCATGTCGGGGCTGCGCAGCCGGCGCGGGGCGAGCCGCCAGGTCGGGTCGGCGAGGGCCTGGGTGACGGTGGCCCGCAGCTCGGCGCGCGAGGCGTCCTTGTGCAGGTACCCGCGGGCGCCCGCGGCCACCGCGAGCGCGACCCCGTCGAGGTCCTCGGCGACGGTGAGCATGATGATCCGCGCGCCCGGATCGGCGGACAGCAGCCGCCGGACCGTCTCGACCCCGCCGAGGCCGGGCATCCGGACGTCCATCAGAACGAGATCGGAGCGGTCGGCCACCCAGCGGCGGAGGACCTCCTCCCCGTTCGTCGCGGTGGTGACCCGGTCCACACCGGGTACGGTCGCGACCGCGCGGCGAAGCGCCTCGCGGGCGAGCGGGGAATCGTCGCAAACGAGAACGGAAGTCATGACCGTCGTCCTCCGCAGCTGATCCGCGTCACGTTGAGCCTCCTGGCTGGTACGAACCTCTCCGACACGGCCGATCGGCGACAGAGTCCGTGCTGATCGCCTCAAATTCCGCGCGATCGTTCCCGACGTCCGGCGCCCGCTAACCGCCTCCGCACTTCCAACGACCGTCACTCGAATGAGTTACGGCCTTCGGGGCCATCTCCACCACTGTACGTGGCCAACCCATTACCGATCAGCCGCATCGCGGTGCACACGCCGCACTTTTCCCCAGCTCGCGCGCGGTGGGCGCACGACCCGCACACCGGTGCGGAGTGTCGCGCGCCCGTCGGCCACCCGAATGCCACGCCCGCGCCCGCCGAACCCCTTGCCCACTTTGCCCGTTTTTATAGCTTTCGTATGGTCATTGACTGTTGTGCCACTCTGTGGGTGACTTGTCCATGGAGTTGCCGTAAGTCATATTTCCAGGTGTCCACACCAGTGCATCGACGCCCGCCGCGCCGCCCAGCAGCAGCCCGCTGAGCGCCGGCCCACGGCCGACGAGCCTCTGAAGGGAATGAGCCATGGCAGATTTCTCCCGCCTCCCAGGTCCCAACGCGGACCTCTGGGACTGGCAGCTCTCCGCAGCCTGCCGTGGCGTGGACAGTTCGCTCTTCTTCCACCCCGAGGGCGAACGCGGGGCCGCGCGGAGTTCGCGCGAGGCCAGTGCCAAGGAGGTCTGCATGCGCTGCCCGGTGATCACCGAGTGCGCGGCGCACGCGCTGGCGGTCCGCGAGCCGTACGGCGTCTGGGGCGGGATGACCGAGGACGAGCGCGAGGAGATGCTGGGGCGTTCGCGGCACCGGCTGGTGGAGGTCCCGCTGACCCCGCCGGCGATCGCCCGGCGCTAGCCCCGCCTCCACGGCGCGCCGTGAAGAAACGTTTCCTCTCGGCGTCCCGGGCTGTTCAAGCCCAGTCCAGAACGCTCAGGCCCCAGAGGTCAGCGCCCGGCCGACCCCGCCAGCCTCTCCAGCATCAGCGCCACGGCCGGCACCTCGGCCAGATCCGGCAGGGTCAGCGCGACCACCTGCCGCACCGCCGGCGCCCCCGCGGCCGTCCGCACCGGCACCGTCGACACCCCGTCCGGGCGCACCGACTCCAGCGCCAGCCGGGGCAGCACCGCCACCCCCAGCCCGGCCGCCACCAGGCCGACCACCGCCGGATAGTCGTCGGTCGCGAAGTCGATCCGGGGCTCGAAGCCCGCCCCCGCGCACAGCTCCACCAGGTGCCCCCGGCACTGCGGGCAGCCCGCGATCCACTGCTCCCCCGCCAGCTCGGCCAGCTCCACCGGCCTGCCGCGCCCCGCCAGCCGGTGCGCGGCGGGCAGCAGGCCCACCAGCGGGTCGTCCAGCAGCGGGGTGACCACCAGATCGGACCAGTCGGAGCCGGCGCTCAGCTGCTGCGCCTCCAGGTTGGCCTCGGCCCGCGCCTCGCGCGGCGTCCCGTGCGCGGGCGCCGGCAGCGCGGCGCCGCCGTCGGACTGCGGGTAGCGGAAGGCCAGCGCGATCTCGCACTCGCCGCCGCGCAGCATCGCCAGCGACTCCGGCGGCTCCGCCTCGACCAGCGACACGCGCACCCCCGGATGGCTGTCCCGCAGCCGGGCGACCGCGGGCGGCACCAGGGTGGAGCTCGCGGTCGGGAAGGAGACCAGCCGCACCCGCCCGGCCCGCAGCCCGGCGATCGCGGCGATCTCCTCCTCGGCCGCGGAGAGCCCGGCCAGGATCCCGGTGGCGTGCTTGAGCAGCACCCGCCCCGCCTCGCTGAGCTGCATGCCCCGGCCGGAGCGGACCACCAGCGGGGTGTCCACCGACTTCTCCAGGGCCTTCATCTGCTGGCTGATGGCGGGCTGCGTACAGCCCAGCTCGCGGGCGGCGGCGGAGAAGGAGCCGGTGCGGGCGACGGCACGCAGAACGCGCAGGTGACGGGCCTCGATCATGCCTCAGTTATAAGGCAATCTTTGCCAATGGCAAAATTCTGCTGATGATTGAAGCCTCAAACGCCAAACACGCCGGAGGCCCGGCCGCACCCCGAGGGGCGCGGACCGGGCCTCCGGTCGACCGTCAGGCGTCAGTGCGAGTGGCCGTGACCGTGGCCGTGGCCCGCCTCGGCCTCCTCTTCCTTCTTCTCCACCACGAGGGTCTCGGTGGTGAGCAGCAGGGAGGCGATCGAGGCCGCGTTCTCCAGGGCGGAGCGGGTGACCTTGACCGGGTCGATGACGCCGGCCTTCACCAGGTCGCCGTACTCGCCGGTGGCCGCGTTGTAGCCCTGGCCGATCTCCAGCTCGGCGACCTTGGAGGTGATGACGTAGCCCTCCAGGCCGGCGTTCTGGGCGATCCAGCGCAGCGGCTCGTGCAGCGCCTTGCGGACCACCGCGACACCGGTCGCCTCGTCACCCGACAGGCCCAGGCCGCCGTCCAGCACCTTGGCGGCGTGCACCAGGGAGGCGCCGCCACCGGCGACGATGCCCTCCTCGACCGCGGCACGGGTCGCCGAGATGGCGTCCTCCAGGCGGTGCTTGCGCTCCTTCAGCTCCACCTCGGTGGCGGCGCCGACCTTGATGACGCAGACGCCGCCGGCCAGCTTGGCCAGGCGCTCCTGCAGCTTCTCGCGGTCCCAGTCGGAGTCGGTGGCGGCGATCTCACCCTTGATCTGGGCGACGCGGCCGGCCACGGCCTCGGTGTCACCGGCACCGTCGACGACGGTGGTCTCGTCCTTGGTGATGGTCACGCGGCGGGCGGTGCCCAGCACGTCCACGCCGACCTGGTCGAGCTTGAGGCCGACCTCCTCGGAGATGACCGTGCCGCCGGTCAGGGTGGCCAGGTCGCCGAGGATCGCCTTGCGGCGGTCGCCGAAGCCCGGGGCCTTGACGGCGACCGCGTTGAAGGTGCCGCGGATCTTGTTCACCACGAGGGTGGACAGCGCCTCGCCGTCGACGTCCTCGGCGATGATCAGCAGCGGCCGGGAGGCACCGCCCTGGAGGATCTTCTCCAGCAGCGGCAGCAGCTCCTGGATGGAGGAGATCTTGCCCTGGTTGATCAGGATGTACGGGTCCTCCAGGACCGCCTCCTGCCGCTCCGCGTCGGTGACGAAGTACGGCGACAGGTAGCCCTTGTCGAACTGCATGCCCTCGGTGAAGTCCAGCTCCACGCCGAAGGTGTTCGACTCCTCGACGGTGATGACACCGTCCTTGCCGACCTTGTCGATCGCCTCGGCGATCAGCTCGCCGACCTGGGTGTCCTGGGCGGAGAGGGACGCGACGGCGGCGACGTCGTCCTTGCCCTCGATCTCGCGGGCCACCGAGAGCAGGTGCTCGGAGACGGCGGCGACGGCCTTGTCGATGCCCTTCTTCAGGGCGGCCGGGCCGGCACCGGCGGCGACGTTGCGCAGACCCTCGTTGACCAGGGCCTGGGCCAGCACGGTGGCGGTGGTGGTGCCGTCACCCGCGACGTCGTTGGTCTTGGTGGCGACCTCCTTGACGAGCTGCGCGCCAAGGTTCTCGTACGGGTCGTCCAGCTCGACCTCACGGGCGATGGTGACACCGTCGTTGGTGATGGTCGGGGCGCCGAACTTCTTGTCGATGACGACGTTGCGGCCCTTGGGGCCGATGGTCACCTTGACGGTGTCGGCCAGCTTGTTGACACCGCGCTCCAGCGAGCGGCGGGCGTCCTCGTTGAACTGCAGGATCTTCGCCATGTTCCCTATTCCCTCGGGGCTTCGGCCGGCCCACCGGCCGCCGGACTACGTGAACCAACAACCACGCCCCGGGCCCCTGTCACTTGGGACACGGATCCGGGGCGGGTCGGAACGACTTACTTCTCGATGATGGCGAGAACGTCGCGGGCGGAAAGAACCAGGTACTCCTCGCCCTGGTACTTCACCTCGGTGCCGCCGTACTTCGAGTACAGGACGATGTCACCGACGGCGACGTCGAGCGGCAGACGCTGGCCGTCCTCGAAGCGGCCCGGGCCGACGGCCAGGACGACGCCCTCCTGGGGCTTCTCCTTGGCGGTGTCCGGGATAACCAGGCCGGAGGCCGTGGTGGTCTCGGCGTCGAGCGGCTGGACCACGATGCGGTCCTCAAGCGGCTTGATGGCAACCTTGCTGCTGGTGGTCACGTCCGAGCTCCCCTTCGGAGATTACGGGGTTTCTAACGGGTAGGAGCGAACCTGTGGGCCTGCCGTCGCGGGGGTCAGGCACACGTCTTCGCGTTAGCACTCCCCCAGTGGGGAGTGCCAAGGACGACCATAGGCCGGTGTTAGCACTCAGTCAACCAGAGTGCCAACGGCGCGCCCGGGCATCCCGAACCGCGGGCGCGGAGCCGTACTCCTGTGCGACCACCCCGCCCCGGGCGGACTCCCGCCGCGAACCGCGACCCCGCCCACCGCGCCGGCCATCGGAGCCGGTGGGGCCGCCAACCCGCCAGAATGGCCCCGTGGACACCGAGAACCTCCAGCCCCTACTGGCCCCCGAGGGCCAGGCCCTGCTCGCCGAACTGCGCGAGTTCACGCCCGAGGAGGAGCTGGCGCTGGCCACCAGGCTGCGGCGGGAGCACCCGGCCGAGCTGGTGTCGGCGGCCTTCGGGCAGGCCCGGCTGCGGCAGCGGGCGCGGGCGAAGTTCGGGGCGGACGCCGACCTGATGTACTTCACGCCCAACGGCGTCGAGCAGTCCACCCGGCGCAGCGTGGCCGAGTGGCGGGCGCGCCGCTTCGCCGAGCTGGGCGTCCGCCGGCTGGCCGACCTGTGCTGCGGCATCGGCGGGGACGTGCTGGCGCTGGCCAGGGCCGGGATCGAGGTGCTGGCTGTCGACAAGGACCCGGCGGCCTGTGCCGCCACCGCCGCCAACGCGGCCGCGCTGGGCCTGGCCGACCTGGTCCGGGTGCGCTGCGCGGACGTCGCCGAGGTGGACGTCACCGGCTACGACGCGGTGTTCACCGACCCGGCGCGGCGGACGGCGCGCGGCCGGGTGTTCGACCCGGAGGCGTACGCCCCGCCGCTCTCCTGGGCGATCGAGGCCGGCCGCCGGACCCCGATCGGCGCGCTGAAGGTGGCCCCGGGCATCCCGCACGAGGCCGTCCCGGCCGACGCCGAGGCGGAGTGGGTCTCCGACCACGGCGACGTGAAGGAGGCGGTGCTCTGGTTCGGCACCGGGGCCGCCCGCCCGCACCGCGCCACCCTGCTGCCGCAGGCCGCCAGCCTCACCGGCGGCGACCTGCCCGACCCGCCGGCCGGCCCGGTCGGGCGCTACCTGTACGAGCCGGACGGCGCGGTGATCCGGGCCCACCTGGTGGCCGAGGTGGCCGAGCAGGTGGGCGGTCGGCTGATCGACCCGAAGATCGCCTACCTGACCTCGGACCAGCTGGTGGCCACCCCGTACGCGCACGCCTTCGAGCTCACCGACGTGCTGCCGTTCCACATCAAGCGGCTGAAGGCGCTGCTGCGCGAGCGCAGGGTCGGCACGGTGGTGATCAAGAAGCGCGGGATGGCGATCACCCCGGAGGAGCTGCGCCGCCAGCTCAAGCCCTCCGGGCCGAACGCCGTCACGGTGATCCTCAGCCGCACCGACAACGGGCCGCTGATGATGCTCGGCCGACCCGCCTGAGGCGGCTGCGCGGCGGGCGCCCGGACTACGAGGCGGGCGCCTGGATGTAGTCCTCCAGCCGGGCCACCGAGAAGCCCTGCTCCTGGATCCGGGCCAGCAGGTCGCCGAACATCTGGGTCATCGTGGCGCCCTTGAGCTCCTTCGGGCCGCGGAAGTGCGCCAGGATGATGTCGCCGGACTTCAGCTTCTTGTCCGCCGCCTGGTACTGCATGTCGTGGATCTGCATCGACTCGCGCCAGAGCACCATCGCGCGCGGGCCGCACTGCTGGACCGAGTTGTTCAGCGTGGGGGTGTTGGCACCGTCCCCGAACGGCGGGCGGAACAGCAGCGGGGCGGTGCCGTACTGCTGGGTGAGCGCGGACTGCGCGTCGCAGATCTCGGACTTCTGCTTCTCCGCCGGGATCTTGCTCATCACCGGGTGGTCCACGGTGTGGTTCTGGATGTGGTTGCCGAGCGCCTGGAGCGGCTTGAAGTAGCCGTAGTCGTTCTTGACGATGTCCCGGGTCAGGAACATCGAGATCGGCACCTTGAGCTCGGTCAGCATCTCGACGAACTTCGGGTCCTTCTCGGCACCGTCGTCGATGGTGATGAAGACGACCTTGTCGCTCGTCTTCACCTCGCTGAACACCGGTACGGGGCCGGTCCGTTCGAGCTTGATGGGCTTGTCCGCGGGCGGCGCGGGGGCCGGCGCCAGCGGCTTGAGGTTCCACTTCGCCCAGGCCGCCGGGTCCCCGCCGGCCGGGGCCGGGGTGGTGGGCGTGCCGGCCGGGCTGGTCGGCACGGCGCCTCCGCCGGTGGGCTGGGGCGTGGCCGCCGAGCTACCGCCGGCCGCCGCCGGGGCGGCGGCGCCCCCGTTGTCGCCGCATCCGGTGGCCAGGGCCAGCAGGGCCAGCGCCCCCACCGCGTACGTCCTGGTCCTGCTCCGACCGTCCCTGTTCACCGCAGCGCGCTCCCGGTTCCCGTCCAGCTTCTTCTCAGCTATGCACGGTAGCGGTCGGGGCGGCGGTTCCCGGACGGGGCCTATTCGACGTGCTCGCTGCTGAAGGACCAGCGGTGCACCGGGCGGCCGAGCAGGTCGGCCGGCGGGTCGGCGACCGGCACCGGCTCGCCGGTCCACCAGGTGATCAGCAGCACGCGTTCGCCGGGCGCGCCGAGCAGCTCGGTGCGGACCAGCCCGGCCGAGCCGCGCACCGACGGCAGCACCACCTCCCGTACCCAGGAGGCGAGTTCGGCCCCACGGCCGGCGGCGGCGCGGGCCTCCCACATCGCGGCGACGGTCACTTGGCGCCACCGGTGAGGGCCTGGTACGCCTGGCCGTGGACGT
The DNA here is from genome assembly GCF_056435365.1 of Kitasatospora sp. NPDC043949. NCBI lineage: Bacteria > Bacillati > Actinomycetota > Actinomycetes > Kitasatosporales > Streptomycetaceae > Kitasatospora > Kitasatospora sp. NPDC043949. Next base: position 148,583 of record NZ_JBWKEQ010000003.1, on the reverse strand, counting down.
CGCCGTGCCGGACGTCCGCGGCTGGCACGTGCGCCTCGGTCACCGGCAGCGAGGAGTCGGCGGACAGGTCGAGCGCGGACGGCGTGCGGTCGCGCCACACCATCTCGGAGCCCAGCGCGGCCACCATCGCGCCGTTGTCGGTGCACAGGCCCGGCCGGGGCACCCGCAGCCGGATGCCGGCCCGGTCGCAGCGCTGCTGGGCCATCTCGCGCAGCCGCGAGTTGGCGGCCACCCCGCCGCCGATCATCAGGTGGTCGACGCCGTTGTCCCGGCACGCCTTGACGGCCTTGCGGGTGAGTACGTCGGTGACGGCCTCCTGGAAGGACGCCGCCACGTCGGCGATCGGCACCTCCTCGCCGGCCCGGCGCTTGGCCTCCACCCAGCGGGCGACGGCGGTCTTCAGGCCGGAGAAGGAGAAGTCGTACGCGGGGTCGTTGCGGCCGCTCAGGCCGCGCGGGAAGGCGATCGCCTTGGGGTCGCCCTCGCGGGCGGTGCGGTCGACCACCGGGCCGCCCGGGAAGCCCAGGCCGAGCACCCGGGCGACCTTGTCGAAGGCCTCGCCGGCCGCGTCGTCGATGGTCGCGCCGAGCGGGCGGACGTCGCTGGTGATGTCCTCGCTGAGCAGCAGCGAGGAGTGCCCGCCGGAGACCAGCAGCGCCATCGTCGGCGACGGCAGCCGGCCGTGCTCCAGCTGGTCGACGCAGATGTGCGAGGCGAGGTGGTTGACCCCGTACAGCGGCTTGTCCAGCGCCCAGGCGTACGCCTTGGCAGCGCTGACACCGACCAGCAGCGCCCCGGCCAGGCCGGGGCCTGCGGTGACCGCGATGCCGTCCAGGTCGCTCGCCTTGACGCCGGCGGTGTCCAGGGCGCGCTGGATGGTCGGGACCATCGCCTCCAGGTGGGCGCGGCTGGCGATCTCCGGGACGACGCCGCCGAAGCGGGCGTGGTCGTTGACGCTGGAGGCGACCGCGTCGGCCAGCAGCGTGGTGCCGCGCACGATGCCGACGCCGGTCTCGTCGCAGGAGGTCTCGATGCCGAGGACGAGCGGTTCGTCAGCCATGGCGGGTGTCCTTAAGGTCCTTCGGGTCAGTGCTGGGGTGGTCGAGGCGCATCACCAGCGCGTCGACGTTGGCGGGCTGGTAGTAGCCGCGCCGGATGCCCACCGGTTGGAAGCCGAAGCGCTCGTACAGCTGCTGGGCGCGCGGGTTGTCCACCCGCACCTCCAGCAGCAGTTCGGCGCAGCCGCGGCGGGCGGCCTCCCGGATCAGGTCGGTGAGCAGCGCCGCGCCGAGGCCGGCGCCCTGGTGGCGCTGGTCGACGGCGATGGTCTGGACGTCGCCCTCGCCGGCGATCGCCATCAGCCCGGCGTAGCCGACGACGGCGCCGTCCGCGTTGGTGGCGACGGTGTAGTGGCGGGTGCCGCCGGGGTGGGTCTCGGCCAGCTCGGACCAGTACATCCCGGTGGACCAGGCGTCCTCGGGGAAGAGTCGCAGCTCCAGCTCCATCACCGGCGCGATGTCCCACCAGCGCATCGGGCGCAGGGTGGTGCCGTGTTTCACGCCGGGAGCACCGCCTTGCCCCCTAGAACGTTCTTGAAGGCGGCCGGCACCTGGGCGTCCGGGCGGCGCAGGTACAGCGGGACGTTCGGCAGCAGCTCGCGGCCGGCCGCCAGCTCGGCGGCGGCGAAGCCCGCCAGGGCGCCGGCCGACACGTGCTCGGGGCCGTGCGCGCCGGGGAAGGTCTCGGGGTAGAGCAGCGCGCCGGCGCCGACCGACCGCGGGCGCGGGGCCAGCTCGGCGGGGCGGTCCACGCCGGGGCCCTCGGTGCGGTGGCCGTCGGCGTCGTAGGAGGCCCAGTAGACCTCCTTGCGGCGCGCGTCGGTGGCCACCGTGAACGGCTGCCCGGCCAGGCCCTCGGCGCGGGCCTGGTGGGCGATCGCGTCCAGGGTGCAGACGCCGTGCACCGGCAGCCCGAGGGCGTGGCCGAGCGCGGCGGCGGTCACCAGGCCGACCCGCAGGCCGGTGTACGGGCCCGGGCCGACTCCCACCGCGATGCCGGTGAGCCGGTGCTTGTCGACGCCGGCCGCCCGCAGGACCTGGTCGATCGCGGGCAGGAGCAGTTCGCCGTGGCGCCGGGCGTCGACCTGGTGGGTCTCGGCGAGGACGGCCGTGCCGTCGTGGACGGCGGCGGTGACGGCGGGGGTAGCGGTGTCGAACGCGAGCAGCAGCACGGGTCAAGGTTAGACCGACGTTGGTCCGACCGGCTGATCGACCGGGCGTGCCGCCCGGGAACACACATCCGGGGCGCCGCGCCCCGGCTGGACGGACCTGGCACGATGGGGCGGTACGTAAAGGGACGGCGGCGGGAGCGGCACGTGGCGAAGATGGGTCCTGGTGTGGTGGTCACGGGGCTGACCCTGGGGGCCCTGGCGGTGGTGAGCCTGCTGGCCTTCCAGGCCAACGGTGCTCAGGACCGGGCGGCCGGCGCCAAGCCGACCGCCAGCACCACGACGTCCGGCGGGCCGGCCGCCTCCCCGACGCCGAGCGCCTCGGCCACCCCGACGGCCCCACCGCTGCCGACCATCTCGGGCAGCGGCACCAGGGTGGTCTACTCGATCAGCAGCCACTACGTCTGGCTGGTCGACCCGAAGAAGAACCCGCAGGTCACACCCGGCTTCCCGGTCACCCCGGGCTCGGTCGAGCCGGCTCCGGGCAGCTACTCGGTCTACAGCCGCACCCCGACGACCACCGGGACGGACGGCAAGCAGATCGAGCACGTGGTGCGCTTCGCGCAGCAGAACGGCGTGGTGTTCGGCTTCAGCGCCGCCGTGGACGGCGCGACCCCGACCGCCGAGCCGAACGCCAAGACCGGCGGCATCCGCAGCGGCCGCCCGGACGGCCAGCTGCTCTGGGACTTCGCGCCGAACGGCACCAAGGTGGTCGTGGTCGCCTGAGCTCGGCCCAGGTGAGTCAGGCCGCGCGGGGCGTGCCCGTCTCCGGCTCCTCGGCCCGCCGGGGCTCCGGCTCGGGCGGGGTGGACACCGCCTCGGCGGCCGCACAGGCGGCCAACAGCGCCCGCATCGGCGCCCCCTGGACGCGGCGGGCGGACTCTCCGGCCCCGGCGCCGTGCCCGGCGCGCTTCGGGGCGGGGGTGGTGCTCGACATGGCGCCTCCCTAGTTAGGCAGACCTAACCGCAGCACCCATCCCACCACGCCCGGCACCCCGCCCGCAACACTTCCCGACAGCCCGTCGGCAAAACGGCGCACACCCGGGTGCGGGCCTCAGCCGAGCGCCTCCAGCGCGACGCCCGCCCAGCGCGGACCGAGGCCGGTCAGCACCACCCGGCGCGGGTCCAGGTCGTCCTCGTCGACGGTGTCGCCGAGGGCCCGCTCGATCCGCACCTCCAGCCGGTCCTCGGACAGCCGCTCGACCTTGCCCTCGCCCCACTCGACCACGACCACCGACTCCGGCAGCGAGACGTCCAGGTCGAGGTCCTCCATCTCGTCCAGGTCCCCGCCGAGCCGGTACGCGTCCACGTGCACCAGCGCCGGGCCGCCGACCAGCGACGGGTGCACCCGGGCGATCACGAAGGTCGGCGAGGTCACCGCCCCGCGGACCCCCAGCCCCTCCCCCAGGCCCCTGGTCAGCGTGGTCTTCCCCGCTCCCAGTTCACCGGAGAGCAGCACCAGGTCCCCGGGCCGCAGCAGCGCGGCCAGCTCCCGGCCGAGCCGGCCCATCCGCTCCGGGGTGGGGACGGTGAGAGTGGCGTGCGAGCCCATGCGCGTGTCTTGCCCTTCGGTCCGTACCGGCGTGCCGACCGCCGGCCGCCACCGCTACCGTGCCACATCGCCGGCCCGGCGCGCGCCGGGAAGGGGTCAGGAGCCGTCCAGGGCCGCCGGGGGCGGCGCGGCGGCGGCGAAGTCGGCGGCCCGGCGCAGCAGCGCCACCAGCTCGTGGTCGACCAGCTCCGGGCGCTCCAGCATCACCAGGTGCCCGGCGCCCTCCACCAGGACCAGCTCCGCGCCGGGCAGCCGCGCGACCATCGCCTCGCTGTGCGCCGACGGCGTCAGCAGGTCCTTCGTACCGGCCAGCACCAGCGTCGGCAGGCCGCTCAGGGCGGCGAGCGCCGCGTACTTCTCGTGCGTGCCGAACACCGGGTAGAACTCGGCGACCACGTCGATCGGGGTGGCGTCCAGCAGTTGCTCGGCGAACCGCACCACGCCCGGGTCGACGTCCCGCCCCCCGAAGGAGAACCTCCGGTAGAAGACGGCGGCGACGTCCGCGCCCAGCCGCCGGCTCGCCTCCACCAGCTCGACCTGTCGGCCCAGCAGCCGCATCATCCCGGGCGCGACCTTCTTGAACAGCTTCGCGCCGGCCGACGGCAGCCCGAGGCTGACCTCGTTCCAGTCCCCCGCCAGCGTGCCGATCAGCGCCACCCCGGCGACCCTCTCCCGGAACAGCTCCGGGTGCTGGTCGGCCAGCGCCATCACCGTCATGCCGCCCATCGAGTGGCCCACCAGCACCAGCGGCCCGGTCGGCGCGACGGCGTCGATCACCGCCTTGAGGTCGCCGCCCAGCTGGTCGATGCTGGCCGGCTCGCCGGCCAGGTAGGAGCGGGAGCGCTCGGAGCGGCCGTGGCTGCGCTGGTCCCAGAAGACCAGCCGCAGTCCCTCGCGCAGCGCGGCCCGCTGGAAGTGCCAGCTGTCCTGGTTGAGGCAGTAGCCGTGGCAGAACACCACGGTCAGCGGCTCGGGGCCGGAGGTGTCGCCGTCCGGCTCGGGGCCGGTGCCGTCCAGCTCGACGTACAGCTCGGTGCCGTCCGGCGCGGCCACCGTCCGCGGGCGCCCGCGCAGCGAGCCGTACGGGGCTTCGGCGTCCAGCTCGGCCCGGGCCCGGCGGCGGGTCGCCCGGCCGACGGTCAGCCGCTCGATCGCCACCCCGGCGGCCGCCCCGGCCGCCAGCACGCCGACCGAGATCCCGATCACACCGGCCCGGCTCACCCCGGAGGCCGCGCCGGCCGCCTTGGCCACCGCCGCGACCGGGCCGCTCTCGGCCGGTCCCTCCGTCATGCGCCCGGGCCCTCGGTGCGGCAGCCGCCCAGGTAGCGGCGCGGGACCCGGGCGCCGATCCGGGTCACGATCTCGTACGAGATGGTGCCGCAGGCCCGGCCCCAGTCCTCGGCGGTCGGTTCGCCCTGCTCGCCGTTGCCGAACAGCAGCACCTCGTCGCCGATCGCGGGGGTGTCCCCGCCGAGGTCCACGACGAACTGGTCCATCGCGACCCGGCCGGCGATCGTGCGCCACTTGCCGCCGATCTGCACCGGGCCGGTGCCGCTGGCGTGCCGCGGGATGCCGTCGCCGTAGCCGACCGGGACCAGGCCCAGCGTGGTCGGGCCCGGCGTCACGTAGTGGTGGCCGTAGCTGACCCCGTGCCCGCCCGGAACGTGCTTGACCAGCGCCAGCCGCGCGGTCAGCGCCATCACCGGACGCAGCCCGAAGTCGGCCGGCGACCCGACCTCCGGCACCGGCGACAGCCCGTACGCGGCCAGGCCGGTGCGGACCAGGTCGAAGTGCGACTGCGGGAGCAGCAGGGTGGCCGGCGAGTTCGCCAGGTGCCGCACCTCCGGGCGCAGCCCGGCGGCCTCGGCCCGGGCCAGCGCCGCGTGGAAGGAGTCCAGCTGGGCCTGGATCGACGGGTGGCCCGGCTCGTCGGCGGCGGCGAAGTGCGACCAGACGCCGACCACGGTCAGCAGCCCCTCCGCCTCGGCGCGGCGGGCGGCGGCCACCAGGTGCGGCCAGTCGTGCGGCTGGCAGCCGTTGCGGCCCAGACCGGTGTCCGCCTTCAGGTGCACCCGGGCCGGGATGCCGGTCTCCCGGACGGCCGACAGCAGCTCGTCCAGCGCCCACTGGCCGCTCACCGAGATGTCGATGTCCGCGCGCAGCGCCTCCCGCCACGGCCCGCCCGGCGTCCACAGCCAGCACAGGACGCGGGCCTGCTCCGGGCGGATGCCCGCGGCCCGCAGTGCCAGCGCCTCCTCGGGCGTCGCGCAGCCGAGCCAGCCGACCCCGTTCGCGACCGCCTCGCGGGCGCACTCGACGGCGCCGTGGCCGTAGGCGTCCGCTTTGACCGCGAGCATCACCGCCGAGCTGCCGACGCGCTCGCGCAGCGCGGCGAGGTTGCCGCGCAGGGCGGCCAGATCGATGGTCGCCTCGGCCCGTACGCCGTCGGTCAGGGTCGCCGTGCCGGTCGTGTTCGCAGTTGTCATCAGGGTCAGTCTCCCAGACATCCCGGAGTCCTCGCCGAACGGCCCGTCCGTGCGGCGGCCGGTGCCAGGACCCCCGGCACCGCGCCGACCTGCGGCGCACCGCTCGTCACCCTGTTCCGGACGCCCACGGAGGACCGATCGGTTCCGCACCGCCCGCACCGCCCGCCCCGGGCCTACGCCTCCCGCACCGCCCGCCCGCCCTCGACCGACGCCCCCGGCTACGCCTCCCGCACCGCCCGCCACACCGCGGGCAGCGCCTGCGCCACCGCGGGCGCCGTCACCGGCGCGCCCGGGTCGCCCGCCGCGTGGCGGCCCGCCAGGCCGTGCAGGTAGGCGCCCACCGACGCGGCGTCCAGCGGCGACAGGCCGGCCGCCAGCAGGGAGCCCGCCAGGCCGGCCAGGACGTCGCCGCTGCCTGCGGTGGCCAGCCAGGACGTGCCGGTCGGGTTGACCCGGACGGCGCCGCCCGGGTCGGCGATCACCGTGGTGGAGCCCTTGAGCAGGACCGTCGCCCGGTAGGCGGCCGCCAGTCGGCGGGCGGTGGCCAGCCGGGCGGCGGCCAGCGAGTCGGCGGGCGGCGGCGCGGTGCCGTCTGCGCCCGCGAGCAGCCGGGCGGCCTCGCCGGTGTGCGGGGTGAGCAGGGTGGGGGCCGTCCGGCCGGCCAGCGCGTCCGGGCCGAGCCGGGCCAGCTCGGTCAGCCCGTCCGCGTCCACCAGGACCGGGACGTCGCTCGACAGTGCCTCGGCCAGCGCCTGCCGCGCCCCCTCGCCGCCGCCCGGCCCGACCACCCAGGCCTGCACCCGCCCGGCCCCGGCCGGCCCGCCCTCGGTGACCAGCACCTCCGGGAAGCGCCGCACCACCTCCTCGGCCGCCGTGCCGACGTACCGGACGGCGCCCGCGCCGCCGTGCAGCGCCCCGGCGACCGCCAGCAGCGCCGCGCCCGGGTACGTCGCCGAACCGGCCGCCACCCCGACCACGCCCCGCCGGTACTTGTCGCTCTCGGCGCCCGGCAGCGGCAGCAGCGCCGCCACGTCCGCGTGCTGCAGGGCCGTCACCTCCGGCGCGGGCGGCTCCAGTCCGATCCCGACCAGCTGGACGGCGCCCGCGTAGGAGGCGCCCGGGTCGACCAGCAGGCCCGGCTTGTACGTTCCGAAGCAGACCGTGACGTCCGCGCGCAGCGCCTCGCCCGGCACCTCGCCGGTGTCGGCGTCGACCCCGCTGGGCAGGTCCACGGCCACCACGACCCCGCGCCGCCCGGCCCGCGCGTACGGCCGGGCCCCGGCCCGCAGCCCGCCCCGGCCGCCGATGCCGACGATGCCGTCCAGCACCAGGTCGGCGCGCGAGAAGTCGGCCAGGCCGACTTCCTGATCCAGCACCACCCGCCCGCCGGAAGCCCGCAGCGCGGCCAGCCCGCCCGCGTGCGCACGCTCCGGCGCGAGCAGCACCGCCGTCACCCGCGCGCCCCGCCGGGCCAGCGCCGCCCCGGCGTACAGGGCGTCACCCCCGTTGTCCCCGCTGCCGGCCAGCACCACCACCCGACTGCCGTACACCCGCCCCCGACGCCCCGCCAGCAGCCGGGCACAGGTCGCCGCCAGCCCGGCGGCCGCCCGCTGCATCAGCGTCCCCTCCGGCAGCCGCGCCATCAGCGCGGCCTCGGCGGCCCGGACGACTTCCACCCGATGGGCATGACGCATGAGAGGGCTCCTTCAGCGGTCGACGTACCGCCGACGCTAGCCCGCGCCACCGCCCCACGGCAGGCCGAGCTGCGGGACACTTTCGAGTGACAACCACTTCGATCCCCCACCGGTGTCGGTCCGCGCGCCTACCTTGTGGCTCGGCACGGACCCACAGGAGGGAGAAGGGCCATGGTCGCCATGCCAGCTGTCGAGGGCCCGCGAGGCCGGGACGACCTCGTCCAGGCGTTCCTGGAGTTGGACACCCCGCCCGGCTACAAGGCAGAGCTCGTCGAAGGGGAAATCGTCGTGACGCCACCACCGGACGGGGCCCACGAAACCGCGTTCTCGCTACTCAACCGGCAGTTCATGCGCAAGGTCGAGATCGAGCTGGACATCTCCGGCAACAAGGGACTGATCACACCCAAGGGTCGGTTCATCCCCGACGGAACCCTGAGCCCGGTCGGCCATTTCGAGCACGCCGACTCCTGGGCCTCCGCCACGGGAGTCCTGCTGGTCTTCGAGATCACCTCGACCAACCCGCACAAGGACCGCGAACCCAAGCGCCGCGGCTACGCCGCCGCCGGCATCCCGTGCTACCTGCTGATCGACCGCAGCGAGGGCATGGTCACGCTGTTCACCAAACCCGAGGGCGAGGACTACATCACCCGCACGCAGGTCGAGTTCGGCAAGCCGATCGACCTGCCCGCCCCCTTCTCCTTCACGCTCGACACGGCGCCCCTGCGGTAGGGCACAGCCACCGCAGGGACGCCGCGAGCGCTACTACTCGACGGTGACCGACTTGGCCAGGTTGCGAGGCTGGTCGACCTCGTGGCCCTTGGCCGTCGCCAGCTCGCACGCGAAGACCTGGAGCGGCACGGTGGAGACCAGCGGCTGGAGCAGGGTCGGGGTGACCGGGATGCGGATCAGGTGGTCCGCGTACGGGACGACCGCCTCGTCGCCCTCCTCCGCGATCACGATGGTGCGGGCGCCACGGGCCCGGATCTCCTGGATGTTGGAGACGATCTTGTCGTGCAGGATCGACCGCCCGCGCGGCGAGGGGACGACCACGACGACCGGCAGGCCCTCCTCGATCAGCGCGATCGGGCCGTGCTTGAGCTCGCCCGCCGCGAAGCCCTCGGCGTGCATGTACGCCAGCTCCTTGAGCTTGAGCGCGCCCTCCAGGGCCACCGGGAAGCCGACGTGACGGCCGAGGAACAGCACCGAGCGCGCGTCGGCGAGCGAGCGGGCCAGCTCGCGTACCGGCTCCATGGTCTCCAGGACCTGCTCGACCTGCTTGGGCGCGTCGCCGAGCTCCTTGATGACGGCGAAGATCTCGTCGCCCCACTTGGTGCCGCGCACCTGGCCCAGGTAGAGGGCGACCAGGTAGCAGGCGACCAGCTGGGTCAGGAACGCCTTGGTGGAGGCGACGGCGACCTCGGGGCCGGCGTGGGTGTACAGCACCGCGTCCGACTCGCGCGGGATGGTGGAGCCGTTGGTGTTGCAGATCGCCAGCACCTTGGCGCCCTGCTCCCGGGCGTGCCGCAGGGCCATCAGGGTGTCCATGGTCTCGCCGGACTGGGAGATGGCGATGACCAGCGTGCCCGGGCCCATGATCGGGTCGCGGTAGCGGAACTCGGAGGCGACCTCGACCTCGCAGGGGATGCGGGTCCAGTGCTCGATCGCGTACTTGGCGATCATGCCGGCGTGGAAGGCGGTGCCGCAGGCGACGATGACGACCTTGTCGACCGAGCGCAGGTCCGCGTCGGAGATGCGCAGCTCGTCGAGGATGAGCCGGCCGTCGGTGCCGATCCGGCCGAGGAGGGTGTCGGCGACGGCCTTCGGCTGCTCGGCGATCTCCTTGAGCATGAAGTAGTCGTAGCCGCCCTTCTCGGCGGCCGAGGCGTCCCAGTCGACGTGGTACTCGCGCACGTCGGCCGGGGTGCCGTCGAAGTTGGTCACCGTGACGCCGTCCCGGCGCAGCTCGACGACCTGGTCCTGACCCAGCTCGACGGCCTCGCGGGTGTGCGCGATGAACGCGGCGACGTCGGAGGCGAGGAAGTTCTCGCCCTCGCCGCGCCCGACCACCAGCGGCGAGTTGCGGCGGGCGCCGACCACCACGTCCGGCGCGTCGGCGTGCACGGCGACGAGGGTGAAGGCGCCGTCGAGGCGGCGGCAGACCACTCGCATGGCCTCCGCGAGGTCGCCGTCGTAGGCCTCGCCGAGCAGGTGCGCGACGACCTCGGTGTCGGTCTCGGAGCGGAGGGTGTGGCCGCGCTCGGCGATCTCGGCCCGCAGCTGGGCGAAGTTCTCGATGATGCCGTTGTGCACCACGGCCACCCGGAGGTGGTCGTCCAGGTGAGGGTGGGCGTTGGCGTCCGTCGGGCCGCCGTGGGTGGCCCAGCGGGTGTGGCCGATGCCGGTGGTGCCGCCGGGCAGAGGGGTCTCGGCGAGCGACTTCTCCAGGTTGGCGAGCTTGCCGGCCCGCTTGTCGGTGACCAGACTCCACTGCCCGTCGGAGTCCTGCGCCTGCACCGCGACACCGGCCGAGTCGTAGCCCCGGTACTCCAGTCGCTGCAGGCCTGCGATTACTACGTCGAGGGCGGACTGCGCGCCCACGTATCCAACAATTCCGCACATGCGTGCCAGCATAAGGGCGGTTCTGGGGCCCTTTTCCCGATTCCCGCGAACAGTGCGTGACCGACACCACAACCACGGTGAACGCCGCCACGGCTCACAATGGAGCATGTGCTGACCGAACTCTGTACGCGGGGCGCCGCCACGCCCGGCCCGTCGCCGTCCCCCTACGTGGACCTCAGTCGGGCCGAGTGGAGCGCACTGCGCGAGCGTACGCCGCTGCCGCTGACCGCCGAGGAGGTGGAACGGCTACGCGGCCTCGGTACCGCCCTCGACCTGGACGAGGTCCGCGACGTCTACCTGCCGCTGTCCCGGCTGCTGAACCTGTACATCCACGCCACGCACGAGCTGCGCGGCACGCTGGGCACCTTCCTGGACACGCCGGACACCGAACGCACCCGCACCCCGTTCATCATCGGGGTGGCCGGCTCGGTCGCGGTCGGCAAGTCGACGACGGCCCGCCTGCTCCAGGCCCTGCTCGCCCGCTGGCCCGAGCACCCGCGGGTCGAGCTGGTGACCACGGACGGCTTCCTGCTGCCCAACGCCGAGCTGCGCCGCCGCGGCCTGATGGCCCGCAAGGGCTTCCCGGAGTCGTACGACCGCCGGGCGCTGATGCGCTTCGTCGCGGACGTGAAGGCGGGCAAGGAGCGCGTCACCGCGCCGGTGTACTCGCACCTGGTGTACGACATCGTGCAGGGCGAGCGGCTCACCGTGGAGCGCCCGGACATCCTGATCGTCGAGGGCCTGAACGTGCTCCAGCCGGCCCTGCCCGGCAGCGACGGGCGCACCCGGCTGGCGGTGGCCGACTACTTCGACTTCTCGATCTACGTCGACGCCCGCACCGACGACATCGAGCACTGGTACCTGGACCGCTTCCGCAAGCTCCGGCAGACCGCCTTCCAGGACCCGAACTCCTACTTCCGCCGCTTCACCGAGGTGCCGGAGGAGGAGGCGATGGAGTACGGCCGGCAGGTCTGGCGCACCATCAACAAGCCGAACCTGCTGGAGAACGTGCTGCCGACCCGCGGCCGGGCCACCCTGATCCTCCAGAAGGGGGCGGACCACAAGGTCCGCCGGGCGCTGCTGCGCAAGCTCTGACACCGATGCGACGGAAGGGGCCCCGCCGGCGGCGGGGCCCCTTCCGTCATGCCGGGCTCGCTCAGCCCAGGTGCGTCCGCACGGCCTCGGCCAGCCGCTGCGCGACGGACTCGGCCTGCACCGGGTCGGCGGCCTCGACCATGACCCGGACCAGCGGCTCGGTGCCGGACGAGCGCAGCAGCACCCGGCCGGTGGAGCCCAGTTCGGCCTCGGCCTCGGCGACCGCGGCGGCCAGCTCGACGCTGGTGTGGACCCGGCTCTTGTCGACGCCCTTGACGTTGATCAGCTGCTGCGGCAGACGGGTCATCACGGCGGCCAGGTCGGCCAGCGGCTGCTTGGTGGCGGCCAGCCGGGCGCCCAGCATGAGGCCGGTCAGGGTGCCGTCGCCGGTGGTGGCGTGGTCGAGCAGGATGACGTGGCCGGACTGCTCGCCGCCCAGCGCGAAGCCGTGCTCCTTCATCGCCTCCAGCACGTAGCGGTCGCCGACGGCGGTCTCCACCAGGTCGACGCCCTCGCGCTCCATCGCCAGCTTGAAGCCGAGGTTGGACATCACGGTGGCCACCGCGGTGTTGCGGCGCAGGGTGCCGGCGTCCTTCATGGCGACGGCCAGGATGGCGATGATCTGGTCGCCGTCCACCTCGTTGCCGTCCGCGTCGGCGGCCAGGCAGCGGTCGGCGTCGCCGTCGAGGGCGATGCCGAGGTCGGCGCGGTACTCCGTCATGGCGGCCCGCAGCCGGTCCAGGTGGGTGGAGCCGACGCCGTCGTTGATGTTGAGGCCGGTGGGCTCCGCCCCCAGGGTGTGGACGACCTCGGCGCCGGCCCGGGCGAAGGCCTCGGGGGCGACGTAGGCGGCGGCGCCGTGGGCGCCGTCGATGACGACCTTGATGCCGTCGAGGCGGTTGGGCAGCACGCCGATCAGGTGGGCGACGTACTTGTCGAAGCCCTCGGTGTACTCGCGCACCCGGCCGACGGCGGCGCCGGTCGGGCGGTTCCAGTCCTCGCTGCCGAGCGTGTGCGTGCGGTAGTGGGCCTCGATCGCGTCCTCGATGCGGTCGTCCAGCTTGTGGCCGCCGCGGGCGAGGAACTTGATGCCGTTGTCGGGCATCGCGTTGTGGCTGGCGGAGAGCATCACGCCGAAGTCGGCGCCGAGCGCGCCGGTGAGATAGGCCACGGCCGGGGTCGGCAGCACGCCGACCCGGAGCACGTCGACACCGGCGCTCGCCAGGCCGGCGATGACAGCGGCCTCCAGGAACTCGCCCGAGGCTCGCGGGTCCCGGCCGACCACCGCGACCGGCCGGTGGCCCTCGAAGGCGCCGGCCTCGCCGAGCACATGGGCCGCCGCGACCGACAGCCCGAGCGCGAGCTCGGCCGTCAGGCCCTCGTTGGCCACCCCGCGCACGCCGTCCGTACCGAAGAGTCGTCCCACTGTCCCGTCCTCCATCACCACTGCTCGGAACCCAACCGATGGCACCCGGCCGCCGCACGATAGCCGGGGAACACGTCGCCCCGGAGTACACGTGGTACTCCGGGGCGACGGTTCGCGCAACCAGGGGGTGCGCCGCCAGGGCGGACCGCACCCCCAGGGACGCGATTAGCGCTTGCTGTACTGCGGCGCCTTGCGGGCCTTCTTGAGACCGGCCTTCTTGCGCTCGACGGCGCGGGCGTCACGGGTCAGGAAGCCGGCCTTCTTCAGCGCGCCGCGGTTGTTGTCCACGTCGGCCTCGTTCAGGGCACGGGCCACGCCGAGGCGCAGCGCGTAGGCCTGGCCGGAGACGCCGCCACCGGTGATGCGGGCGACGACGTCGTAACGGCCGTCAAGCTCGAGGAGCTTGAAGGGCTCGTTCACGGTCTGCTGGTGCACCTTGTTGGGGAAGTAGTTCTCCAGGGTGCGACCGTTGATCTTCCACTGGCCGGTGCCGGGGACGATGCGCACGCGGGCGATCGCCTCCTTGCGACGGCCGAGGCCGGCGCCCGGGATGGCCTCGCCGAAGCGGCCGGCCAGCGACTCGGAGGTGTAGCTCTCCTCGGAGGTGTACTCGCCCTCGACGGCCTCAACGGCCTCGTCGAAGTCGACCTCAAGGGTTTCAGTGGTCTCGGCCACGGTGTTCCTCAGCTCTTTTCAGTGTTGGGGGGCTTGGTGGCCGAATTACTGCGCGACCTGGGTGATCTCGAACGGCACCGGCTGCTGGGCAGCGTGCGGGTGCTGGTCGCCCGAGTAGACCTTCAGCTTCGAGAGCATCTGGCGGCCCAGGCTGTTCTTGGGGATCATGCCCTTGATGGCCTTCTCGACGGCCTTCTCCGGGTTGTTCGCCAGCAGGTCGTCGTAGCGCACCGACCGCAGACCGCCCGGGAAGCCAGAGTGGCGGTAGGCCAGCTTCTGGGTCTTCTTGTTACCGGACAGGTGCACCTTGTCGGCGTTGATGATGATGACGAAGTCACCAGTGTCAACGTGCGGCGCGTAGATCGCCTTGTGCTTACCCCGGAGGAGGTTGGCGGCCTGGGAAGCCAGACGGCCGAGCACGACGTCGGTCGCGTCGATGACGTGCCACTGACGCTGGACGTCGCCGGGCTTGGGGCTGTACGTACGCACGGTCGTAGCCTTCGCTTTTCAGTGAGTGAGTCCTGACAGGAGCACCCGGGACGGAAGAGCAGCCTGGCCAACCTTGGACGCAATTCAAGGGGGACCGCTGGTCGTCGAACCTGATGTCTCCGGCGTACCGACCTCTCACGTGAGATAGAGCGAGCCAATACGCACATCAAGCGTCCAGGTTACCGGGCGCGCGGGTGGGGGTCAAAAATCGGCTTCCCCCACCCCCGCCGTCACTCAGCGTTCGCGCTCCACCCGGCTGACGTCCCAGACCGGCTCGGGCGACTCGTAGACCCGGCCGTCGGCGCCGAACACCAGGTAGCGGTCGAAGGTCTTGGCGAACCAGCGGTCGTGGGTGACGCACAGCACGGTGCCGTCGAAGGCCTCCAGCCCGGCCTGCAACGCCTCGGCACTGTCCAGGTCCAGGTTGTCGGTCGGCTCGTCGAGCAACAGGGCCGTCACGCCGGAGAGTTCGAGCTTGAGGATCATCAGCCGGGCCTGCTGCCCACCGGACAGCGACTCGAACTTCTGCTCCTCCTGCCGGTCCAGCTCGTAGCGGCGCAGCGCGCCCATCGCGGCGCTGCGGCTGAGCGCGTGCTCCTCCTCGACGATCGAGCGCACCGTCCGGCCGAACAGCTCCGGGTGGGCGTGGGTCTGCCGGAAGTGGCCGGGGACGACCCTGGCGCCGAGCTTCCAGGTGCCGGTGTGCGCGACGCTCTCGTCACCCGCCAGCAGCCGCAGGAAGTGCGACTTGCCGGAGCCGTTGGAGCCGAGCACGGCGACCCGCTCGCCGTAGAACACCTCCAGGTCGAAGGGCTTCATCAGACCGGTGAGCTCCAGCTGCTCCACGGTGAAGGAGCGCACGCCGGTACGCCCGCCCTTGAGCCGCATGGTGATGCTCTGCTCGCGCGGGGGCTCCTCCGGGCGGCCGGCCTCCTCGAACTTCTTCAGCCGGGTCTGGGCGGCGGCGTAGCGGGTGGCGAGCGCGTGGCTGACGGAGGCCGCCTGGCGCAGGGTGACGACCAGCTTCTTGAGCTTGGCGTGTTCCTCGTCCCAGCGCCGGCCCAGCTCCTCGAAGCGCGCGAAGCGGTCCTTGCGGGCCTCGTGGAAGCTGTCGAACCCGCCGCCGTGCACCCAGACGCTGCTCCCGGCCGCGCCGGACTCGACGGCGATGATCTTGTCGGCGGCCTCGGAGAGCAGCTCGCGGTCGTGCGAGATGAACAGGACGGTCTTCGAGGTGGCCTTGAGGGCCTCCTCCAGCCAGCGCTTGCCCGGGACGTCCAGGTAGTTGTCGGGCTCGTCGAGCAGCAGCACCTCTTCGGGGCCGCGCAGCAGCGCCTCCAGGACGAGCCGCTTCTGCTCACCGCCCGAGAGGGTGTTCAGGCCGCGCCACTGGGCCTTGTCGAAGGGCATTCCGAGGGCCGCCATGGTGCAGACGTCCCAGTCGGTCTCGTAGTCGTAGCCGCCGACGTCGGCCCAGTCGGAGAGCGCCTGGGCGTAGGCCATCTGGGTCTTCTCGTCGTCCTGGGCGATCATCGCCAGCTCGGCGGCGTCCACCGCGCGGGCGGCGACGGCGATCCGCTCGGGGGCGACGGACACCAGCAGGTCGCGGACCGAGGCGTCCGGCGCCAGCGCGCCCGGGGTGGCCCGCTCGTCCTCGCGGCCGGTGGTGCCGACGAACTGGCGCATCACGCCGAGCCCGCCGCTGATCGTCACCGTGCCGCCGTGCGGCTGGAGGTCCCCCGCGATCATCCGCAGCAGGGTGGTCTTGCCGGCCCCGTTGGCGCCGACCAGGGCGACCGCGGCGCCCTCGCCGACCCGGAAGGACGCGTCGTCGAACAGCACCCGCCCGTCCGGCAGGTAGTACTCAAGGTGCGAAATCTCGACGTGTCCCATGCGGACGATTGTCCCAAGCCGACGCGCCCGGCCCAAACGGATTACCCGACGGGCGGCTGACCGGGCAGTGTGCGCAGCCGCCTGGCCTGGCGGTTGCGCTCGGCGAGCTGGTCGTCCGCCGGGTAGCCGACTTCCTCGAGAGTGAGCCCGTACGGCCGGATCACGTTGACGGCCGAGTTGCGGACCCCGCCGGCCAGCACCTCGCCGGGGAACTCCACCGGCCGGTGCCCGTCGCCGACCAGCAGCATCGCCCCGACCAGCGCCCGGACCATGTTGTGGCAGAACGCGTCGGCGCGGACGGTGGCGACCGCCAGCGAGCCCTCCTGGGCGGCGTAGGAGTCCACCGGGACGCGGTCCCAGCGCAGCTCCAGCAGGGTACGGATGGTGGTGGCGCCCTCGCGCTTCTTGCAGTACGCGGCGAAGTCGTGCTCGCCGAGCAGCAGCTTCGCTGCCTCGTTCATCCGGTCGACGTCCAGCGGGCGGTCGTGCCAGAGCACGTGCCCGCGCAGCAGCGGGTCGACCCCGCCGGGGTGGTCGGCGACCCGGTAGGCGTAGCGGCGCCAGATCGCGGAGAAGCGGGCGTCGAACCCGGCCGGCGCCTCGCCGATCCGGTAGATCCGGATGTCCCCGGGCAGCCGGCCGGCCAGCCGGCGCAGCAGCTTCTCGCGGTGCGCCTCCCACAGCTCGGCCGGCAGGTCGACGTGCGCGACCTGGCCGCGGGCGTGCACCCCGGCGTCGGTGCGCCCGGCCACGGTCAGCGGGAACAGCTCGGGGCTGCGGGTGACGATCTGCAGCGCGCTCTCGATCTCCTCCTGGACCGTCCGGCGGCCGCCGCGCTGGCGGGCCCAGCCGGAGAACTCGGCGCCCTGGTAGGCGAGATCGAGCCGGACCCGGACGCACCCGTCGGCCGGGCCGTCCTTCACCGGCGGCTGCTCGGCGCAATCGTTGACCACAATCCACTCCAGACAGAAGGAACGGGCCCGCTCCCCCACGGATGGGAGAGCGGGCCCGCGACCACACCTAGCGGTGTCAGGCCTGCTCGGCCTCGACGGCCTCGTCGGCCTTGGCGTCGGCCGGAGCCTCGACCTTGGCCTCGGCCTCCTTGACGGCGCGCTTGGTGGCGCCCTCGGCCTCGCCGACGGCGGTCTGCGCGACGGTCAGCGCCTCGACCAGCTCGATCACGGCCATCGGGGCGTTGTCGCCACGACGGGGACCGATCTTGGTGATACGGGTGTAACCACCCGGGCGGTTCTCGTAGCGCGGCGCGATCTCGGTGAAGAGGGTGTGCAGCACGGCGATGTCGGTGATCGTCTTGCGCACCAGGCGACGGTTGTGGATGTCGCCCTTCTTCGCCTTGGTGATCAGCTTCTCCGCCAGCGGGCGCATCCGACGGGCCTTGGCCTCGGTCGTGGTGATGCGGCCGTACTGGAACAGCTCCCGGCACAGACCGGCGAGCAGCAGCGGCTCGTGGTGCGGGCCGCCGCCGAGGCGGGCACCCTTGGTGGGACGCGGCATGGATGACTCCTTGAATCTCCGACTACGGCCGTATCAGGTACCGCAGCGGGCGTCCGGGCACTGTTGCCCGGACGACTTTCACGACGACGGGGGCGGTTCGGTGGAACCGCCCCCGCGGCCAAATCTCTTAGTACTGCTCGGTCTCGGCGTAACCCGCGTCGTCCAGGTCGTCGGCGCCGAAGGCGTCGGCGGCGGCGGTCGGGTCGAACCCGGGCGGGCTGTCCTTGAGGGCCAGGCCCATGCCGGCCAGCTTCGCCTTGACCTCGTCGATCGACTTCGCACCGAAGTTGCGGATGTCGAGCAGGTCGGCCTCGGAGCGGGCGACGAGCTCACCCACGGTGTGGATGCCCTCGCGCTTGAGGCAGTTGTAGGAGCGGACGGTGAGCTCCAGCTCCTCGATCGGCAGCGCCAGGTCGGCGGCCAGGGCGGCGTCCGTCGGGGACGGGCCCATGTCGATGCCCTCGGCGTCGATGTTCAGCTCGCGGGCGAGACCGAACAGCTCCACCAGGGTCTTGCCGGCCGAGGCCATGGCGTCACGCGGACGCATGGCGGGCTTGGTCTCGACGTCGACGATCAGCTTGTCGAAGTCGGTCCGCTGCTCGACACGGGTGGCCTCGACCTTGTAGGTGACCTTCAGCACGGGGCTGTAGATCGAGTCGACCGGGATGCGGCCGATCTCCTGGCCGGAGGCCTTGTTCTGGACGGCGGAGACGTAGCCGCGACCGCGCTCGACGGTCAGCTCCATCTCCAGCTTGCCCTTGCCGTTCAGCGTGGCGAGGACCAGCTCCGGGTTGTGCACCTCGACACCCGCCGGCGGGGCGATGTCGGCGGCGGTGACGACACCCGGGCCCTGCTTGCGCAGGTACATCACGACCGGCTCGTCGTGCTCCGAGGAGACGACCAGCTGCTTGATGTTGAGGATGAGGTCGGTCACGTCCTCCTTGACGCCCGGCACGGTGGTGAACTCGTGCAGGACGCCGTCGACGCGGATGCTGGTGACAGCGGCACCCGGGATCGACGACAGGAGCGTGCGGCGCAGGGAGTTGCCGAGGGTGTAGCCGAAGCCCGGCTCCAGCGGCTCGATCACGAACCGCGAGCGGAACTCGTCGACGACCTCTTCGGTCAGCGAGGGGCGCTGAGCGATAAGCATGGGGGGTATTCCTCCAGTTGTCTTCGGCACCCACTATTTGATGCCGACAGGACCAAGCGTACGGGGTCCCGCGAACAGCGACGAATCACCGCGTGGGACCCCGTACGAAGGTTCAAAGCAGGTACTGCGAGCCCGAAGGCGCTGCGTCAGACGCGGCGGCGCTTCGGCGGACGGCAGCCGTTGTGCGGGGTGGGGGTGACGTCCTGGATCGAGCCGACCTCCAGGCCGGTGGCCTGGAGCGAGCGGATCGCGGTCTCGCGGCCGGAGCCCGGACCCTTGACGAAGACGTCAACCTTGCGCATGCCGTGCTCCTGCGCGCGACGGGCAGCGGCCTCGGCGGCCATCTGCGCGGCGAACGGGGTGGACTTGCGCGAGCCCTTGAAGCCGACGTGACCGGCGGAGGCCCAGGAGATCACGTTGCCCGCGGGGTCGGTGATCGAAACGATGGTGTTGTTGAACGTGCTCTTGATGTGCGCGTGGCCGTGAGCGACGTTCTTCTTTTCCTTGCGGCGGATCTTCTTCGCGCCGGCAGCCTGACGACCCTTGGGGGGCATAAGTCTGTTCTCCTACTGAGGTGGTCGGTCCGCTGACCCGCGGGCCGGAGGGATGTCCGGTTACGGGACGGACTACTTCTTGCCCGGCTTCTTCTTGCCGGCGATCGCGCGACGCGGGCCCTTGCGGGTACGCGCGTTGGTGTGGGTGCGCTGACCGCGGACCGGCAGGCCGCGGCGGTGACGCAGACCCTCGTAGCAGCCGATCTCGACCTTGCGGCGGATGTCGGCGGCCACCTCACGGCGGAGGTCACCCTCGACCGTGTAGTTGGCGTCGATGTACTGGCCCAGCTTCACGAGGTCTTCCTCGGAGATGTCGCGAACGCGGACATCCGGGTTGACACCGGTCTCGACCAGGGTCTGCTGGGCGCGGGTACGGCCGATGCCGTACACGTAGGTAAGGGCGATCTCGATCCGCTTCTCACGGGGGAGATCAACGCCGGCGAGGCGTGCCATTCAAGGCTCCTGTGCTTTTTCAGAGGTCTTGCGTGCTACCTACTCCTTCGCCTCTCGACGATGGAGCCCCGGCCTCTGACCGGGGGTGGCAGTCCGTCCCTTCGTGGGAACGGATCGGGTAGCCCGCTTATGACGTTTTCGCGTCGCGCGAAGTACTACGAGAAATGCTGGGGAGAGATCAGCCCTGGCGCTGCTTGTGGCGCAGGTTGTCGCAGATCACCATGACCCGGCCGTGGCGGCGGATCACCTTGCACTTGTCGCAGATCTTCTTGACGCTCGGCTTGACCTTCATGTTCAGGTTCTCCGGGTCTAGATCTGACGTTCTTACTTGTAGCGGTAGACGATCCGCCCGCGCGTGAGGTCGTAGGGGCTGAGCTCCACGACGACCCGGTCGTCCGGCAGGATGCGGATGTAGTGCATGCGCATCTTGCCACTGATGTGCGCGAGGACCTTGTGACCGTTCTGCAGCTCGACCCTGAACATCGCGTTCGGAAGAGACTCGATCACGGTGCCCTCGATCTCAATGGCGCCTTGCTTCTTAGCCATGAACTGCGAGATCCACCTTCCGGGACCGGCTACCGTATGCGGCACGCTCGTGCGAACCTGGGTTCACCCCGCCCCCGAAGGGAAGAGGGCGTGCTGAAGCACGCTACGAGTGAGCCGACGGTCCATCCTACGCCAGTGCGTCCGGTGGGCCAAAACGAGGTCCCCCGAAGGCAGCCACCGTGACGTTCCGGCGGGTCAGAACCCGGCGGTGACCTTCAGCGGCTCGACGTGGGCGGTGCAGGCCGCGCAGCGGCGGGCGGCCGCGGGGATCTCGGTCAGGCACTCGGGGCAGGGCCGCTTGGGGGCCTTCGGCTTCTTCGGCAGGTACCGCGCTGTCGCCTTGGTGACCGGCAGCACGACGCAGAAGTACAGCACCGCCGCGGTCATCACGAAGGCGATCAGCACGTTGAGGAACTGGCCGTACGGGAACGTGACCCCGGCCACCGTCGCCTTGTACGAGCTGAAGTCGCCGGCCGCGCCGACCCCGACGCCGACCAGCGGGGTGAGGAAGGCCGACACGAAGCCGGTCACCACCCCGGTGAACGCGGCACCGATGACGACACCGACCGCCATGTCGACGACGTTGCCGCGCATCATGAAGTCGCGGAATCCCTTGAGCACTGCACTCTCCCGATCGATCGAAGCTGCTGAAGCCCCTGCTGAAGCCACTGCCAGCCGATAAAAATAGGACAAAAGCCCTGGAGGTCCAAACCCCCAGGGCCCTGATCCCTTGTCAGCAGCGGAAGTTGGCCGCTCAGCCGACCGTCGCGAGACTAGCCGAGCGGGTCCGGGGCGGCGGTGATGCCCAGCTTCGCGAGCTCCGCCTTGCCGCCGTCGAAGGCCGTCAGGACCAGCGGGCCCTGCTCGGTGACGGCCACCGAGTGCTCCCAGTGCGAGGCCCAGGTGCCGTCGTTGGTGACGACCGTCCAGTCGTCCTCCAGCACGGCGGTGTGCGGGGTGCCCAGCGAGACCATCGGCTCGATCGCCAGCACGGTGCCGGGGATCAGCTTCGGGCCCTTGCCGCGGCCGCGCTCGACGTAGTTCAGCACGTGCGGCTCCATGTGCATCGCGGTGCCGATGCCGTGGCCGCCGTAGCCCTCGGTGATGCCCCACTTGCCCTTGGGGGGCAGCGGCTGGCGGCGGATGAAGCCCTCGATCGCCTTGGAGACGTCGACCAGGCGGTTGTTCTTCTTCATCTGGGCGATGCCGGCCCACATCGAGCCCTCGGTCACCCGGCTCAGCATCTCGACCTCGGGGCGGACCTCGCCGACCGCCACGGTGATCGCCGAGTCGCCGTGCCAGCCGTCCAGGATGGCGCCGCAGTCGATCGAGATGACGTCGCCCTCCTGGAGCACCCGGTCACCGGGGATGCCGTGCACGACCTCGTTGTTCACCGAGGCGCAGATCACCCCGGGGAACCACAGACCGCCGTGGTCGGCGCGGAAGTTGGAGGTCGCACCGTGGTCGGTGATGACCTTGTCCGCGATGTCGTTGAGCTCCTGGGTGGTCACCCCCGGGGCGACCGCCTCCCGGCAGGCCTTGAGCGCCTCGGCGACGACCAGCCCGGCCGCTCGCATCTTCGCGATCTGCTCGGGGGTCTTGATCTCCACCATCTGGTCACGCCTTCCACGTTCTGTTTGCCACTGCCTACCACCGTACGACGCCGTACGGCCGCGCCGCCCGGGATCGGGGAGCGCGGCCGTACGGCGTCGCCGGGAAACTCAGTTGTCCTGCTTCAGCGCCTCGATCGCGCGGCGGGTGACCTCGTCCACCTTGCCGAGGGCCGAGATGGTCGCCACCAGGCCCTGCTGGGCGTAGTAGTCGATGATCGGCTCGGTCTCCGTGTGGTAGACCTCCAGCCGGGTGCGCACCTTGTCCTCGGTGTCGTCCGAGCGCTGGTACAGCTCGCCGCCGCACTCGTCGCAGACGCCCTCGGCCTTCGGCGGGTTGTAGTCCACGTGGAAGACGTGGCCCCCGTCGTTGCGGCACAGGCGGCGGCCGGCGATCCGACGGACCACCTCGTCCTCGGGGACCTCCAGGTCCAGCACGCCGTCCAGCTTGATCCCCTGCTCGGCGAGGAAGTCGTCGAGCGCCTTGGCCTGGCCGAGGTTGCGGGGGAAGCCGTCGAGCAGGAAGCCGCCCGCGGCGTCCTCCTGGAGCATGCGGTCCTTGGCCATCCCGATGGTGACCTCATCCGGCACCAGGCGACCCGCGTCCATGTAGCTCTTGGCCTCGAGCCCCAGCGGGGTGCCCTGACCGATGTTGGCGCGGAACAGGTCGCCGGTGGAGATGTGGGGAATGGACAGGGTCTTGGCGAGCAGGTGCGCCTGAGTACCCTTCCCGGCCCCGGGAGGACCAACGAGGACGATACGCATCAGCGGAGGAACCCTTCGTAATTGCGCTGCTGGAGCTGGCTCTCGATCTGCTTCACAGTTTCGAGTCCGACGCCGACGACGATGAGCACGCTGGTGCCGCCGAACGGGAAGTTGGTCTGCTGTCCGAAGGCGACCAGGGCGATCATCGGGATCAACGCGATCAGGCCCAGGTAGAGCGAACCCGGCCACGTGATTCGGGTCAGCACGTAGTTCAGGTACTCGGCCGTCGGTCGGCCGGCCCGGATGCCCGGGATGAAGCCACCATACTTCTTCATATTGTCGGCAACTTCTTCGGGGTTGAAGGAGATCGCGACGTAGAAGAAGGCGAAGAAGACGATCAGCAGGAAGTAGGTCGCCATGTAGATCGGGTGGTCGCCCTTGACGAAGTGCTGGGTGACCCACACCGCCCAGCCCGACTGGCTACCGGTCAGCTGGACCACCAGGGCCGGGATGTACAGCAGCGACGAGGCGAAGATGACCGGGATGACACCGGCCTGGTTCACCTTGAGCGGGATGTAGGTCGACGTGCCGCCGAACGCCCGCCGGCCGATCATCCGCTTCGCGTACTGCACCGGGATCCGGCGCTGGGCCTGCTCGACGAAGATGACCAGCATCACAACGATGATGCCGACCGCGACCACGGACAGGAACTCGACCCAGCCGCCACCGATGGTGCCGGAGCCCTTGATCGCCCACATCGAGGACGGGAACTGCGCGGCGATCGAGGTGAAGATCAGCAGCGACATGCCGTTGCCGATGCCGCGGTCCGTGATCAGCTCGCCCAGCCACATGATCACCGTGGTGCCGGCGGTCATCGTGATCACCATGACGGCGATCCGGAACACGCTCGTGTCCGGGACGATCTGGTTGCCCACCGGGCAGCCGGAGAACAGCGCGCCGCTGGAGGCCGTCGCCACGATGCCGGTGCCCTGGAGCACGGCGAGCGCGATGGTCAGGTAGCGGGTGTACTGGGTGATCTTCGTCTGGCCGGCCTGGCCCTCCTTCTTCAGCGCTTCCAGTCGCGGGATCACGACCGTGAGGAGCTGGAGGATGATGCTCGCGGTGATGTACGGCATGATGCCGAGCGCGAAGATCGTCAGCTGGAGGAGCGCGCCACCGCTGAACAGGTTGACGAGCCCGAAGAGGCCGTTGTTCTTGGTGTCCTTCACACACTCGTTCACGGCCGTGAAGCTCACGCCGGGGATCGGAATGTGCGAGCCCAGGCGGAACAGCACCATGATGCCCAGCGTGAACAGCAGCTTCTTGCGCAGGTCGGGCGTCTGGAACGCCCGCGCGAACGCACTGAGCACGGTGCCTCCTGCGCCTCCCGCGCGTCGTCGGCGGGAGGGTCGGTCCTGAATGGGAGTTTTGGCGGTACGGGCTCCCGTACAGACGGCACAGGCGAGCCTACGCGCAGCCTACAAGGGAACTCCACGGACTCTAACAGTGCGCAGCCACTCGGAAGAAGCGCGTACCGCCCCTCCCCCACTCACGGGGTACGGGATGCCCGGGTTTGCCACACAAAAGAACGAGGGCACGTCAACGGAATGCCCGGAAAACGCGATGCCCGGAAAACGCGCGAGCCCCGCGCCTCCCGAAGGAGGTGCGGGGCTCGCACGGAAGTCAGCGGGCTCAGACGAGCTCGGTGACGGTACCGCCGGCGGCGGTGATCTTCTCGGCGGCGGAGCCGGAGACGGCGTCGACCGTCACCTGCAGCGCAACCGAGATCTCGCCGGTGCCGAGCACCTTGACGAGGGAGTTCTTGCGAACCGCGCCCTTGGCGACCAGGTCCTCGACGGTGACCTCTCCACCCTGCGGGTAGAGCTCGGCCAGCTTGTCGAGGTTGACGACCTGGAACGTGATCTTGAACGGGTTCTTGAAGCCCTTCAGCTTCGGCAGGCGCATGTGGAGCGGCATCTGGCCACCCTCGAAGCGCTGCGGAACCTGGTAGCGGGCCTTGGTGCCCTTGGTACCACGACCGGCGGTCTTACCCTTGGAGCCCTCACCACGACCCACGCGGATCTTGTCGGTCTTGGCACCCGGGGCGGGACGCAGGTTGTGGATCTTGATCGGGTTGTCGCCCATGATCAGTCCACCTCCTCAACCGTCACCAGGTGACGGACCGTGTGGGCCATCCCGCGGATCTCGGGACGGTCCTCCTTCACCACGACGTCGTGCATGCGCTTGAGACCAAGCGAACGCAGGGTGTCACGGTGATTCTGCTTGCTGCCGATGTACGACTTGGTCTGCGTGATCTTCAGGCGAGCCATCAGGCGCTCACCCCTGCAGCACGCGCCCGCAGCAGAGCGGCGGGGGCCACGTCCTCCAGCGGCAGGCCACGACGAGCGGCGATCTCCTCGGGGCGCACGAGGCCCTTCAGAGCAGCCACGGTGGCGTGCACGATGTTGATCGCGTTGTCCGAGCCGAGCGACTTCGACAGGATGTCGTGAATGCCGGCGCACTCCAGGACGGCGCGCACCGGACCACCGGCGATAACACCGGTACCGGGGGCGGCGGGCTTCAGGAGCACGACGCCGGCGGCCTTCTCACCCTGGATCGGGTGCGGGATGGTGCCCTGGATACGGGGGACCTTGAAGAAGTTCTTCTTGGCCTCCTCAACACCCTTGGCGATGGCGGCCGGAACCTCCTTCGCCTTCCCGTAACCGACACCCACGGTGCCGTCACCGTCGCCCACCACGACCAGCGCGGTGAAGCTGAAACGACGACCACCCTTGACAACCTTGGCGACACGGTTGATCGCGACAACGCGCTCGACGTAAGCGGTCTTCTCGACGGCGGGGGCGTTGCCCCGGTCGTCACGCTTACGGTCGCGCCGCTCGCCACCGCCGGTGCCACCGCCGGCGCCGCTACCGCGGCGCTGGGGTCCAGCCATTGGAATTACCTCTCTCGATTACGTCCGTCGACTGAGTCGACGAGCGGCTTAGAAGTCGAGCCCGGCCTCGCGAGCCGCGTCCGCCAGGGCGGCGATGCGGCCGGCGTACCGGTTGCCCGCGCGGTCGAAGACGACCGACTCGATGCCGGCAGCCTTGGCGCGCTCGGCGACCAGGCTCCCGACCTTCTTGGCCAGCTCGGTCTTGTCGCCCTCGGCGCCCTTGATGGACACGTCGAGGGTGGACGCCGACGCCAGGGTGTGACCCTTGGCGTCGTCGATGACCTGGGCGACCATGTGACGGTTCGAGCGCGTCACGACGAGGCGCGGACGCACCTCGGTGCCGACGACGCGCTTGCGAACGCGGATCGCGCGGCGCTTACGAGCGGCGCTCTTGTAGGCGTTGCCCTTGCCGATCTTGACAGAGACGCTCATCGCTTACTTACCACTCTTTCCGACCTTGCGGCGGATGACCTCGCCCGCGTACTTGACGCCCTTGGCCTTGTACGGGTCGGGCTTGCGCAGCTTGCGGATCTTCGCGGCGACCTCGCCGACCTTCTGCTTGTCGATGCCGTCCACGTGGAACTTGGTGGCCGACTCGACGACGAAGGAAATGCCCTCGGGGGCCTCGACCAGGATCGGGTGGCTGTAGCCCAGCTGGAACTCCATGTCGGAGCCCTTCGCCAGAACTCGGTAGCCGACACCGCTGATCTCCAGCGACTTGCGGTAGCCCGCGGTCACGCCGGTGATCATGTTCGCCACCAGCGTGCGGGAAAGGCCGTGCAGGGCCTTCGACAGACGCTCGTCGTTGGGGCGGGTGACGAGCAGCGTGCCGTCCTCGCCCTTACCGATCTCGATCGGCGCGGCGACAACGTGGGTGAGGGAGCCCTTGGGGCCCTTCACCGAGACCGCCTGGCCATCGATGGTGACGTCCACGCCAGCGGGGACCTGGATGGGCAGCCGTCCAATGCGCGACATTGCTGTACCTCCGTTTCCCGAATTACCAGACGTAGGCGAGAACTTCTCCGCCTACGCCCTTCTTGGCGGCCTGCTTGTCGGTGAGGAGACCCGAGGACGTGGAGATGATCGCCACGCCCAGGCCGCCGAGCACCTTCGGCAGGTTGGTGGACTTTGCGTAGACCCGCAGGCCCGGCTTGCTGATCCGCTTGATGCCAGCGATCGAGCGCTCACGGTTGGGACCGAACTTGAGCTCGATGGTCAGCTTCTTGCCGACCTCGCCCTCAACGGGCTCCTCAACCTTGTAGGAGGAGATGTACCCCTCCTGCTGCAGGATCTCGGCGACGTGCGCCTTGATCTTGCTGGCCGGCATCGCCACGGAGTCGTGGTACGCCGAGTTAGCGTTACGCAGACGCGTGAGCATGTCTGCGATGGGGTCGGTCATGGTCATGATGGCCTCAGGCCTCTCTCGCCGTGGTTTCTCCGCGCCAGGTCCCCCCGCCGCACTCCGAGGAGTGCGGCAGGGGCACAGACGCAGGGGACCTGCGGCGTCGTAAGACTGGGTGCGAGCCCTCCGAAGAGGGTCGACGGCAGCTACGGAGCTGCCGCGACAGGGGGCCCGACCTCACTACCCTACGGGATTCCGTACGCAGCCCCAAAAAAGGGGCTCTGTGGGGTCGGGCACACCTGCTTCGCTATGGCGCTACCGCGAGGTCCTGGTTACCAGGAGCTCTTGGTCACGCCCGGCAGCTCGCCGCGGTGCGCCATCTCACGAAGGCAGACACGGCAGAGGCCGAACTTGCGGTACACCGAGTGCGGACGGCCGCAGCGCTGGCACCGGGTGTAGGCCCGGACGCCGAACTTCGGCTTGCGCTCGGACTTCGCGATGAGGGACTTCTTCGCCATGTGGTTACGCCTCCTTGAACGGGAAGCCCAGAGCGCGCAGGAGCGCCCGGCCCTCGTCGTCGGTCTGGGCGGTGGTCACGACGGTGATGTCCATACCGCGCTGACGGTCGACCTTGTCCTGGTCGATCTCGTGGAACATGACCTGCTCGGTCAGACCGAAGGTGTAGTTGCCACGGCCGTCGAACTGCTTCGGGGAGAGGCCACGGAAGTCACGGATACGCGGCAGGGCCAGCGACACCAGACGGTCCAGGAACTCCCACATGCGGTCACCACGGAGGGTGACGTGGGTGCCGATCGGCTGGCCCTCACGCAGCTTGAACTGCGCGATGGACTTGCGAGCCTTCGTCACCGCCGGCTTCTGACCGGTGATGGCGGTGAGGTCGCGGATCGCGCCCTCGATCAGCTTGCTGTCACGGGCGGCCTCGCCGACACCCATGTTGACGACGACCTTGACCAGGCCGGGCGTCAGCATGACGTTCTCGTACGAGAACTGCTCCTGCAGCTGACCCTTGATCTCGGAGTTGTAACGCTCCTTGAGACGGGGGGTCACCTTCTCAACAGTCGTCTCAGACATCAGATGTCCTCACCGGTTCGCTTGGCAACGCGGATCTTGTTGCCCTCGTCATCGAAGCGGTAGCCAACGCGGGTGACGACCTTCTTGCCGTCCTTCTCCACGACCAGCTGGACGTTGGAGACGTGCACCGGGGCCTCGACGGTGACGATGCCACCCTGAGTGCCCGGGCCCGGCTTGGTGTGCTTCTTGACCCGGTTCACACCCTCGACCAGGACCTTGTTCTCGGCGGGCATGGCCTGGATGACCTTGCCCTGCTTGCCGCGGTCCTTGCCGGTGATGACCTGAACCAGGTCACCCTTCTTGATCTTCATGCTGTTCGCCATGAGTTAGAGCACCTCCGGCGCAAGCGAGATGATCTTCATGAACTTCTTGTCACGCAGCTCGCGGCCCACCGGGCCGAAGATGCGGGTACCACGGGGGTCACCATCGGTGTTCTTCAGAACGACCGCGGCGTTCTCGTCGAAGCGGATGTACGAGCCATCCGGACGACGACGCGACTTCACGGTACGGACGACGACGCACTTGACGACGTCACCCTTCTTCACCGAACCGCCGGGGATCGCGTCCTTGACGGTCGCGACGATGACGTCCCCGATGCCGGCGTAGCGACGACCGGAGCCACCGAGAACGCGGATGCAAAGGATTTCCTTCGCGCCCGTGTTGTCGGCGACACGCAGTCGCGACTCCTGCTGGATCACAGCTTTCTCCTGATCGTCAACGAGAGCTGACGGGCCGGCCGCTGCTCACACCAGCGCCCACGAGGGGCCTGGTGCACATACGGCCGTACCGCATCAACTTCGTTACTTGGCCTTCTCGAGGATCTCGACGACGCGCCAGCGCTTCGTCGCGGACAGCGGGCGGGTCTCCGCCAGGAGGACCCGGTCGCCGATGCCGCAGGCGTTCGCCTCGTCGTGCGCCTTCAGCTTGTTCGTACGGCGGATGACCTTGCCGTACAGAGCGTGCTTGACGCGGTCCTCGACGGCGACGACGACGGTCTTGTCCATCTTGTCACTGACGACGAGACCCTCACGGGTCTTGCGGAAACCGCGCGTCTCGTTGGTGTTCTCAGTCATCAGGCGTTCTCCACCGTCTCGATGCCCAGCTCGCGCTCGCGCATCAGGGTGTAGATCCGCGCGATGTCCTTACGGACGAGCTTGAGCCGTCCGTGGTTGTCGAGCTGCCCGGTCGCCGCCTGGAAGCGGAGGTTGAACAGCTCCTCCTTGGCCTCACGGAGCTTGGCAACGAGACCCTCGTTGTCCAGCTCGCGGAGGTCAGCAGCCTTGGTGCCGGCCGACATCAGCTCTCACCTGCCTCGCGCCGGATGATCCGGCACTTCATCGGGAGCTTGTGAGCAGCGCGGGTCAGCGCCTCACGAGCCACCTTCTCGTTGGGGTACGACAGCTCGAACATGACCCGACCCGGGTGCACGTTCGCGATCCACCACTCGGGCGAACCCTTACCGGAACCCATGCGGGTCTCGGCCGGCTTCTTGGTGAGCGGACGGTCCGGGTAGATGTTGATCCAGACCTTGCCGCCACGCTTGATGTGACGGGTGACGGCGATACGAGCGGACTCGATCTGCCGGTTCGTCACGTAGGCCGGGGTGACGGCCTGGATGCCGTACTCGCCGAAGGCGAGCTCGGTGCCACCCTTGGCAGCGCCACGGCGCTTGGGGTGGTGCTGCTTGCGGTGCTTGACCCGACGGGGGATCAGCATTGGAGTCAGGCCTCCGTTCCGGTGTTCTCGGCAGCCGGAGCCTCGGCGGCCGGGGCCGCGGAGGCCTCGGCAGCGGCGGGGCGACGGCCACGGCCACCGCGCTCGCCACCACGGCGCTCGCCACCGCGGGCGGGACGACCACCCTCGGGACGGGCCGGGCGGTTGCCCGAGCGGGCAGCGGCGTTCTCAGCGCGGACCTCGGCGATGTTCTTGACGTCGCCCTTGTAGATCCAGACCTTCACACCGATGCGGCCGAAGGTCGTCTTGGCCTCGAAGAAGCCGTAGTCGACGTTCGCGCGCAGGGTGTGCAGCGGCACACGGCCCTCGCGGTAGAACTCCGAACGGCTCATCTCGGCGCCGCCGAGACGACCGGAGCACTGGACCTTGATGCCCTTGGCGCCGGACTTCATGGTGCCCTGCATCGACTTGCGCATGGCACGACGGAAGGAGACGCGGGAGGACAGCTGCTCCGCGACGCCCTGAGCCACGAGCTGGGCGTCCAGCTCGGGGTTCTTGACCTCGAGGATGTTCAGCTGGACCTGCTTGCCGGTCAGCTTCTCGAGGTCGCCGCGGATGCGGTCGGCCTCGGTGCCACGGCGGCCGATGACGATGCCGGGGCGAGCGGTGTGGATGTCAACGCGGACGCGGTCGCGGGTGCGCTCGATCTCGACCTTGGAGATGCCGGCGCGCTCCATGCCCTTCGTCATCATGCGACGAATGGCGACGTCTTCCTTGACGTAGTCCTTGTACAGCTTGTCGGCGTACCAGCGGGACTTGAAGTCCGTGCTGATGCCAAGGCGGAACCCGTGCGGGTTAACCTTCTGGCCCATTACCGGGTCCCTTCCTTGCTGCTGACGACCACGGTGATGTGGCTGGTCCGCTTGCGGATCCGGAAGGCACGACCCTGCGCACGCGGACGGAACCGCTTCAGGGTCGGGCCCTCGTCAACATACGCCTCGCTGATGACGAGGTCGTCCACGTTGGAGTGGTTGTAGTTGTGCGCGGCGTTGGCAATGGCGCTGTCGAGCACCTTGCCGACGGGCACGGTGGCGGCCTGCGGAGCGAAACGCAGGACGGCCTGGGCCTCCGTGGCCGGCAGGCCACGGATGAGGTCCACCACGCGGCGGGCCTTCATGGGCGTGACGCGGATGTACCGCGCCTGGGCCCTGGCTTCCATGGTTGTCCCCTTGCTGGTGTAAGTCATTGAGTCGGTAATCTCGCTGGCGACTAGCGACGCTTCGACTTGCGGTCGTCCTTGACGTGACCGCGGAAGGTACGCGTCGGCGCGAACTCGCCGAGCTTGTGGCCGACCATCGACTCGGTGACGAACACCGGGACGTGCTTACGGCCATCGTGCACCGCGATCGTGTGGCCGAGCATGGCCGGGAAGATCACGGAGCGACGGGACCAGGTCTTGATGACGTTCTGGGTACCCGCCTCGTTCTGCGCGTCCACCTTCTTGAGAAGGTGGCCGTCGATGAAGGGGCCCTTCTTGAGACTGCGCGGCATCTGACCTGCTCCTAGCGCTTCTTGTTGGTCTTGCGGCGGCGCACGATGAGGGCGTTCGAAGCCTTCTTCGGGCTACGAGTGCGACCCTCCTTCTGGCCCCACGGCGAGACCGGGTGGCGGCCACCAGAGGTCTTACCCTCACCACCACCGTGCGGGTGGTCGATCGGGTTCATGGCGACACCACGCACGGTCGGGCGGACGCCCTTCCAGCGCATGCGGCCGGCCTTGCCCCAGTTGATGTTCGACTGCTCGGCGTTGCCGACCTCACCGACGGTGGCGCGGCAGCGCGCGTCCACCAGGCGGATCTCACCGGAGGGCATGCGCAGGTGCGCCATCTTGCCCTCACGCGCCAGCAGCTGGATGCCGGCACCGGCGGAGCGGGCCATCTTGGCACCGCCACCGGGACGCAGCTCCACCGCGTGGATGGTGGTACCGACCGGGATGTTGCGAAGCGGCAGGTTGTTGCCCGGCTTGATGTCGGCGCCAGCGCCGTTCTCGATCCGGTCACCCTGCGCGATACCGCGCGGCGCGATGATGTAGCGCTTCTCGCCGTCCGCGTAGTGCAGGAGCGCGATGCGCGCGGTGCGGTTCGGGTCGTACTCGATGTGCGCGACCTTGGCCGGCACGCCGTCCTTGTCGTGACGACGGAAGTCGATCACGCGGTAGGCGCGCTTGTGACCGCCACCCTGGTGGCGAACGGTGATCCGACCGGCGTTGTTACGGCCGCCCTTGCTGTGCAGGGGGCGAACCAGCGACTTCTCCGGCGTGGACCGCGTGATCTCTACGAAGTCGGCCACGCTGGAGCCACGACGGCCCGGCGTAGTCGGCTTGTACTTGCGGATGCCCATTTGGCTCTCTCGTCCTCGTCCTTATCGACGATCACGATCTCCGTTAGGAGACCGGACCACCGAAGATGTCGATGCGGTTGCCCTCAGCCAGCGTCACGATGGCGCGCTTGGTGTCCTTGCGCTTGCCAAAGCCCGTCTTGGAGCGCTTGCGCTTGCCCTGACGGTTGAGCGTGTTGACGGACTCGACCTTGACCGAGAAGACCGCCTCGACGGCCTGCTTGATCTGGGTCTTGTTGGCACCGGGCGACACGACGAACGTGTACTTGTTCTCGTCGAGGAGCGAGTAGCTCTTCTCCGAGATGACCGGCTTCACCAGGACGTCACGGGGGTCCGTGAACGTCTTGCTCGTGATCTCTGCAGCCATCAGGCGGCGCTCCCTTCGAGCTCGCCCTCAGCAGCCACGGCCTTGGCGGACGCGGCGGGACCCGCCACGAAACGCTCGAAGGCGGCCTGGGTGAAGACCACATCGTCGGAGACGAGCACGTCGTAGGTGTTCAGCTGACCGGCGTCCAGGATGTGCACGTGCGGCAGGTTGCGGGCGCTCTTCAGACCCAGCTCGTCGGCACGCTCGACGACGAGGAGGATGTTCTTGCGCTCGGTGATCTTGCCGAACAGACCCTTGGCGGCCTTGGTCGACGGCGCCTCGGCCGCGATCACGTCGGTGACGACGTGGATGCGGTTGTGGCGGGCCCGGTCGGTGAGCGCACCGCGCAGGGCGGCGGCGATCATCTTCTTCGGGGTCCGCTGCGAGTAGTCGCGCGGCACGGGACCGTGCACGACGCCACCGCCGGCGAACTGCGGGGCGCGGGTCGAGCCCTGACGGGCGCGGCCGGTGCCCTTCTGGCGGTACGGCTTCTTGCCGCCACCGCGGACCTCGGCGCGAGTCTTGGTCTTGTGGGTGCCCTGACGGGCCGCAGCGAGCTGCGCCACGACGACCTGGTGCATCAGCGGAACGCTGACCTTCGCGTCGAAGATCTCGGCCGGCAGCTCGAGGCTGCCGGTCTTGTCGCCCGAGGGCGACAGGATGTCAATGGTGCTCATATCCTCACAGCCCCTTCGCCGCAGTGCGGACGAGGACGAGGCCGCCGTTCGGGCCCGGGATTGCGCCCTTGATCAGGAGCAGCCCCTTCTCCGCGTCAACGGCATGGATGGTCAGGTTCTGGGTGGTCACACGCTCGTGGCCCATCCGGCCGGCCATCCTCACGCCCTTGAACACGCGACCCGGGGTGGCGCAGCCACCGATCGAGCCGGGCGAGCGGTGCTTGCGCTGCACACCGTGACCGGCGCCGAGGCCCCGGAAGTTGTGGCGCTTCATGACACCGGCGAAGCCCTTGCCCTTGGAGGTGCCGGTCACGTCGACCTTGACACCCGCCTCGAACAGCTCCGCGGTGATCTCCTGGCCGAGGGTGTACTCGGACGCGTCCGTGGTACGGAGCTCGACCAGGTGGCGGCGCGGGGTGACACCGGCCTTGGCGAAGTGGCCCGCGAGGGGCTTGTTCACCTTGCGGGGGTCGATCTCGCCGAAGCCGATCTGGACGGCGTCGTAGCCGGCCGGACTGTCAGCGGTGTGGACCTGGGTCACGACATTGGGCCCAGCCTTGACGACGGTCACCGGAACGATCCGGTTGTTCTCGTCCCAGACCTGGGTCATGCCGAGCTTCTCGCCCAGGATGCCCTTAATCTGCTTAGCCATCTTCGGTGCGCCTCTCAGAGCTTGATCTCGATGTCGACGCCAGCCGGCAGGTCGAGACGCATGAGCGAGTCAACCGTCTTCGGCGTGGGGTCGAGGATGTCGATCAGACGCTTGTGAGTACGCATCTCGAAGTGCTCGCGCGAGTCCTTGTACTTGTGCGGCGAGCGGATGACGCAGTACACGTTCTTCTCAGTGGGCAGCGGCACCGGGCCTGCGACCTGCGCACCAGTACGGATCACCGTCTCGACGATCTTCTTCGCCGAGGAATCGATGACCTCGTGGTCGTAGGCCTTGAGCCGGATGCGGATCTTCTGTCCCGCCATGGCTACTCAGTAGTCCTTTGTCCTTAGTCACTGCACGACCACCCTCCGACCCCCGCGCTCGGGCGTGTCGCACTCGCGCTTGCAAAAAACCGGCGAACAACTCGTCGGTTTCAAGATTTCGGGGTGGGGGGCCGGGTCGAGGCCCCGCATACGCTTCCCGGAAGATTCCCGTACTTTCGCCCCGCAGCTGCCGTGGCGTCGACTTCACGCTTAACGGCCATCACGGGAACGACGAATACCTGGGACTCGCTTCCAGTCCTCCCGGCGGGAGGCGCGCAGCATCGGCAACTCAACCGAGCAACTTGGACATACTGCCACATGGAGCAGCCCGGATGCCAATCGGGGCCGGTGAGGTCGCCCTCACCGGCCCCGATCGGGTGACCGTCCCCAACCGCGGCGCTCACCGCCGCGGACCCGCGTCACCAGGGTCGCTTGCTCCCGCAGGTCAGCGCCCACTCGTCACCGGTCACGTTGGCGCACCACAGCTGACCCTTGTCGGGCTCGTTGTTGTACTCCTTGAGCTCCTTGTTCACCGGCGCGCAGTCGGTCGGCCCGGCCGGGTCGTACTTCGGGCACTTGCCGTCGCGGTTCACCAGGATGTGCGCGCGCCAGGCGTCCGCGCCCATGTCGATGCCCTTGGCCCCGGCGACCGGCACGAACTCGGGCCTGGTGGTCGGCATGTAGCGGTCCGCCGACCAGGAGGCCGCCATGGTGGCGAACAGCGCCACCGCGCAGACCGCGCCGGCGACCAGCCGGCCGGTGACCGCGGGCCGCAGGGTCAGCGGCGCCGGCCGCCCGTCGGTGCCGACCCGCTGCACCGTGCGCAGCCAACCGGTGCCCCGCTGGACGAGGAACATCAGGCCGAGCACCGCGAGGATCATCAACGCGTAGAGGATGATCCAGGTCGTCCGCGGGTACAGCTGGATGGACTTCGTCTGGGCCATCTGGGAGGCGAACCAGAAGCGCAGCAGCCAGGCGCTGATCAGGGTGGCCGTCACGGTCCGGACGGCGATGCTGCGCAGCCCGAGGCCCAGCGCCAGCGCGACCCCGGCGAGCAGCAGCAGGGTGTAGGCGCTCTGCCCGGCGAGCTCACCGCGCCACGGGAAGTCGTGGTAGTTCAGGTCGCCGTTGCGGTCCGAGGCCCAGCTCATGATGTACGCCGGGTCGATGTACACCGAGAGGTACGCGTACCGGTCCTTGGCCTGGGCGCCCAGCCGCACCAGCTCGTACAGCAGCGGCGAGCCGACCACGCCGGCGCTCACCAGCGTCACGCCGAGGAACAGCAGCGCCCGCTTGATCCGGGCGGCGCCCTGGCGCCACGGGACGACGAACAGCGTCAGGACGAGGACGCCGGGCGCGGCCCAGATGAACCAGCCCGAGTACCAGAGGAACATCAGGCCGAACGAGACGCCGAAGCCGAGGCCGCGCAGCACCGTGGACCGGGTGGACAGCTCGTGCGACCGGCGGAGCTCCCGCAGGGCGGCGGCCAGCATCGGCACCATGACCAGCATCGTGACGTGGCTGTACGGCCGGATCGGGTCGAGGAAGAGGATCGCCGACGGGACGGCGATCAGCAGCGCCCAGACCGGCCGCAGCATCAGCCGCCAGGAGAGGTACGCCATCGGGCCGACCAGTGCGCTGCAGATCAGCTGGACGTCCTTCATGGCGTAGCCGACGCCGCCGACGCCGCCGTAGAACAGCTTCGACCAGACCGCCAGCAGCGCCGGGAAGCCGGGCGGGTAGACGCCGGGCAGGCCCTTGCCCCGCAGCATGTCGTTGGCCATGCCCATGAGGTTGCCCGGGTCGCCCTCCTGACCGCCGAGGCCCCACTGGGTACCGTTCAGCGCCACCGCGATCCCGCCCGCGACCGCACCGGTGGCCAGTCCGGCGACGGCCGCGCAGACCAGTCGCTGGGCCAGCTGGTACCGGGCCAGGCTGCCCCGGTAGGCGGCGTACAGCAGCACCGCCAGGATGGGCAGGCCCACGATGGCGGCGTACTTCTGGAGCATGGCCAGACCGCTGACCTGGCCCACCCGGTTCAGCGGGTTGACGTCGATGCGGGTGCAGAGCAGCGCGAAGCCGAACGCCGCCACGATCGAGACCAGGGCCTCGGCCGAGCGGACCGCCCAGGGGCGCTCCAGCAGGCCGTCGAGCCGTCCGGGGCGGGGCGCGATCGCGCCCTCCGGTTCGAGCGACTCCTTGCTGGAGCCGCCGACCGGGCTGGTGGCCAGATCAGTCATGTCAGTCACTTCCGTGCAGTGGCCACGTCCGATGAGTGGCGAAGGATGGCTCAGTGGACCGGCGATCAGCGGCCATCATAGGGCGCTTACCAGAAGCCGAAGCCTCGGGCAAGGACCCCGTGCCGGCCGTATCGGGGCTTGGGCGTGGTGGTTCAGCAGGATCCGCCCGGTCGGTCGTCGGTGCTCCCCATGAGCACCCCCTCACCCACCTAGAGCCCAGCGGCCGGCCGAAGCGCTTACTCCCGCCCCGTCGAATTCGGCCGGGCGCCTCGGGGCGCCGTGACCCGGGGGCCTCCGGCCGGCTGCCGGCACCGCCCTCGGACACGCTCCGGTCAGCTGCTGCGGACCGCGCGGCCGACCATGGCGCCGGCGTGGGAGAAGTCACCCGCGCCGAGCCGGCCGGCGGCGACCATCAGGGCGTGCAGGCGGGACGAGAGGTGCAGGTCGGCCGAGCGCGCGGCGTTGGTCCAGCCCTTGGCGCGCAGCTCCTTGGAGATCAGCGAGTAGTACCGCAGCTCCTCGTCGAAGCGCTTGCCGTCCTTGACCCGGTTCGAGGAGTCGCTGGCCTGGTGGCGCCGGTAGCGGAACACCTCGCGCTCGTCGACCAGCAGGTTGCCGCCCTCCATCAGCATGTCGACCATGAACGCCAGGTCGTGGATGGCGTCGATGTCCGGGCGGTACGGGATCTTCGACAGCGCGGACTGGCGGTAGGTGAGCGACGGCGTGTACAGCCAGTTGCCGGACAGCAGGCTCTTCACCGCGGCCTCGCCGCTGATCACCCCGGCCTTGCGGGCCGGCGCGCTGATCCGGCGCTTGACCTTGTCGCCGATGCCGAGCGAGGGCACCAGGGTCCCGTCGCTGTCCATCACCCGCACGCCCGGCTGGACCGCGATCGCGTTCGGGTCGGCCCGCAGGCGCTCCAGGACGACGTCCAGGTAGTCGGGCTCCAGCAGGTCGTCGGCGCCCATCATCGAGACGAACTCGCGCTCGGCCAGGGTGGAGGCCTTGTAGGTGTTGCCGTTGGGGCCCAGCCGCTCCGCGTTGCGGATGTACCGGATCCGCTCGTCGTTCAGGCTCTCGATGTACTGGGGCGCCCGGAAGCCCGGGTACTGGTCGTCCACGACGGTCAGCCGCCAGTCCTGCTGGTGCTGGGCCCGGATGCTGTCGATGGTGGCGAACAGGTACTCCGGATCGCCGTAGTACGGGATGACGAAATCGACGCTCATGACGGCGCCGCACCTCCTGGTCCTGGATCACGCTTCGGTGCCGCCCGGCCGCGGCCAGCGGGGCGCCCCAAGTCAACCAGCTTTGCCGGGCCCGTGCGTCAGCCGGTCGGCCCACACCGGCGCCGGGGGGCGGAAAGCGGGTGCGCAGAGGCCGCCGATCGGAAATTCTGGCACACAGAAATACGTCCACCGGGCGGCCGGGGGATGAATGAACTCGGTAATGTCCGGATTTTCCGGAGCCCAAGAAGACGGCACACATCGGCGCCCCCTCTTTGACAACGGACGAACGGGCGTCACCGTTCGACCCGGTGGCCGACGGTCGAAGGGGACCGTTCGCCGGCCTCTCCGGCGGCGCGCTCACCCGCACGCACGGCTGAGGGCCGGCACCCCGTCGGGGGTACCGGCCCTCAAACCCTGTGCCCTGTCGCGTGGAGCGCGATCAGTGGTCGGAGCCGACCGGAGCGTCGAGGCGGTCGTTGTTGTGACGGACGCCCTCGGTGATGGCGACCGTACGGGCCAGGTCGGTGAGCTTCTTCTCCAGCGACCGGAAGCGCAGGTAGGTGTTGAGCGTCAGGAAGCCCATGGCGATGACCATCAGGTAGAGCACCAGGTCCGTGCCACGGCCGACGCCCAGTGCGGTGGCCAGCTTGGTCACGCCGGCCGGCCACAGGATCGCGATGACGTTGGCGATGACGAAGAGCGAGAAGGCGATGCGCTTCCACGCCCGGGTGTTCGCGGCGTCCCAGCGCCGGACGAACAGGAGGGCCATGCCCACGGCGGCCAGGACGAGGATCAGCTGGATCCAGAGGTGATTCATCGGCGGTTACGCTCCCGCAGCGAGATGTCGAAGAGGATGTTCACGCCGTTGATCAGGGACTGGCCCTTGGCGCGCGAGTAGTCGGTGTAGAGGATGTCCACCGGCACCTCTGCAACCCGGAGGTCCGAGCCGGCGAGGAAGGAGACGATCTCCGAAGCGTGGGCCATGCCGTTCATGGTGATCCGGATGCGGCTGGCCGCCTCCCGGTTCATCACGCGCAGACCGTTGTGCGCGTCGGTGAGCTTGAGCTTGCGGGCGGTCGGGCTGACCGCGGCGGCGGTGCGGAGCACGACCCGCTTGATCCACGGCACCTGGCCGGTCTGCTCGATGAAGCGGGAGCCGAGCACGATGTCGGCCTCGTCCTGGCGCAGCAGCGCCACCATCTTCTCCACGTCGGCGGTCTGGTGCTGGCCGTCCGCGTCGAAGGTGGCGAAGTACTCGGCGCCCTCCTGCCCCAGCGCGTACTTCAGGCCGGTCTGCAGCGCTGCGCCCTGGCCCAGGTTGACCGGGTGCCGCACCAGGTGGGCGCCGGTCGTCATGACGTGCTTCGCCGTGTCGTCGGTGCAGCCGTCGTCGATCACCACGATGTTGGGGAAGGTCTTGCGTGCCCCCTCCACGACCTCGGCGATCACCTGGCCTTCGTTGTAGGCCGGGATCACCAGCCAGACGTTGTCATAGTCGGACACAGGGGCTCCATGCTTGGCGAACGGCACGGCGTCGCGTGCCTCGGTCTGTCTGTCGGTGGTGATCACGGGCGTCGTCGGCCAATCACAGTCCGGTCCCCCGCCGTCACGAGGTCCGCAGCGGCTCGGCCGCGCTCCTGCTGTCCAGCCCGGAGTGCCCGGAGGCGGCGGGGCGGGAGGGGAACGCGCGGTACAGCGCCCACAGCATCAGGACGGCGCTGACCAGCGCGCCGGCCAGGTACGCGAGCTCGGCACGGAGACCGACGTCACCCGGGGAGAGGGCGACCGCAACCAATGCTACGGAACCGGCCGTCCAGCCCACCAGCTGTCGGCGGTGCTGGGCGCTCGACATCAGCGCCTGGCCGAAGACCGTCGCGAGGACGTAGCAGAGGGTGCCGAGGACGAGCCAGGTGAAGTCCAGCGGGTTGAGCAGGTCCTTGGCGTTGAAGAGCAGCGGGTTGAGCCAGGCGCCGAGCGCGATGACCGGCAGCCCGCCGCCGATACACATGGCGGCGACGATCGCCGTGGTGCGGGTCAGCACCTTGCGGAACTCGGCGTGGTCGCCGGCCGCGGTGGCACCCGAGAGCGCGGAGACCATGGAGGCCTGGAGGGCGCTGTAGGCGAAGAGCGGCACGCGGGCCATCACCACGGCCTGGCCGAGGGCGAAGACCAGGGCGTCGGACGCCTCGGAGTGCTTCGGAGCGAGCAGGCGCACGCAGACGACGGTCGCGTTCACCACCAGCTGGCTGAGCATCACGGAGCCGATCAGCAGGCCGAGCCCGCTGGTGAGCTGGCGCCAGGACACCTCCGGCCCGGGGGCGCGGTCGGCGAGGATGCCGCGCAGGCCGATCAGCGAGGCGGCGACCGGGGCGACCACCAGGATCAGGCCGAAGGCCAGCGCCGAGTGCAGCCCGAGGACGGCGGTCAGCGCGGCCAGCCCGATGCGCAGGGCACCGTCGACGGCCAGCTGGGTGCCGTAGGGGCCGAACAGCCCGAGGCCGGCCAGCGCACCGCGGGAGACCGAGCTCACCGCGAGGCCCGCCATGCCGCCGGCGAGGGCCACCACGAGGGTCCGGTCACCGCCGAACAGCTGGTCGGCGATCGGGCCGGCGGCGGCGGCCAGCACCGCGCAGGCCACGGCCAGGATCGCCAGGGCGAGCAGCAGCATCCGCCGTACCGCGGGCAGTGCCCCCGCCCCGGACACCTTGCGGGCGGCGACCAGCCGCGTCAGCTCCAGTTCGACGGGCTGGAACAGACCCCACCCGACGGACATCACGATCGTCCAGAGCATCGTCACCCTGGCTGCACCGGCCGTGCCCAGGCTGTAGCCCACGAGCGCCATGTAGACGTACGCCGAGGCGCCGAGCACGACCGTCCCACCGACCACGAGCCGGGCCCCCGGGGGTAGCACCCCGAGCAGCTTGGCGATCGGGTTCTTCATCACATGATCACCGAATTAACCGGCCGACCTTGCCACACGTCTCCGCACGAGGCCGGCCCGGCCGTGCGATTGCTGTGAATAGTAGCGGGTAGCCGTGAACGTCCGATGACGGTGGCCCCCACCCTCAGACCCCCGGGAAGGTACGGGACCACGGCTCCGTCCAAAGGTTCTGAGGATCGCTCAGCACCGTCACCGTGACACCCTGCGCCGCCAGGTCCCGCTTGATCCGGTCGCCCACGGAGGGGTCGGCGGTCAGGACGGTCGGCGGGACGGGCGCGGCCGGGAGCTTGTCGATGGCTCCCTTGAGGCGGCCCAGAGACTTCTGGTAGTCCTCCTCCTTCACCTGGGGACCGCCGATGGACACCCAGTGGATGTCGTACAGCGCCGTCATGTCGCCCCCGCGCCGGTTCAGCAGCGAGGCGAGCCAGGTGGCCTTGAGGTTCTTGTAGTCGTCGTTGGCGAAGAGCGCGATCACCGGGCCCTTGCTCGAGATGTCGAGCGCCTGCGCGCCCTTGGGGCCCATGTCCCCCTTGAACTCGCCGCGTCCCCAGGCCACCAGCGGGTTGGCGGACCAGGCGGACGGGTTGTCCTTGGTGGTCAGGAAGCCCCACTGCACGTTGGCGAAGAGGCTGAGCGCGGCGGCGACGGCGAGGCCGGACATCGCCAGCTCGCCGAGGCGGCTCGGCAGCGTGCGGCCCGTCCCCCGGTACGGGCTCTGCAGCATGACCCCGACGGCGCCGAGGGATATCAGGCTGACCACGACGCCCACGGCCGTCATCTTGTGGAAGTAGTACGAGTACTTGCCGATGGTGTGCAGCTGGTAGGCGGCGAAGGCGCTGAGCAGCCCGCCGGTGCCGAGCAGGACCGCGAGGTGCGCCTGGCCGACGGCGGTCCGGCGGTTGCGCGGCATGACCGCGGCCAGCAGGCCGAGCAGCCCGCCGCCGATGAGTATGGAGCGGTCGGCCCCGACGCTCGGGCCGTTCATGTTCGAGGCACTGGCCACGTCGAGGTTGCCCAGCACGGACAGGACGCTCGGCAGCGCGGCCACGCCCAGCGCGCACGCCAGCGCGCCGGCGGTCCACCACCAGCGCCCGGCGAACTTGCGCCGGTGCGCCGCCAGTGCGCCCAGCAGTGCCACGCCGACGAAGGCGCCGTAGATGTTGTACGCGTAGGTGACGGTGATCAGACCGGCCGACGCGGCCAGCACGAACTCGGTGGTGCCCATCGCCGGCCGGATCAGCACGGCCAGCGCGAGTGCTATCAGCAGCAGCCCGATGAAGGTCGAGTCGAAGCCGTGGACCATCAGGTCCATGTAGTTGCTCGCGAACATGATCGCGCCGACGGTCGCGCACACCGCCGCGCAGCGCCAGCCGCGCAGCCGCGGCCCGCCGATCCACCGGGCCGCCCAGACCAGCGCGGCGCAGAACAGCGCGTAGCCCACCAGCAGGTACAGGAAGTACCGGTTCATGGTGTAGAGCATGTCGCCGGAGTCGGCGGCGGAGTGGACGAGGGTGTCCGTCCAGGCCAGCAGGAAGTGGGAGCCCTGCGGGTACGTCACCTCGGACGGCGGTATCAGGAAGGACCGGGCCGCGTCCTGGTGGAGGAAGTTGAAGCCGCCGACGTTCTGGATGCCGGAGAAGAAGGAGAAGTGCGCGAGCCGGTCCTCCGACGTGGCGAAGTACGCGACCCGCTCGGCCGCCGACGTTCCCGCGATCGGGTGGAACAGGTAGTGCCAGACGCCGTAACCGGTGCCCAGGACCAGCAGGTCGGACCAGCGGAAGCGCAACGGCAGGCGCGGGCCGCGGCGGGCGGCCCAGGCGGCGACCGTCACCACGCTGAACATCAGGCCGCTGGTGGCGACCGGCGAGAGGCCCCACGGCCAGAGCGAGAAGAGCAGGCCGAACGTCAGCACCGAACCGGCGAGCACCAGCCCGGCGACGAACAGCCGGTCGAGCAGCACGCCGCCGACCCGGAGCACGGCGGCTATGGAGAACAGCAGCAGCGGCAGCAGCAGGACGCCCAGGTCCAGCGCGACCAGCCCGGTCGGCACCAGCCAGGACAGGGCCAGTCCCCCGGCCAGGACGAGCGGGTTGCGCCTGGACCGTCCACCGGTGGTCGACTCGGGCGGCGGCCCCGGCGGTGCGGTCGGACGTTGAAG
Source organism: Kitasatospora sp. NPDC043949 (assembly GCF_056435365.1). Lineage (NCBI taxonomy): Bacteria > Bacillati > Actinomycetota > Actinomycetes > Kitasatosporales > Streptomycetaceae > Kitasatospora > Kitasatospora sp. NPDC043949. The sequence goes on along the minus strand of NZ_JBWKEQ010000003.1, from coordinate 105,853 downwards.
CTCGCGCTCAGGCGAGGAATGTACGGTCGACACGGTGCCGTGCCCCTTCGGTCAAGTCCCTGCCGCCCGTCTCCCCGGCCGGGTGCGGACTTCCACTACCGTCAGCGGGCAGGCTACGAGCCACAGCATACCGAGGGGCCCGTCGGCACGACGGGCTGAGGGGCCCGGGTGGGCGGTCCGCGAACCAGTGGGAACGGCCGCCGTTCAGCCCCGGTTCAGCCCCGGAAGACCCAGATCTTCAGCAGCACGAACCGGGCCACCGTGGCCAGGCCGTTGGCGGCGACCAGTCCGGCGACCTCCACCGGCCGGGAGGCGTTCGGCGCCACCTGGTCCAGCAGGGCGAGCACGCCCGCGCTCAGGCCGAGCCCGATCAGGAAGGCCACCGCGCCCTGGAGCTGGTGCCGGACCATGCCCTGCGAGCCGGTGACCCCGAAGGTGAAACGGCGGTTGGCCGCGGTGTTGGCCACCGCGCTGACGGCCAGCGCGATCAGGTTCGCCGCCTGCGGGTCGGTGAACCACCGCGCGGCGACGAACAGCGCCAGGTAGAAGACGGTGCTGAGCACGCCGATGACCAGGAAGGACGGCAGCTGGCGGCGGGTCGACGGGGCCGGCTCGACGGGCTCCGCCGGTCCCTCGGTGACGGTCACCGGCCCGGGCCCCGCGCGTCGTCCTGCGCCGCGGCGTCCTGCGCCAGTTCGTCGTCCGCCGAGTCGTAGCCGACGAAGTAGGTCGGGCGGGCCTGCACCGCCGAGTAGATCCGGCCGACGTACTCCCCCAGCAGTCCGACGCAGATCAGCTGTACGGCGCCGATGAAGAGCATGCCGATGAACAGCGAGGACCAGCCGGGCACGGTCGCACCGAGCGCGTACGAGAGGGTGGTGTAGACCGCGAGGGCCAGGCAGACCACGAAGCTCACCAGGCCCAGCCAGGTGGCCAGCCGCAGCGGGGCGGCGGAGAAGTTGGTCACGCTGTCCAGCGCGAGCCGGACCATCTTGGACAGCGGGTAGTGGGTGCCGCCGGCCACCCGCTCCTCCCGGACGTACACCACCTCGCCGCTGGGGAAGCCGAGCCACGGCACCAGCAGCCGGTAGACGGGCTGGTGCTCGGGCAGCTGCTTGAGGGCCTCCACGGCCGCGCGGCTGAGCAGGCGGAAGTCGCCGGCCTGGTTGGGCATCCGCTTGCCGACCAGCTTGCGCATCAGCCAGTAGTAGGCGCCGGCCGTCCGGCGCTTGAAGGCGGTGTCGGTGGCGCGGTCCCCGCGCACGCCGTAGACGACGTCGAAGCCCTGCTCGCGGGCCAGGTCGAGCATCTCCGGGATCTTCTCCGGCGGGTCCTGGAGGTCCGCGTCGATGCTCACCACGTAGTCGCCGCGCGCCCGGTGGATGCCGGCGGTGAGCGCGGCCTGGTGCCCCGAGTTGCGGGCGAAGCGGACGATGCGGAACTCCGGCCAGTCCTGCCGGACCTTCTGCAGGACGACGGGGGTGGCGTCCGTGCTGCCGTCGTCGACGCCCACGACCTCGTAGTCGACCCCGAGCCCGTCCAGGATCGGCCGCAGCCGCTCGACGGTCAGCGGGAGCGCCTCCTGCTCGTTGTAGATCGGCATCACGACCGACAACAGTGGTGCCGTTGGCATGCGTTGGATCCCACTTTCCGCGACGGCGGGCTGGACGGTCGCCCGACAATAACAGCCGGCCATGAGCAGCCCGTGAGAGCCGGTGAAGGCCTGATGAAGGCCGAAGGGCTCCGCACACCTGGGTGTGCGGAGCCCTTCGGTTCGCCTGTACGGGACAGACAGGTCAGAACATCAATTACTTGATGATCTTGGTGACCTGGCCGGCGCCCACGGTGCGGCCACCCTCACGGATGGCGAACTTCAGGCCCTCCTCCATGGCGATCGGCTGGATCAGCGCGACCGTCATGGCGGTGTTGTCGCCCGGCATGACCATCTCGGTGCCCTCGGGGAGGGTCACGACGCCGGTCACGTCCGTGGTACGGAAGTAGAACTGCGGGCGGTAGTTGTTGAAGAACGGGGTGTGGCGGCCACCCTCGTCCTTCGACAGGATGTAGGACTGGGCCTCGAAGTCGGTGTGCGGCGTGACCGAACCCGGCTTGATGATGACCTGGCCGCGCTCGACGTCCTCGCGCTTGATGCCACGGAGCAGCAGACCGACGTTCTCACCGGCCTGGCCCTCGTCGAGCAGCTTGCGGAACATCTCGATGCCGGTGACCGTGGTGGTGGTCTTGGTCTCCTTGATGCCGATGATGTCGACAGTCTCGTTGACCTTGAGGATGCCACGCTCGATACGACCGGTGACGACGGTGCCACGACCGGTGATCGTGAAGACGTCCTCGATCGGCATCAGGAACGGCTGGTCCACGGCGCGGGCCGGGGTCGGGATGCTCTCGTCGACGGCGTGCATCAGGCCGAGGAGCTTCTCGCCCCACTCCTTGTCGCCCTCCAGCGCCTTCAGCGCGGAGACGCGGACGACCGGCAGGTCGTCGCCCGGGAACTCGTACTCCGAGAGGAGCTCGCGGACCTCGAGCTCGACGAGCTCCAGGATCTCCTCGTCGTCCACCATGTCGGCCTTGTTCAGGGCGACGACGATGTAGGGGACGCCGACCTGGCGGGCCAGGAGGACGTGCTCCTTGGTCTGCGGCATCGGGCCGTCGGTGGCGGCGACGACGAGGATCGCACCGTCCATCTGGGCCGCACCGGTGATCATGTTCTTGATGTAGTCCGCGTGACCCGGGCAGTCGACGTGGGCGTAGTGACGCGCCTCGGTCTGGTACTCGACGTGCGCGATCGAGATGGTGATACCGCGCTGCCGCTCCTCCGGCGCCTTGTCGATCTGGTCGAACGGCGTGAAGGGGTTGATCTCCGGGTACGCGTCGTGCAGCACCTTGGTGATGGCCGCGGTAAGGGTCGTCTTACCGTGGTCAATGTGACCAATGGTGCCGATGTTGACGTGGGGCTTCGTCCGCTCGAACTTCGCCTTCGCCACTGCAGTCCTCCTGAGGACAGTTCTGTACGCCGTGCTGACGTCAGTTGGTCTTTGATCGGGTTTGGCCCGAGGTGCCGGAAGCACCTCGCACCGTCCCGCGGGGTGGGGGCCGGAGGCCCCCCGGGAGGATCCGACCGGATCCTCCCGGGACGCCCCCTAATAGCCTAAGGGTTCGCAATCGTCCCGAATATCGGGACAGCCGCGGCCTCGTAGGGAGCCGGCTGGCGCCGGTCCTTACTCGCCCTTGGCCTTGGCGATGATCTCCTCCGCCACGGCCTTCGGAACCTCGGCGTACGAGTCGAACTGCATCGAGTAGCTCGCGCGACCAGAGGTCTTGCTGCGCAGATCACCGACGTAGCCGAACATCTCGGAGAGCGGCACCAGCGCCGTGACGACGCGGGCACCGTGACGCTCGTCCATGGACCGGATCTGGCCACGGCGAGAGTTGATGTCGCCGATCACGTCGCCCATGTAGTCCTCGGGCGTGGTGACCTCGACGGCCATCATCGGCTCGAGGAGGACCGGCTTGGCCTTCCGCGCGCCTTCCTTGAACGCCATCGAACCGGCGATCTTGAACGCGAGCTCGGACGAGTCGACGTCGTGCGCCTGGCCGTCGAGCAGCTTCACGCGGACACCCTGCAGCGGGTAGCCGGCGAGGATGCCGAACTCCATGGCCTCCTGGCAACCGGCGTCGACCGACGGGATGTACTCCCGCGGCACGCGGCCACCGGTGACCTGGTTGACGAACTCGTAGCCCTCGGCCTGCTCGAGCGGCTCGATCGCGATCTGCACCTTGGCGAACTGACCGGAACCACCGGTCTGCTTCTTGTGGGTGTAGTCGATGCGCTCGACGGCCTGACGGATCGTCTCGCGGTACGCGACCTGCGGCTTGCCGACGTTGGCCTCGACCTTGAACTCACGCTTCATACGGTCGACCAGCACCTCGAGGTGCAGCTCGCCCATACCCGCGATGATGGTCTGGCCGGTCTCCTCGTCCGTGTTGACCTGGAAGGACGGGTCCTCCTCGGCGAGACGCTGGATGGCAACACCCAGCTTCTCCTGGTCACCCTTGGACTTGGGCTCGATCGCGACGCGGATGACCGGGGCCGGGAAGTCCATGGACTCCAGGATGACCGGGGCCTTCTCGTCGGACAGCGTCTCACCGGTGGTGGTCTGCTTCAGGCCCATGACGGCGACGATGTCGCCGGCGCCCACCGACTCGATCTCCTCACGCTTGTTCGCGTGCATGCGGTAGATCTTGCCGATGCGCTCCTTCTTGCCCTTCACGGCGTTCAGCACCGAGGTGCCGGACTCCAGGCGGCCGGAGTAGATCCGGACGAAGGTGAGCTTGCCCAGGTGCGGGTCGGACATGATCTTGAACGCCAGCGCGGCCAGGGGCTCGTCGTCCGAGGCCTTGCGGGTGATCTTGGTCTCCGGGTCGTTGGGCTTGGTGCCCTCAACCGACTCGATGTCCAGCGGCGACGGGAGGTACTTGACGACCGCGTCGAGCAGGGGCTGAACGCCCTTGTTCTTGAACGCGGTACCGCAGAAGATCGGCGTGAAGGCCGACTCCAGGGTGCCCTTGCGGATCGCCTCGTACAGCAGCTCCTCGGGGACGTCCTCGCCCTCCATGGCGAGCATCATCACGTCATCGCTGACGTTCGACACCTCGTCCAGGAGCATCTCGCGGTACTCGTTCGCCTGCTCCTGCAGCTCGGCCGGGATGTCGACGATGTCGTACATCTCGCCCTTGGCGGCCTCGGCGGACCAGACCAGCGCCTTCATACGGACAAGGTCGACAACGCCCTTGAAGTCCGCCTCGGCACCGATCGGGAGCTGCATGACCAGCGGGGTCGCGCCGAGGCGGTCCACGATGGTCTTGACGCAGAAGAAGAAGTTCGCGCCCGTGCGGTCCAGCTTGTTGATGAAGCAGATGCGCGGGACGCCGTAGCGGTCAGCCTGCCGCCACACGGTCTCGGACTGGGGCTCGACACCGGCAACACCGTCGAACACCGTCACGGCACCGTCGAGGACGCGCAGCGAGCGCTCCACCTCGACGGTGAAGTCGACGTGACCCGGGGTGTCGATGATGTTGATGGTGTTGTCGACGTCGTCGACCGTCCAGTGACAGGTCGTCGCGGCCGACGTGATCGTGATGCCGCGCTCCTGCTCCTGCTCCATCCAGTCCATGGTGGCAGCGCCATCGTGGACCTCACCGATCTTGTACGAGACGCCGGTGTAGAACAGGATCCGCTCGGTGGTGGTGGTCTTGCCCGCGTCGATGTGCGCCATGATCCCGATGTTGCGGACCCTGGCGAGGTCAAGGGAGGTTGCAGCCATGGTGGCTCGTTCTCTCTCTGTCTAGTGACGGGGTAGGGACTACCAGCGGTAGTGCGCGAAGGCCTTGTTGGACTCGGCCATCTTGTGGGTGTCCTCGCGACGCTTCACGGAAGCGCCCAGACCGTTGCTGGCGTCGAGGATCTCGTTCATCAGGCGCTCGGTCATGGTCTTCTCGCGACGGGCGCGGGAGTAACCGACCATCCAGCGCAGCGCCAGGGTGCTGGCGCGGCCCGGACGGACCTCGACCGGAACCTGGTAGGTCGCGCCACCGACACGGCGGGACTTGACCTCGAGGGCCGGCTTGACGTTCTCCAGCGCACGCTTCAGCGCCACGACCGGGTCCGAGCCGGTCTTCTCACGGACGCCCTCGAGGGCGCCGTAGACGATCCGCTCGGCGGTGGAGCGCTTGCCGTGCAGCAGGATCTTGTTGACCAGCTGGGTGACGACCGGGGAGCCGTAAACCGGGTCGATGATGACCGGGCGCTTCGGGGCGGGGCCCTTACGAGGCATTCTTACTTCTCCTTCTTGGCGCCGTAGCGGCTGCGAGCCTGCTTGCGGTTCTTGACACCCTGGGTGTCAAGCGAACCGCGAATGATCTTGTAGCGGACACCAGGAAGGTCCTTCACACGACCACCGCGCACCAGCACGATGGAGTGCTCCTGCAGATTGTGGCCCTCGCCCGGGATGTAAGCGGTGACCTCGATCCCGCTGGTGAGGCGCACACGGGCGACCTTGCGGAGAGCCGAGTTCGGCTTCTTCGGGGTGGTCGTGTACACACGCGTGCAGACCCCACGACGCTGCGGGGAACCCTTCAGCGCGGGAGTCTTGTTCTTCTCGACCTTGTCCTGCCGGCCCTTTCGGACCAGCTGCTGGATCGTAGGCACCGTTTCTCCGTTTTCTGTGTGCCAAGGCTTGGTAAAACTAACCTGCGGTGATCCCCCGCACACGGCCCCGTGGTCGACCCACGCGGTCGGGTGTGTTGGGCTTATTCCGACACGGAATCCCATGAGCTGATGTACAGCGACGGCGCTCAACGCGCGGGGCGCTGGAAGGCGCTCCGGCTCGGCGCGGCGACCGGTGTGCATGCACGCACAAGGACCCGGGGACACCCCAGGCACAAGGTCAGAGCGTACCTAGCGCATCGGGCGCGGTCAAAACAAATGCAACGCCGCAGGTCGCGACCTTCGGCCGGATGTCCCGGGAGTGTCCCGGACGCGACCACCCGGTGTCGGGCCGCCCTCCACCCGCTCTACCACAGCCCGCCGACCGCCGCCACCGGGGCGGGACGCGCCCGGGGCGGCCCGCTCAGACCGGCACCTGCAGCATCACCAGGAGCAGCAGCGTCCAGAGCGCGCAGCCCGCGTAGCCGAAGAGCAGGCCGAGGGTGGAAACCCAGTCGCCGGCCCGGTCGTGGCTGCTCTGCTGGGCCTTCGCGATGTGCCCGACGACCACTGCGGGCAGCGAGAGGCCGGTCAGGCCGAAGACCAGTGAGGTGACCGCCAGCCCGTTGGTGGAGCGAACCGGCGGCGGAGGCGGCGGGAGGAAGGTCGCCGGGACGGGCGGGGCGGCGAAGGCCATCGGCGCCGGCATCGGGCCGGAGGGCAGGTCGGACACCAGCCCGGCCAGCTGGCCGTAGGTCTGCGCGACGGAGGCCTGCTCGTGGCGCTGCTCGTACTCCTCGGCGGAGAGCCGGCCCTCGGCGAACGCGGCCTTCAGCACGTCGATCGTCCGGTCCCGGTCCGCGTGCCCGGCGCGCATCCCCGTGTGGAACCCGGGCTGCGGGACGGACTGCGGGACGGGCTGGGGCTGCCGGTCCCCGCGGCGATCCGGCTCGCCGGGGCCCGAGGCTCCCCACGGTTGAACGGCCATCCGCACCTCCCGGCACCCGGCGCGGCCCCGCGCCCCTCGCTGTCCCTCACTGCCCCTCATAGTGCAGGACGAACGGCGCAGCTGAGTAGTTGCCAATTCCAGCCCGGCACCCGCCGTAACGCGCCGTCCGGACGGCGCGCCTCACCCGTTCGGCCCACTCTCTCAGGGGATCCTCAACTCGGGAGACAGTCCGTTTCCGCAGTGACAGGCTGAGTCCGAGACACCCATCCGCCAGCGAACAGAGAAGGCCGCCATGCAGGCGTCAGCGCCGCCGCCGTCCGACCGCCCCGTACCCGTTCCCCCCTCCGCCGTCAGCATCCAGGGGCTGTGGAAGCACTTCGGCGGCCAGGCCGCCGTCGCCGGACTCAGCCTGGAGCTCCCGGCCGGCTCCTTCATCGGCCTGGTCGGCCCGAACGGCGCCGGCAAGACCACCACGCTGTCCATGGCCACCGGCCTGCTCCGGCCCGACCAGGGCACCGTCCTCATCCACGGCGGCGACGTCTGGGCCGACCCGGTCGCGGTCAAGGCCCGGATCGGCATCCTGCCCGAGGGGCTGCGGATGTTCGAGCGGCTCAGCGGCCGCGAACTGCTGCAGTACAACGGGCGGCTGCGCGGCCTGCCCGGCGCCGAGGTGGACCGCCGCGCGGAGGAACTGCTGGCCGTCCTGGACCTCGCCCGCGACGCCGACAAGCTGGTCGCCGACTACTCCACCGGCATGCGCAAGAAGATCGGTCTGGCCGCCGCGCTGCTGCACAACCCCGACGTGCTGTTCCTCGACGAGCCCTTCGAGGGCGTCGACCCGGTCTCCGCGCAGACCATCCGCGGCGTGCTCAAGCGGTACGCGGCGGCCGGATCCACGGTGGTCTTCTCCAGCCACGTGATGGAACTGGTCGAACAGCTCTGCGACTGGGTCGCCGTGGTCAACGCTGGCCGGGTGATCGCCCACGGCCCGCTGGACACCGTCCGCGGCGGGCGCAGCCTCCACGAGGCCTTCCTCGGCCTGATCGGCGTCCGCGAGGACGACGGCCAGGCGCTCGGCTGGCTCGGCGGGCAGGCCGGCGGACAGGCCGGCGCGCAGCTCGGGGGCGGGCAGTGAGCACCGCCCCCGCGGCCGCCCGTACCCCGGTGCCCGACGGGCGGACGGTGGTCCGCGCCCTGGTGGCGCTCAAGCTGCGGCTGCTGCGCAACGGCCTGCGGCGCAGCCCCGGCCGGACCGCCGTGTACGTCATCGGCGGCGTCCTCGGCCTGGCCTTCGCGGCCGGCGTCGCCTTCGCCCTCGCCATGATGAACGGGCGCTTCGACGGCTCCGGGGACGCCGGGGCGATGCTGCTCGGCGTGCTCACCCTCGGCTGGGCGGCGCTGCCGCTGTTCCTCTTCTCCAGCGACGAGAGCGCCGACCCGACCCGGCTCACCATGCTCCCGCTGCGGCCCGGCCCGCTGCTGCGCGGCTCACTGCTGGCCGCGCTGATCGGGCCCGGCCCGCTGGTCAGCCTGGTGCTGGTGACCGGCGCGGCGCTGTCCGGCGCCAACGGCGGTGCCTCGGCCGCGGCCGCGCTGGTCGGCGTCCCGCTGGCCGTGCTCTGCCTGGTCACGCTCTCCCGGGCGGTCGCCGCCGGCAACGCCCGGATGCTCTCCAGCCGGCGCGGCAAGGACTTCGCGATCTTCGGCGGACTGCTGTTCGCCCTGCTCGTGCAGGCCGCCAACGTCGGCTCGCAGAGCGTCTTCGGCCGGCCCGGGGACCACCTCGACCTCAGCCCGCTGGCGCCGATCGCCTCCGTGCTGCGCTGGCTGCCGCCGGTCGGCGCGGCGGACGCGGCCCGCACCGCCGGCGAGGGGCGGTACGGGCTGGCGCTGTTCCAGCTCGCCGCGGCCGCGGCGCTGCTCGCCCTGCTGCTGCGCTGGTGGCGCGGCAGCCTCCAGGAGCTGATGGTCACCGCCGACTCCTCCACCCTGGAGGTGGCCCGCGGCGTGCAGAGCTCGCGCGGCTGGAGCTTCCTGCCCGAGGGCCGGGTCGGCGCGGTGATGCAGCGCCACCTCCGGTACGCCTGGCGGGAGCCGCGGGCCAAGGCCGCGGTGTTCACCAGCATCGGCATGACGCTGGTGATCTGCGTGCTGTCGATGGTCCAGGGCTGGTCGAGCGTCTACCTGCTGGCGATGACCGGGATGTTCCTCGGGCTGCAGATGCTCAACCTGTTCGGCATGGACGGCTCGGCGTTCTGGATGGTCGCCGCCACCCTGCTCACCCCGGCCGACGCCCGGGACGAGCTGCGCGGCCGGGCCTACGCGGTGCTGTCGTACGCCGTTCCGGTGACGCTGGTGCTCGGGCCCGTGCTGGCCGCCGCCACCGGCGACTGGGCCGGCCTGCCGTCCGCACTCGGCCTCGCGCTCGCTCTGCTCGGCTGCGGCGTCGCGCTCGGCGCGACGCTCAGCGTGCTCGCGCCGTACACCATGCCGGCCGACAGCAACCCGATGCGCAACGCCGCCCCCGGGCAGGGCGGCCTGGTGCTGGTCAACCAGTTCGGCTCGCTGTTCGGTGTGGCGTTGCTCTCCCTGCCGGTGAGCGGCTATCTCGGCTGGGCGCTGCTCTCCGCCGGCCCGACCTGGCCGGTTCTGCTGGTCGGCCCGCTCTACGGCGCCCTGATCGCCGCCCTCGGCATCCGCTTCGCGGCCGGGCGGCTGCTGGAGCGCGCCCCGGAGATCCTGGCCAAGGCCGTCGAGCGCTGAGTCACCTGCGTCACCCGGAGCGCCCGGTCCCGTCGAAGGGGCCGGGCGCTCCGGCATCATGGGCGGGAGGGCCGGACCGTCGAGGAGAGCAGGGACACACCGTGGGCAAGCGCGCGCAGCAGGACGGGGACGGGGGCGCCGGCCCACTGCTGGAGCAGGCGGTGCGATCGGTGCTGACGGCCCCGGACGAGACGCTGGACCTCGCCCTGGACACCGGGGCGTCGCTGCTCGCCGCCTCGGCCGGGCAGTGGCCGGCGGTCAGCCGGGCCCTGCTGGGGTACGCGGACACCGCCGTCGGCCGCTGCTGGTCCGCCGGGTGGCGTCCGGCCGACCTGGCCCGGGTGGTCCGACGCGGGCTGAAGCCCGTCCACCTGACCCTCGCGGTGGACCTGATCGCCGCCGAGGGCCGTCGGCACCCCGCGGCCGCCCTCGACCGGCGCTGGCACGAGCAGCTGCGCGAGCTGGAGGCCGAGGTGTGGTGGCCGGGTGACGAGCAGTACCTCGGCGCCTTCGCCGACCGGCACCGGCTGGACCGCTTCGCGCTCGCCACCGCCGCCCTGGAGCTGCTGCGGACCTGGGGCCGGCTGCCGCCGATCTCCCCGGTCGGCCCCGCGCCCGGCCGGCGGCCGCAGGCCGAACGCGCCGCCGGCCCGCAGGCCGGCGAGCCGCGGATGCTGGCCCGGATCCGGGCGCTGCTGGCCAAGGCCGAGTCCACCGAGTACCCGGAGGAGGCCGAGGCGCTCACCGCCAAGGCCCAGCAGCTGATGGCCCAGCACAGCATCGACGACGCGCTGCTGGCCGCCACCGGCGACGACCGGAACACCCCGGCGGCGCTGCGGATCGGCGTGGACAACCCGTACGAGAGCCCCAAGACGATGCTGCTGGACGCCGTCGCGGCGGCCAACCGGTGCCGGGCGGTGTGGGCCAAGGAGTTCGGGTTCTGCACCGTCGTCGGCTTCGACGGCGACCTGGACGGCGTCGAGCTGCTCTACACCTCGCTGCTGGTGCAGGCCACCCACGCGCTCAACAAGGCCGGCTCCCGCCGGGACTCGCGCAGCAAGGCGTTCCGGCACTCCTTCCTGGTCGCGTACGCGGCGCGGATCCGCGAGCGGCTGACCGCCGCCACCGAGCGCGCGACCAGCGCCGCCGCGGCCGGCCGGCACCTGCGCGAGGACGGCACCGAGGAGCAGCTGCTGCCCGACGAGCGGCTGCTGCCCGCGCTCGCGGCCCGCTCCGAGGCGGTGGACGACGAGGTCGGCCGGCTGTTCCCCAAGCTGGTCTCGCAGCGGGTCCGGGTGAGCGACGGCGTGGGCTGGGCGGCCGGGCGCGCCGCCGCCGACCGCGCCGCGCTGCACGGGCGCGCCGGGCAGATCCGCCGGTAGACCTGATAGAACGGATCCCGCCATGAACCAAGGGGGATCGACGTGACGGAGTCGGCGGCCGAATCGGGATACCGCGACCGGGTGCGCGGGGCGCTGCTCGGCGGGGCCGTCGGCGACGCGCTGGGCTGGCCGGTGGAGTTCCAGCAGCTCCACCAGATCCAGCAGCGGTACGGGCCGGACGGCGTGACCGGGCTGCCGGCCGGCGCCGGGCCGGTCGAAGTCACCGACGACACCCAGATGACCCTGTTCACCGCCGAGGGCCTGATCCGCGCGTTCGTCCGCGGCTGGACGGGCGGCGGCGGCTCGGTGCCGGAGGCCGTCCACGCCGCGTACCGGCGCTGGCTGCTGACCCAGCGCCAGGGCTCGCCGGACACCGCGCCGCAGCCCCGCCCGTACGACGGCTGGCTGCTGACCAGGCCCTTCCTGTACGCGTCGCGGGCGCCCGGCAACGCCTGCATGAGCGGGGTGTCCGAGCACCCGGAGTTCGAGTCGCCGTCCGTGATCGGGCAGCCGGGGCCGATCAACCCGGGCTCCAAGGGCTGCGGCACGGTGATGCGCTCGGCGCCGTTCGGGCTGGCACGGCTCGGCGTCGAGCTGTCCTTCGGGCTGGCCGTGCAGTGCGCCCAGATCACCCACGGGCACCCGACCGGCTATCTCTCGGCGGGCGCCTTCGCGGCGCTGGTCGAGCGGCTCGCCAACGGGACCGAGCCGTGGGCGGCGGTCGGCGAGACCGTGGAGCAGATCCGCGAGCTGCCGGGGTCCAAGGAGACGGTGCAGGCGCTGGCCCGGGCCGTCCGGGTGGCCCAGGAGTCGCAGCCGACGGCGGAGTCCGTGGAGCGGGTCGGGCTCGGCTGGATCGCCGAGGAGTGCCTGGCCATCGCGGTGTACTCGCTGCTGGCGACCACCCTCGAACCCGACCCGGTGCGCAGCGCGCTGCTGCTGTCGGTGAACCACTCCGGGGACAGCGACTCCACCGGCGCGGTCTGCGGCAACCTGGTCGGCGCCGCGTACGGCGCCTCGGCGCTGCCCGCCGAGTGGGCGGGGGCGGTCGAGGGCCGGGCCGAACTGCTGCGGGTCGCGGACGACCTGCTGGTGCTGTTCGGCAGCCGCGACCCGGCCCACCCGGCGCTCGGCGGGCGCTACCCGGCCTGGTGACGCCCGGTCCTCCTCCGGCTGCTTCGCCCGCTTCGCCCGCTTCGTCCGCGGGTCGGTTCAGGGCGCCTGCGGGTCGGCTCAGGACGCCTGCGGGTCGGTGACCTGGCCGAGGAACAGCGGCCGCCCGTCGGCGGTGTCGCGGATCAGGAACAGGAACGGCCGGTCGATGTGCAGTTGGACGGACTCCGGCGCGGCCGGCGCTGCCATCGCCGCCACCCCGGCGCCGCTGCCGGCCGCCGCGACCGTACCGTCCTCGTTCACCTCGACGGTGGCCTTCTGCACCACCGCGCCCAGACCGAGCGGCTCCTTGGCGGTGATGCCGGTGATGCCGGTGATGCCGGTGAAGTCGGGCGCTTCGAAGGCCGCCTTGACGCCGAGTGAGCGCAGGGCGGGGACGAGGTCGTTGGCCGTGTCGAAGTGGAACCGCGGCAGGGTCAGGTCGACGGACCGCTCGTCGAGCCCGCCGAGGATCCGGTCGAGCTGGGCCTGGTCCAGGCCCTTGCTGAAGGCCGTGTACCCGCCCTGCGCGGGGACGATCAGGTCCATCGCCAACCCGCCTCCCGCATAAGGGAGTTCGACGGCCTGCCAGGGTTCGCCGACGATGCCGCCGGAACCCTCGGCGTACCGGAGGGTGCCGGTGCGGCTCATCGTGCTCACCGACGGGGTGGAGCCGTCCAGCCGGTGGAAGGGGCGCTCGGAGGTGTTCGCGGGCTTGAACCCGGAGGCCCACGCCGCCTTCAGGTAGAGCGCGTCGGTGAGTGCCAGCCGGGTGTCGGCGGTGATCTGTCGCGGGCCGAAGAGTTCCTTGATCCGCCCCTCGGTGGCCTTCTCCACCGCCGCGTTGATGCTCCTGCAGGCGTCGGCCGGGTCCTTGGCGAAGTCGACGGGGTGCACGCCGGTGTCGAAGGCGGCGGCGAGCGTGTCCAGGTACTCCGGGGCGACGGCCAGGCCCTGCTGCGTCCACAGGTCGTCGGACCGGCGCAGGACGACCTGGTCGCCGCCGGCCCGGCTCCCGCGGTCCGGCGCGCCGACGGCGAGGGCGTACTGTCGCGGGTCGAGCCCGGTGTGCAGGGCCTTGGCCAACTCCTCGGCGGTGGCGCCGCGCGCCCCCGGCAGCAGCATCCCGAGCACGCTCGCCAGCCCGGCCGGCGAGACCACGACGTTGCGCCCCGCCCCGTCCGGTGTCGCGGTCAGCGCGTGCAGCAGGTCCAGCCCGAAGGCGCTGGTCCCGGCCGCCACCGCCGCCACCTGCCCCGGATCCACCGCCGCCCGGCTCCCCGACGTCGAGGCCCGCACCACCACGGGCCCCCCGCCCGCCGCACTCCCGCACCCGGCCAGCGCCGGGCCGACGGCCAACCCGGCGGCGAGAAGCAGCCCCACCCGACGGCGGGAACGGCCATGCCCTGCGGTGCTGCGCTTCGTCATGGCCCTTCGACGCACCACCCCCGAACCCGGTTCCGCCCGGGCCCAGAGCGCAGGTCGTGGAGCTCAGTCCCAGAGCGCAGGTCGTGGAGCTCAGTCCCAGAGCGCCCCGAGCTCGAGCAGCTCGTCCCGGTACTCGATCCGCTCCACCCACTCCTGCGGCCAGACCGACTCCCCGTGACGGGCCCCGGCGAAGGCGCCGGTCAGACAGGCCAGGGAGTCCGAGTCGCCGCTGGAGTAGGCGGCCCGGCGGACGGCGGCCACCGGGTCGTCCGGCAGCAGCAGAAAGCAGAGCAGGCCGGTGGCGAAGGCCTCCTCGGCGACCCAGCCCTCACCGGTGGCCAGACACGGGTCCGCTTCGACGTCGGGCGCGGCGAGCGCGGCGTCCAGCCGGTCGAGCACGGCCAGGCAGTCGTCCCAGCCGCGGGCGATGACGTCCTGCGGCGAGTGGCCGTGCCAGCGCGCGGCGAGGTCGCCGAGCCAGAACTCGTCGTACCGCTCGCGGCTCGCCAGCGCGTACGCCCGCAGCACCGCGGGCAGGCCGGCCGGCGGAACGTCCTCGGCGAGCTTGCGGATGGCGTACGCGGTGAGGTCACTGGCGGCGAGTGCGGTCGGGTGCCCGTGGGTGAGCGCGGACTGCAACTGCGCGGCGCCCGCGAGCTGGCGGGCGTCGAGTTCGCGGATCAGCCCGACCGGAGCGACCCGCATGTTGGCGCCGCAGCCCTTGGAGCCGACGTCGCTCGCCTGCTGCCAGCGGTACGCGGGGCGGCTCAGCCGCTCGCAGGCGCGCAGGCAGGTCATGCCGGGAGCACGGTTGTTCTGCGGGGAGCGCCACCAGTCGACGAACTCCTCGCGAACGGGCCGCTCCAGCCGTAGCGGGGTCAGCGGCCCGCGCTCCAGGGCAATGCGCAGACCACGGCCGAGGGCGAGGGTCATCTGGGTGTCGTCGGTGACCAGCGCCCTTGGGGGCAGCGGAAGTTGCCGCCAGTCCGGGTGGTCGTCGGCAATCATCCCTACCGTCTTGAACTCGGTCACCCGGCCGATCGCATCCCCGATCGCCAGCCCCAGCAGTGACCCCGTCGCCTTGCCCACAGCTCTCCCCCGTTCCTCGAACCGACCCCGACCTGTCCCAGCCCTCGATCTAGACCTCGACCACCAGTTCCCTGAGGCCCCGGATCACGTAGCCCGGGTTCCACTCCGGTTCGCGGGCCAGGCGCAGGCCGGGGGCGCGGCGCAGGAGGGCGCCGTAGGACTCGGTGAGTTCCAGTCTGGCGAGCGGGGCGCCGAGGCAGAAGTGGATGCCGGCGCCGAAGGTGATGTGGGGGTTGTCGGTGCGGCCGAGGTCGAGGCGGTCGGGGTCGGTGAAGCGCTCGGGGTCGCGGTTGGCGGAGCCGAAGAGGAGGGCGACCTCGGAGCCGCTCGGGATGGTGACGCCGCGCAGCTCGATGTCCTCCAGGACCCACCGTTCGAACAGCTGCAGCGGGGTGTCCCAGCGCATCAGCTCCTCGATGGCGGTGGGCAGGAGCGCGTCGGTCGCGCCGCGCAGCCGGGCGAGTTCGCCGGGGTTGCGGAACAGCGCCCACCAGCCGTTGCCGGTGGTGTTGACGGTCGCCTCGTGGCCGGCGTTGAGCAGCAGCACGCAGGTGGAGATCATCTCCTGCTCGCTGAGCGCGTCGGAGCCCTCCTGGGCCTGGATCAGCGCGCTGATCAGGTCGGTGCCGGGGGCGGTGCGGCGTTCGCGGATGAGGGCGCGCAGGTAGTCGGAGAACTCGGTGCTCGCGGTGACGGCCTTGCGGGCGGCCTCCTCGCTCGGGTTGAGCTCGTACATGCCGGTGATGTCGGCGGACCAGGGCCGCAGCAGGTGCCGGTCGCCCTCCGGCACGCCGAGCATCTCGGCGATCACGGCGACCGGCAGTGGCTCGGCGACGGCGGCGATCAGGTCGCCGCCGCCGGCCGCGAGCAGGCCGTCGACGAGTTCCCCGGCGAGCCGCTGGACGGTCGGCCGCAGGCCCTCGACCATGCGCGGGGTGAAGGCCTTGGAGACCAGCCGGCGGATCCGGGTGTGGTCGGGGGCCTCCAGGTCGAGCAGCCCGAAGTCGTTGAGGGTGTGGAAGGGCTCGTGCGCCGGGTCGGGTTCGGGCCGCCCGAACTCCTGGTGGCTGAAGCGGTGGGTGTAGGTGCGCCCGAGCCGCCGGTCGCGCAGGAGCGCGCTGACGTCCTCGTGCCGCGAGACGAGCCACTGCCCGGTCGGCTCGAAGTACGTCACCGGCGCGTGCTCGCGCAACTCGGCGTACGCGTCGTACGGGTGGGCCACGAACGCCGCCGCCCAGGGGTCGAACTTCGCCGTCGTCGTCATCGCTCGATCACTCCAGGCCATGAGGGGGGAGCCGGAAGGATCATCGTACGCATGCGGTTCACCCGTTTTTAAGCCCCTTCTTCAGAGCCCCTCCCCCACCAGCCTGCGCACCAGGGCCGGCAGTGCCTGGGAGATCGGCTCGCGGATCACCTCGTCGGCGGCCTCGTCGTACGGCGTCGGCTCGGCGTTCAGGATGATCAGCTTCGACCCGGTCCGCACCGCGTTGTACGGCAGCGCCGCCACCGGGAACACCTGAAGGCTGGTACCGACCGCGATGAACACGTCGCAGGCGCGGGCGATCGAGTCGGCCTGCCCGAGCACCTCCTGGTCCAGGTTCTCGCCGAACATCACCGTGCGCGGCTTCAGGATCCCCCCGCACGCCCGGCAGGCCGGGTCCGGCTCGCCCGCCTCGACCCGCCGCAGCGCCTCCGCCATCGGCCCCGTCGCCGCGCAGCCCAGACACTGCACCTCCAGTGCGGTGCCGTGCAGTTCGAGCACCTTGCGCGGGGCCAGCCCGGCCCGCTGGTGCAGCCCGTCCACGTTCTGGGTGAGCACCCGCAGCGGCAGCCCCGAGCGCTCCAGATCGACCAGCGCCCGGTGCCCGGCGTTCGGCTCGGCCCCCAGCACACCCGTCTCCAGCCTCAGCCGCCACGCCCGCCGCCGCACCTCGGGATCGGCACGGTACGGGCCGATGGTGACCAGGTCCTGGGCCGACGGGTCCCGCTGCCAGAGCCCCTGCGGGCCGCGGTAGTCGGGGATGCCCGAGTCGGTCGAGATGCCCGCGCCGGTGAGGACGGCGATCAGGGGGCGTTTCGCGTTCATGCCCCGGACGGTACGGGCGGCCCGGTTCGGGGCGCCAGCGAAAATCCGGGTGCGCCGCGCCAACTACCGCCGCACACTGGGCCGGTCACCCCACCACTTGCCAAGGAGCCCCGTGCAGGGAGCAGTCAGCGTCTCGCCCGTCCAGATTCCCGAGTTGCTGCTCGGGCTGGCCACCGTCCGGCCGGTGTTCCTCTGGGGCGCGCCCGGGATCGGGAAGTCCTCGCTGGTGCGGGAGTTCGCCGAGTCGCTCGGCCTGGAGTGCGTGAGCCTGGTCGGCACCCAGCTCGCCCCGGAGGACCTGATCGGTGTCCCTCAGCTGACCCCGGAGGGCCGTTCCCGGTTCTGCCCGCCCGAGCAGATCGCCCGCGACGAGCCGTACTGCCTGTTCCTGGACGAGCTCAACGCAGCGACCCCGGACGTCCAGAAGGCGTTCTACTCGCTGATCCTGGACCGCCGGATCGGCTCGTACGAGCTGCCGCCCGGCTCGATCGTGATCGGCGCCGGGAACCGCGCCACCGACGGCGCGCTCGCCCGGCCGATGGCGTCCGCGCTGGTCAACCGCATGGTCCACGTGCACCTGCGGGCCAGCGCCGCGGACTGGCTGCGCTGGGCGGCCGGCGCCGGCATCCACCCCTGGGTCATCGACTACGTCACCGACCGGCCCGACCACCTGTGGTCCGCCCCGCCGAAGACCGAGGAGCCGTTCTCCACCCCGCGCGCCTGGCACATGCTCTCCGACGCGCTGCACTCCTTCGGCCCCACCTTGGACGAGGAGACCCTCAAGGTGCTCGCGTACGGGCTGCTCACCCCGCAGCACGCGATCGCCTTCTGCGGCTACGCCAAGATCGTCCGCAACGCGTACGGCCTGGAGGCGATCCTCAAGGGCGACGCCCGCTGGCCGCACCGGCTGGAGGACCGCGACCTGCTCTACTACCTGGCCGACGCCTTCCGCGGCCGCCTGGTCAAGGAGCTGCCGGCCAGCAAGGAGCACGCCTCGGGGGCGCAGCGGCAGACCGCCTTCCGGGCCAAGTCGCTGCTGGTGCAGCTGGCCGAGATCTCGGTGGAGGTCGCCCAGACGGTGATCGCCGACGGCGCGGACGGCAATCCGGTGCTGCCCTCCTGGTTCCTGATCGAGGCGGCCCGGGACATGCCCCGGCTGGTCGAGGCCCGCCGGTGAGTCCTTCCGTCCAGAAGGGTGCGAAGAAGCCGGACCCGGGCGCGGAGGTCTTCGCCGAGGGAGTCCGGCTGCTGCGCCAGAATCCGGCCTTCGACGCCGTGCCCGCCGATTTCTGCCGCCGGGACGACTGCGGGCTGGCCCCGCCCGGCGGCTGGGCGGTGGTCGACTCCGACGGCACCGTGCACGTCAACCCGCGCCGCCGGGCCGAACCGGAGGAGTGGGCCTGGGTGCTGGCGCACTGCCTGCTGCACCTGGGCTTCGGCCACGTCCCGGCCGCCCGGGGTATCCGGGTCCAGCCCGACGTCTACGAGGAGGCGGCCCGCTGCGCGGTGGTGAACCGTTTCCTCGCGACCTTCCCGGTCGGCCGCCCCCCGGTCGCCCTCCCGCAGGAGTACCCGGGCGGCGACGAGGAGGAGCTGACCGCCCGCTGGCGCCGCGACGGCCTGCCGCCGGCCGTCACCGCCGGGACGGCCGGCACCGCCGACCACGACCAGCTGCTGGTCGAGTGGCAGAACTACGGCCACACCCCGAAGGACTGGTCGATGGCCTTCGCCGCCGCCCTCACCCGCACCATGTCCGCCGCGATGGACCGGGCCGGCGGCCGTTTCGACCAGGAGACCGGCGAGCGCCTGCCCGTACGGCCGTGGACCAGGGCGCTCGGCTGGTTCGTCTCCTCCTACCCGCTGCTCGGCGGCATCGCGGCCGGCCTCACCGTCGTCGCCGACGCCGAACTGGCCCGCGCCCACGGCATCACCATCGCCGCCGTCAACGCCGAGGCCGGCGAGGTCTACATCAACCCGCTGCGCCAGCAGACCGACGAGGAGTGGCGGTTCATCCTCGGCCACGAGATGCTGCACGCCGCCCTGCGGCACGGCGAGCGTCGCGGCGGCCGGGATCCGTTCCTCTTCAACGTCGCCGCCGACTACGTCATCAACGGGTGGCTGCTGGAGATGGGCGTCGGCGACATGCCGGAAGGCCTGCTGCACGACCCGCAGCTGAAGGGGCTGTCCGCCGAGGAGGTGTACGACCGGATCGTCCGCGACGAGCGCCGGATCCGCCGACTCGCCACCCTGGCCGGCAAGAACCGCCCGGACATCCTCGGCGCACCGCTGGACCGCGGCCCGCGCGACTACGTGGACCTCGACGACTTCTACCGCCGCGGCCTCCAGCAGGGCTTCGAGCTGCACCAGCGCGAACGCGGGCTGCTGCCCGCCGGGCTGGTCGAGGAGATCCGCGCCCTCGCCCACCCGCCGCTGCCCTGGGACGCCCGGCTGGCCCGCTGGTTCGACGAGTTCGTGCCCCGCCCGGAGCCGGTCCGCAGCTACTCCCGGCCGGCCCGCCGGCAGTCCGCCACCCCGGACATCCCCCGGGCCGGCCGCTACCACCCGCCCGAGGAGGTGCCGCGCTGCACCTTCGGCGTCGTCCTGGACACCTCCGGCTCGATGAACCGGGTACTGCTCGGCAAGGCGCTCGGCGCGATCGCCTCGTACGCGGCCGCCCGGGACGTGCCCGCGGCCCGGGTGGTGCACTGCGACGCCGCACCGCACGACGCCGGGTACGTCCCGGTCGGCGAGATCGCCGGCCGGGTCCGGGTGCGCGGGCGCGGCGGCACCGAGCTGCAGCCGGGCGTCGACCTGCTGGAGCGGGCCGAGGACTTCCCGCGCGGGGCGCCCGTGCTGGTCATCACCGACGGCGCGTGCGACGTGCTGCGGGTGCGCCGCGAGCACGCCTTCCTCGTTCCCCGGGGCGCCGGGCTGCCGTTCACCCCGCGCGGACCGGTGTTCCGGATGAGCTGACGGGCGCCCGCCCCTCCCCTGCGGGAGCGGCCGTCCGTCCGTACCGCCCGGTCGGACCAACACCGGTCAGACCGGCGCCGGTCAGACCAGTGCCGGGCGGGGAGCGGCGGAGCGGCGGGCCAGCGGGGCCAGCGCCGCCAGGTAGCAGACCGCGGCCACCGGGATCAGCGCCAGGTCGACCCCCGAGGCGGCGGTGCCGGCCAGCATCAACACCGGGCTCCACCAGGGCAGCGTCCGGGCCGCGCCCACCGCGGCGGCGACCAGCAGAGCCAGCAGGCCGACGTAGAACAGCAGCGGGCCGATCTGGTAGACGGCCGGCAGTACCCCGGGGACGCCCTGGACGCGGTCGAACAGCCGCGACTGCCCGGCCTTGTCCGCCGCCGCCAGGCCGACGTACAGATCGATCCCGATCTGCACCAGCGAGGCCGCCAGGCCGACGAACGCCGTCCCGAGCGCGGCACCGGCCGCGAGCCGCCCGGCCGTGGTGCCGCGCGGGGCGAGCAGCCCGCGCAGGGCGAGCAGGACCGGGGCGAACAGCAGCAGCCCGGCGAACATCGCGGTGTGGCCGACCGTCCAGCCGAGGCCGGGTTCCCGGGAGCCCGGGACCAGCCTGATCCCCCCGTAGAGGGCCATCAGGGCGGGGGCGCCGACGACGGCGTAGGCGGTGCGGCGGTTCTGCTGCGGGGTGTTCATCCGACGATCTCCTGTGGTGATCCGCGGCCCCGGCAGGTAGCTGGTGGCCCGTGGTCCGTTCCGACACCACAGATGCTGTCCGCCGCACCCCTCGTCGCGGATCGCCCGCACCGGCGAACCCGCCGCCTCCCCCGCACGGGGGAGCCCCGACCAGGGGCCCCGCGCGCCCGGCGTGATCCGGAGGGGGGCCCTACGCCTCCCCCGCCACCACCGCGCCGGCCTCGTACGCGAACACCACCGCGTGCACCCGGTCCCGCAGCCCCAGCTTGCTCAGCACATTGCTGACGTGCGTCTTCACCGTGTGCTCGCTGACCACCAGCTCGGCCGCGATCTCCGCGTTGGAGAGCCCGCGCGCCAGCAGCCGCAGGGTCTCCTGCTCGCGCAGGGTGAGCTGCTCCAGCAGCTTGGACGGCGGCCGGACCGCCCGCTCGGGCGAGCCCGGGCGGCGGGCGGCGAACTCGCCGATCAGCCGCCTGGTCACCGAGGGCGCGAGCAGCGCCTCCCCGGAGGCCACCATCCGCACCCCGTGCGCCAGGTCGTCCCGCCGGACGTCCTTGAGCAGGAAGCCGCTGGCGCCCGCGTACAGCGCGTCGAAGACGTAGTCGTCGGCGTCGAAGGTGGTCAGCATGATCACCTTGGTGGACGGAAACTCGGCGCAGACCCGGCGGGCCGCCTCCAGCCCGTCCATGACCGGCATCCGGACGTCCAGCAGCAGGACGTCCGGGCCGTGGGCGCGGACCGCCTCGACCGCCTCGGCGCCGTCGCGCGCCTCGGCCACCACCTCGATGTCGGGCTGCGCGTCCAGGATCATCCCGAACCCTGCCCGCACCAGCTCCTGGTCGTCCGCGACGACCACCCGAATCGGATTCATCCGCCCGCCTTCTCCACCACGCCCGCCACCCCCAACGGCAGCCGGGCACTCACCAGGAAGCCCTTGCCCTCCGGTCCGGGCCCGGCCTCGGCCCGCCCGCCGCAGGCCGCCGCCCGCTCCCGGATGCCGACCAGCCCGCGGCCGCCGGACCAGCCGTTCACCGCGCCGCCGACGGTCACCGGCAGCCCGCGCCCGTTGTCGGACACCATGACCTCCAGGGTGTCCCCGGACCGCCGCACCCGGACCGCCACCCGGTCGGCGCCGGAGTGCTTGACCGTGTTGGTCAGCGCCTCCTGCACGATCCGGTACGCCGCCGCCTGGAGGTCGGCGGGCACCGCGCCCAGCCCGTCGGCCAGTTCGAGCTCCACCGCCGGTCCGGCCCGGCGCACCCGCTCTGCCACGTCGGCGAGTTCGGCCAACCGGGGCTGCGGAGCCAGCTCAGGGCCGGCCCCCTCCTCCTTCAGTACTCCGAGGACGCGACGCAGTTGGACCATCGCGTCGCGGCCCGCGTCGGCGATGGTGTCGAAGGCGCGGATCGCCCGGTCCGGGTTGGCGTGCACCACCAGCGGCCCGGCCTCGGCCTGGATGATCATCAGTGAGACGGCGTGCGCCAGGATGTCGTGCATCTCCCGGGCGATCCGGGCCCGCTCCTCCACCACCGCGCGGCCCGCCTCACTCGCCGCCCGTTCCCCCGCCTCGCGGGCCCGCTCGGCCTCCAGCCGGGCCAGCCGCCGCTGGGCGCGCACCAGCGAGCCGAAGACGAACGAGCCGACCGAGGTGAGCAGGCTGAACAGCATGCCGTTGGGCGAGTGGGTGCCGATCACGTTGGCGACCACCACCACCGCCAGCACCGTCCAGCGCTGCCGGTCCGGGGAGCGCTCCGCCACCGTGTAGATGCCGATCACCCCGGCCAGCGGCACCTGCGGACTCGCCGAGTGCGCCACCACGGACAGCGTCATGAGGGCCACGCTGCCCGCCGCCAGCGCGGCCAGCGGCGCCCGGCGCCGCCAGGGCAGCGACAGCGAGGTGGACACCGCCACCAGGTAGACCCACCACGGCCAGGCCGTGTCGTCGTTGCCGACCGCCCAGACCGAGATCCCGGCCGATGCCACGGCCAGCAGCGAGTCCAGCACGTACGGACTCAGCCCGGCCGACCAGCTCTGCCAGCGCGCCGCTCGCACCACCGCCGCCCCTCCCCCGGGTCCGGGGGCGCCGCCCCCGCGGAGAAGATCATGCCCTACCGGCAGGACCTCCGGAACGGCCCGGTCAGACACCGTCGACCGACACTCCGCCGGCGCCCGTGCGCGCCGCGATGCTGCGCGCCGCCCCCGGCTGCGAGGGGATCCCGAGTTCCACTCCGCCGGCCCCGGCGTGCGCGTCCACCGCGTACGCCTCCCCGGCCGGCACCCTGACCCGCACCCCGCCGGTCTCCGCCTTCGCCTCCACCTTCACGGGTGCCGCCGCGAAGTCGGCCCGCACCCCGCCGGTCCGGGTGCTCAACCGGACGGTCTGCGAGGTCAGCCGGGTGGCCTCGACCCCGCCGGTGTCCACCGAGGCCTCCACCTCGGCGGCCAGCCCGACCAGCCGTACCCCGCCGGTCTCCTGGGTCACCCGCACCTTCGTCCCGGCCGGCACCTGCACGGTGTACCCGACGCCGCAGCCCCGGCAGTCGTACGTCAGCCGCAGCACGCCGTCCTTCACCTCGTGCGTGGTCCGCGGCGCCTCGCCCCGATAGTTCTGCTCCTCGGTCACGTGCACCGCGTCGCCGCCGCCGGTCACCACGATCCCGCCGGTGTGCGCCTCGACCACCAGTTCCCCGACCGGCTCCGACACCCCGTAGTCCACGGTCCGGTGCTCCTGGTCGTCCCCGAAGGGCAGGCAGGCGGACATCCCGACCAGCACCGTCCCCGTGATCGCCATCGCGCCCAGTACCCGCTTCATGCCCGGCCCCCTTCGAAAGCCCCGCCGTCCCGACACGCGAAGCCTCCCCCGGCCGTCCCCTCTCCCGCCTCCCTCGCCAGAGCGGTTCCGGCCCCTCCCCCGCACGAGGGAGGGGCCGCTCCCGGGAACGACGAAAGGGCCCGGAGGCTTGATGCCTCCGGGCCCTTCGTTGCTACTGAGTAGCGGGGACAGGATTTGAACCTGCGACCTCTGGGTTATGAGCCCAGCGAGCTACCGAGCTGCTCCACCCCGCGTCGGTAAACACGACTCTACGCGACTTCTGCCGGGGAACCTAATCCGTGCCCCGCAGGGCCCCCGGCCCCCTCGCCCCCTCGCCCCCTCGCCCCCTCGCCCCCGCAGCGGGAACGCCGCAGGGCGGCCACCCCGCGAGGGGTGACCGCCCTGACAGCCGAACGTCGGACTCAGCCGGTGTACGGGCCGTAGTCGTAGTCGTCCAGCGGGACCGCCTGGCCGGAGCCGGCGCCGAAGGGCGACAGGTCGTAGTCGTCGTAGCCGACGGCCGAGTACATCGCGGCCTTGGCCTCCTCGGTCGGCTCGACCCGGATGTTGCGGTAGCGGGGCAGACCCGTACCGGCCGGGATGAGCTTACCGAGGATGACGTTCTCCTTGAGGCCCAGCAGCGGGTCCGACTTGGCGTGGATCGCCGCGTCGGTGAGGACCCGGGTCGTCTCCTGGAAGGAGGCGGCCGACAGCCAGGACTCGGTGGCCAGCGAGGCCTTGGTGATACCCATCAGCTGCGGACGGCCGGAGGCGGGGTGACCGCCCTCGGCGACCACGCGACGGTTCTCGGTCTCGAAGCGGCCGCGCTCGACGAGCTCGCCCGGGAGCAGCTCGGCGTCGCCCGACTCGATGATCGTCACGCGGCGGAGCATCTGCCGGATGATGATCTCGATGTGCTTGTCGTGGATCGACACACCCTGCGAGTTGTAGACCTTCTGGACCTCGGCGACCAGGTGGATCTGGACGGCACGCTGGCCCATGATGCGCAGGACGTCGTGCGGGTTGGTGGCACCCATGGTCAGCTTCTGGCCGACCTCGACCGCCTCGCCCTCGCTGACCAGCAGCTTCACACGCTTGGAGACGGGGTAGGCGATCTCGTCGCTGCCGTCGTCCGGGGTGATGACGAGCTTGCGGGTCTTCTCGGTGTCCTCGATCCGCGCCCGGCCGGTGGCCTCCGAGATCGGGGCCACACCCTTGGGGGTACGGGCCTCGAAGAGCTCGACGACACGCGGCAGACCCTGGGTGATGTCGTCACCGGCCACACCACCGGTGTGGAAGGTACGCATCGTCAGCTGGGTACCGGGCTCACCGATGGACTGGGCGGCGATGATGCCGACCGCCTCACCGATGTCGACCAGCTTGCCGGTGGCCAGCGAACGCCCGTAGCAGAAGGCGCAGGTGCCGACGGCCGACTCGCAGGTCAGGATCGAGCGGGTCTTGACCTCGCCGATGCCGTGGCGGATCAGCTCGTCGATCAGCACGTCACCGAGGTCGGTGTTGGCGGTGGCAAGGAGCTTGCCGTCCACCGTGATGTCCTCGGCGAGCATGCGGGCGTACACGCTGGTCTCGACGTCGTCGGCCTTGCGCAGCACGCCGTCCGCACCGACGGTGCCGATCGCCAGCTTCAGGCCGCGCTCGGTACCGCAGTCCTCCTCGCGAATGATGACGTCCTGGGAGACGTCGACCAGACGACGGGTGAGGTAGCCGGAGTCGGCGGTACGGAGGGCGGTGTCCGCCAGACCCTTACGGGCACCGTGGGTGGAGATGAAGTACTCCAGCACGGTGAGACCCTCACGGAACGACGCCTTGATGGGTCGCGGGATGGTCTCGTTCTTGGCGTTCGACACCAGACCACGCATACCGGCGATCTGGCGCATCTGCATCATGTTTCCACGAGCACCCGAGTCGACCATCATGAAGATGGGGTTCGTCTTCGGGAAGTTCTCGTTCATGGCCTCGGCGACCTCGTTGGTCGCCTGGGTCCAGATGCCGATGAGCTCCTGCTTGCGCTCGTCGTTGGTGATCAGGCCGCGCTCGTACTGACGCTGGACCTTCTCCGCCTTCGCCTCGTAGCCCTCGAGGATCTGGGGCTTGTTCGGCGGGACGACGACGTCGGAGATCGAGACGGTGACACCCGAGCGGGTCGACCAGTGGAAACCGGCCGCCTTCAGGTTGTCCAGGGTCGCCGCGACGACGACCTTGGGGTAGCGCTCCGCCAGGTCGTTGACGATCGCGGAGAGCTGCTTCTTGCCCACCTCGTAGTCGACGAACGGGTAGTCCTCGGGCAGCAGCTCGTTGAAGAGCGCGCGGCCCAGGGTGGTGGTCAGGCGGAACGGCTCGCCGTCGAACCAGGCCGTCTGGCCCTCCTCGTCCACCGGCGGGGTCCAGCCGCGCGGCGGGACGGTGCCGGCCGGCAGGCGCAGCTCGATCGGGGCCTGGACGTCCAGCTCGCGGGCGTCGAAGGCCATGACGGCCTCGGCGGTCGAGGAGAAGGAACGGCCACCGCCCTTCACCGTCTCCCGGTCCGAGGTCAGGAAGAACAGGCCGAGCACCATGTCCTGGGTCGGCATGGTGACGGGGCGACCGTCGGCCGGCTTCAGGATGTTGTTCGAGGACAGCATCAGGATGCGGGCCTCGGCCTGCGCCTCCGCGGAGAGCGGCAGGTGGACGGCCATCTGGTCACCGTCGAAGTCCGCGTTGAACGCGGTGCAGACGAGCGGGTGGATCTGGATGGCCTTGCCCTCGACCAGCTGGGGCTCGAAGGCCTGGATGCCGAGGCGGTGCAGGGTGGGCGCACGGTTCAGCAGGACGGGGTGCTCGGCGATGACCTCTTCGAGCACGTCCCACACGACCGGGCGGGCACGCTCGACCATGCGCTTGGCCGACTTGATGTTCTGCGCGTGGTTCAGGTCGACCAGGCGCTTCATCACGAACGGCTTGAAGAGCTCCAGCGCCATGGCCTTGGGCAGACCGCACTGGTGCAGCTTGAGCTGCGGGCCGACGACGATGACCGAACGGGCCGAGTAGTCGACGCGCTTGCCGAGCAGGTTCTGGCGGAAACGACCCTGCTTGCCCTTCAGCATGTCGCTGAGGGACTTCAGCGGGCGGTTGCCCGGGCCGGTGACCGGACGGCCGCGACGGCCGTTGTCGAACAGGGCGTCGACGGCCTCCTGGAGCATGCGCTTCTCGTTGTTCACGATGATCTCGGGCGCGCCGAGGTCGAGAAGCCGCTTCAGGCGGTTGTTGCGGTTGATCACGCGGCGGTACAGGTCGTTCAGGTCGGAGGTCGCGAAGCGGCCACCGTCCAGCTGCACCATCGGACGCAGGTCCGGCGGGATGACCGGGACGCAGTCCAGCACCATGCCGTTGGGCTTGTTGGTGGTCTGCAGGAACGCGGAGACGACCTTGAGGCGCTTCAGCGCACGGGTCTTCTTCTGGCCCTTGCCGGTGCGGATGATCTCGCGCAGGCGCTCGGACTCCTCCGCCAGGTCGAAGGTCTCGAGGCGGTCCTTGAGGGCCGCCGCGCCCATCGAGCCGGAGAAGTAGGTGCCGAAGCGGTCGCGCAGCTCGCGGTAGAGCAGCTCGTCGCCCTCGAGGTCCTGGACCTTGAGGTTCTTGAAGCGGGCCCACACCTCGTCGAGGCGGTCGAGCTCGCGCTGCGCGCGGTCGCGCAGCTGCTTCATCTCGCGCTCGGCGCCCTCGCGCACCTTGCGGCGCACGTCGGCCTTGGCGCCCTCGGCCTCCAGCTCGGCCAGGTCGGTCTCGGCCTTCTTGGCACGGGCCTCGAGGTCGGAGTCGCGGCGGTTCTCGATCTGCTGGCGCTCGACCGAGACGTGCGCCTCCAGGGACGGCAGGTCGCGCTGGCGGCGCTCGTCGTCGACCCAGGTGATCATGTAGGCGGCGAAGTAGATGACCTTCTCGAGGTCCTTCGGCGCCAGGTCGAGCAGGTAGCCCAGGCGGGACGGCACGCCCTTGAAGTACCAGATGTGGGTGACCGGGGCGGCCAGCTCGATGTGGCCCATCCGCTCACGGCGCACCTTGGCGCGGGTCACCTCGACGCCGCAGCGCTCACAGATGATGCCCTTGAAGCGGACGCGCTTGTACTTACCGCAGTAGCACTCCCAGTCCCGGGTGGGGCCGAAGATCTTCTCGCAGAAGAGTCCGTCCTTTTCGGGCTTCAGGGTGCGGTAGTTGATGGTCTCCGGCTTCTTGACCTCGCCGTGCGACCACTGGCGGATGTCGTCGGCGGTGGCCAGGCCGATGCGGAGCTCGTCGAAGAAGTTGACGTCAAGCACTGGTCGTCAAGCCCTCTTTCGTAAGTCGAGAGTCGTTCATGTGGTCTGAGGGGGGCCTGGGGGCGGGCCGGCTGCTCGGGCAGCCGGCCCAACCTCCGTCAGACCTCTTCGACGCTGCTCGGCTCGCGCCGGGACAGGTCAATGCCGAGCTCCTCGGCGGCGCGGAACACGTCCTCGTCGGAGTCCCGCATCTCGATGGACTGGCCGTCCGAGGACAGCACCTCCACGTTGAGGCAGAGCGACTGCATTTCCTTGATGAGGACCTTGAAGGACTCGGGAATGCCGGGCTCGGGGATGTTCTCGCCCTTGACGATGGCCTCGTAGACCTTCACGCGGCCGAGGACGTCGTCGGACTTGATGGTGAGCAGCTCCTGCAGCGCGTAAGCAGCGCCGTACGCCTCAAGGGCCCACACCTCCATCTCACCGAAGCGCTGACCACCGAACTGCGCCTTACCACCGAGCGGCTGCTGGGTGATCATCGAGTACGGACCGGTCGAACGGGCGTGCAGCTTGTCGTCGACCAGGTGGTGCAGCTTGAGGATGTACATGTAGCCGACCGAGACCGGCATCGGGAACGGCTCGCCGGAGCGGCCGTCGAACAGCCGGGCCTTGCCGGTGGAGTTCACCAGGCGCTCACCGTCACGGGTGAGGGTGGTGTTGTCCAGCAGGCCGGTGATCTCGTCCTCGCGGGCGCCGTCGAAGACCGGGGTGGCGAGGTTGGTGCCGCCCTGGACGGTGTCGGCGCCGATCGCCTGGAGGCGCTGGGCCCACTCGTCGGCGAGGCCGGAGACGTCCCAGCCCTGCTTGGCGAGCCACCCGAGGTGGATCTCCAGGACCTGTCCCGGGTTCATTCGGGACGGGACGCCCAGCGGGTTGAGGATGATGTCGACCGGGGTGCCGTCCTCCAGGAACGGCATGTCCTCGACCGGCAGGATCTTCGAGATGACGCCCTTGTTGCCGTGACGGCCGGCGAGCTTGTCACCGTTGGTGATCTTGCGCTTCTGGGCCACGTAGACGCGGACCAGCTGGTTCACGCCCGGGGGCAGCTCGTCGCCCTCTTCGCGGTCGAAGACGCGGACGCCGATGACCTTGCCGGACTCACCGTGCGGCACCTTCAGCGAGGTGTCGCGGACCTCACGGGCCTTCTCACCGAAGATCGCGCGGAGCAGGCGCTCCTCCGGGGTCAGCTCGGTCTCGCCCTTGGGCGTGACCTTGCCGACCAGGATGTCGCCGGTGACGACGTCGGCGCCGATGCGGATGATGCCGCGCTCGTCGAGGTCGGCGAGGACCTCCTCGGAGACGTTCGGGATGTCCCGGGTGATCTCCTCGGGGCCGAGCTTGGTGTCACGGGCGTCGACCTCGTGCTCCTCGATGTGGATCGAGGAGAGGACGTCGTCCTGCACGAGGCGCTGCGACAGGATGATCGCGTCCTCGTAGTTGTGACCCTCCCACGACATGAACGCCACGAGCAGGTTCTTGCCGAGGGCCATCTCGCCCTCGTCGGTGCACGGGCCGTCGGCCAGCACCTGGCCGGACTCGACCCGGGCGCCCTCGTCCACGAGCACCTTCTGGTTGAAGGCGGTGCCCTGGTTGGAGCGGGTGAACTTGGCGGCGCGGTACGTGGTGTACGTGCCGTCGTCGTTGGCGACGGTGACGTAGTCGGCCGAGACCTCCTGGACGACACCGGCCTTCTCGGCGGTGATGACGTCCGCGGCGTCGACGGCGCAGCGGTACTCCATGCCGGTACCGACCAGCGGAGCCTCGCTCTTCAGCAGCGGCACCGCCTGGCGCATCATGTTCGAGCCCATGAGCGCGCGGTTGGCGTCGTCGTGCTCGAGGAACGGGATCATGGCGGTCGCGACCGACACCATCTGGCGCGGCGAGACGTCCATGTAGTCGATCTCGGTGCCCGGGATGTAGTCGATCTCGCCGCCACGGCGGCGGACCAGGACACGCGGCTCGGCGAAGGTCAGCTCCGTCGTCAGCGGGGCGTTGGCCTGCGCGATGACGTAGCGGTCCTCCTCGTCGGCCGTGAGGTAGTCGACCTGCTCCGTGACGACACCCTCGATGACCTTGCGGTACGGGGTCTCGATGAAGCCGAAGGCGTTGACCCGGCCGTACGAGGCCAGCGACCCGATCAGACCGATGTTCGGGCCTTCGGGGGTCTCGATCGGACACATGCGCCCGTAGTGCGAGGGGTGCACGTCACGGACCTCGAAGCCGGCGCGCTCACGGGAGAGACCACCGGGGCCGAGGGCGGACAGACGACGCTTGTGGGTCAGGCCCGACAGCGGGTTCGTCTGGTCCATGAACTGCGACAGCTGGCTGGTGCCGAAGAACTCCTTGATGGAGGCGACGACCGGCCGGATGTTGATCAGGGTCTGCGGCGTGATCGCCTCGACGTCCTGGGTGGTCATGCGCTCGCGCACGACGCGCTCCATACGGGCGAGACCCGTACGGACCTGGTTCTGGATGAGCTCGCCGACGTTGCGCAGGCGACGGTTGCCGAAGTGGTCGATGTCGTCGACCTCGACCACGATGTCGCGACCGGTCTGGTCGTTCCACTCGGTCTCACCGGCGTGCAGCTTCACCAGGTACTTGATCGCACCGATGATGTCGGGCTCGGTGAGCACGCCGGAGTCCAGCGACTCGGCGTTGCCCAGCTTCCGGTTGACCTTGTAGCGGCCCACCTTGGCGAGGTCGTAGCGCTTCGGGTTGAAGTACAGGTTCTCCAGAAGCGTCTGCGCGGCCTCGCGCGTCGGCGGCTCGCCAGGACGCAGCTTGCGGTAGATGTCCAGCAGCGCGTCGTCCTGGCCCTGGGTGTGGTCCTTCTCCAGGGTGTTGCGCATGGACTCGTACTCGCCGAACTCCTCGAGAATCATCTCGTTGGTCCAGCCGAGCGCCTTGAGCAGCACGGTGACGGACTGCTTGCGCTTACGGTCGATGCGGACGCCGACCATGTCGCGCTTGTCGATCTCCATCTCCAGCCAGGCACCACGCGAGGGGATGACCTTGCAGGAGTAGATGTCCTTGTCGGACACCTTGTCCAGGGTGGAGTCGAAGTACACGCCCGGGGAGCGGACCAGCTGCGACACGACGACACGCTCGGTGCCGTTGATCACGAACGTGCCCTTGTGGGTCATGAGCGGGAAGTCGCCCATGAAGACCGTCTGAGACTTGATCTCACCGGTCTCGTTGTTGGTGAACTCGGCCGTGACGAAGAGCGGAGCCGCGAACGTGAAGTCGCGGTCCTTGCACTCGTCAATCGAGTTCTTCGGCGGCTCGAAACGGTGGTCGCGGAAGGTCAGCGACATCGACCCACTGAAGTCCTCGATCGGGGAGATCTCCTCGAAGATCTCCTCCAGACCGGACTTAGTGGGGACGTCCTGACCGTTCTCCAACGCCGCCTCGACCCGGGACTTCCAGGCCGCATTGCCGAGCAGCCAGTCAAAGCTCTCGGTCTGCAGGGCCAGGAGGTTGGGGACCTCGAGGGGCTCCTTGATCTTCGCGAAGGAGACGCGGAGCGGGGCGGTGGATGCGGCGGAATTGTTCGAGGCGTTGCGCGGCGCGGCCAAGAGGGGGGTCCTTCCGAGGGCTCGGAGCTCACTACGCGCGTACCAGCCGGGCCTTCACGGGCTTGGTCCCGCCTCCCTCGCCACTGGCCTCCGCCGGGATCGAGATCCCAGGTCAGAGCCGCTTTGCGGAGGCGATGCCAGACCCCTTCAGGGCAACGCAGACTCCGGGCGACGAGTCACGGAGCAGCTAACAGGCAGCGCAAAGGGACAGTGTAGCCAAAGGGCACACTGCTGTCCAGCTCTGATTCGGAAACCGAATCGGAGACTCCTCCCGGTAGCCGGCGGACGCGAACGCCCACCGGGTACTGCACCGGCCCGGGCACTGCCCGGGCCCCATAACTCACGTGGAGTCATTTCCCGCCTGAGCCACTGGTTATGCATCCAGGGGCAAACCAACCGGGCGGACTCGCGCCTTGAGAATCGCGCGCCTCGCCGGGTTCGTCAAGGGCCCGCAGGCGGTGCGGACCTCGACCCGTCCATCGGCCGGACGCCCCCCGGCGTTACAGAAGCCGTGGTGGGGGCCACAGTCGATGACGGTGATCACCATACCCGTCCGCACCGACGCTGCCGAGTGGGCTCTCGGCCACACCGGCACATCCCGGCCGCGGACCGGCCCCGGGGCCGTCCCAGGGCCGCTCAGGGCCGGAAACGCGAAAAAGCCGGGCCGACCACCCACAAGGGTGATCGGCCCGGCTTCAGGCCCCCTCAGAGGGGGCGAGAAGTCACTTGACGGTGACCTTGGCGCCGGCACCCTCGAGGGCGGCCTTGGCCTTCTCGGCAACGTCCTTGGCAACCTTCTCCAGGACCTTGGCACCAGCGGTGTCAACGAGGTCCTTGGCCTCCTTCAGGCCGAGGGAGGTCAGGGTGCGCACCTCCTTGATGACCTGGATCTTCTTGTCGCCGGCACCATCGAGGATGACGTCGAACTCGTCCTGCTCCTCGACGGCCTCAACGGCGGCCGGGCCACCGGCGGCGGCAACGGCGACCGGGGCGGCGGCGGTGACGTCGAACTTCTCCTCGAAGGCCTTCACGAAGCCAGCGAGCTCGATGAGGGTGAGGTCCTCGAACTGCGCGAGCAGCTCGTCCTGGGACAGCTTCGCCATGATGGCGTCCTTCCACTAAATCGGCAGGTGATGCCGTATGTACGGGTGGGGCGGGCACGGGCCCGCAGCGAGGCGTGAGCCTGCCGATTACTCGGCGGCGGCGTCCTCGGCGGCGGGAGCCGGCGTACCGGCACCGCCCTGCTCGACCTTGTCGCGCAGCGCGTCCACAGTGCGGACGAGCTTCGACGGCAGGGCCTGGAAGAGCGCGGCAGCCTGGGACTGCTTGGCCTTCAGGGCACCCGCCAGCTTGGCGAGCAGCACCTCGCGGGACTCGAGGTCCGCGAGCTTCTTGATCTCATCGGCGGACAGCGCCTTACCGTCAAGGACACCGCCCTTGATGATGAGAGCGGGGTTCTCCTTGGCGAAGTCACGCAGAGCCTTCGCCGACTCCACCGGGTCACCGGTGACGAAGGCGACAGCCGTCGGACCGTTGAACAGGTCGTCGAGCTCCGAAATCCCGGCCTCGTTGGCCGCGATCTTGGTCAGCGTGTTCTTCACCACGGCGTACTCGGCGTTCTCGCCGAGCGAGCGACGCAGGGTCTTGACCTGCTTCACCGAGAGACCGCGGTACTCGGTCAGCAGCGCCGCGGAGGAGCCACGGAACTTGTCCGTGATCTCGGCGACGGCAGCAGCCTTGTCGGGCCTTGCCATAGGCTTACGCCTCCTTCCGTGATGTCGAAATCCGGCCGACCGCGAAAGTCGACCATTCACGCCTCGAACCAACCGGACGGAAGGAAAGCCTGCGGAAAAGCAGATGAGCCCCGGTGCGCAGGGCGCACGGGGCTCGAAACGACCTCAACGGATGTTCGCGCGAACGCGGACCCGGAAGTCGAAGCTCCAGACACACCTGCGCGGGCTGCCTGCGACGAAGCGCAGATCCTTCGGCCACCGAATCCCTCGCGAGAACGGTGACAACCAGCGGTCTTTGGCTTCGGTAACAGTAACCGGACTCGGCCGTCCGGGGCAAATCGCCCCTGAACGGCCGATCCCCGCCGGGCCGGCCGCGCCGGACGGGGCTCAGCGGGCCAGTGGGGAGACCGTCCGGGGCCCGGTGTCCACGGTGTCCGCCTCGGCCGGGGCCTGCACCGAGAGCAGGGCGCCGGCGAAGTCGGAGTAGAGGATCGAGTCGTCCGCCCGGCCGCTGTCACCGCTGCCGGTGCGCTGGAGCCGGACCAGCTGGTCCTTGTCGTTGAGCCAGAGGTCCACGGTGAGCGAGATCGAGCCGCCGGGGGCCAGCGCGGCCCGCAGGCCGTCCCGGCGGGCCTGGGTCAGCTGGGTCTGGGCGGCGGCGTAGCGCTCGGCGGTGGTGGTGATCCGGTAGTGCTCGACCGTCGAGTCGTCGAACTTCTCCTCACCCACGAACCGCGGGTCCACCCCGTCGGCGGTGGCGGCGGCCAGCGCCTCGACCGGGTTCAGCAGGTCGATCAGCCCCGCGTACGGGACCTCCCGGTGGCCGTCCGGGTCCGGCGGGACGGAGAAGCGCTCCCAGTGCCGGCCGCCCTGGCGAGCCGCGGTGGCGGCGTCACCGCCCTGGTAGGCGACGGTGTCCACGACGATCAGCTGCTCGGCGTCGGCCGGGGTGGAGCGCTTGATCTGGAGCGCCGTCTTGGGCTGCCAGAACAGCGGCCCGGCCCCGGCGTCCGCTCCCAGCCGGTAGCTGACCTTGGCCCGGCGGGCGGTCTGCATGGCCAGCTGGGCGGAGACCAGGACGCCGTGCGGCGAGCGGTCGCTGGGCTTGGCCGCCTCGGTCGACGAGGAACTGGTCGGGGTCGGGCTGCCGGAGGGCACGGCCGGCGTGCCGCCACCCCCGCCGCATCCGGCCAGCCCGCTCGCCAGCAGGACGACCGCGGCCAGCGCCGCCAACCGCCGTCGTCCCGCCATCGTCTGGTCCCCTCTCGCCCGGGCGCCGCGTCGGCGGCTTTCGTTCCGGCCACCTTGCCACCCTGCCCCGGATCAGCCGGTGGCGCCCCCCTTGCCCAGCTTCGCCAGCTCGGCCAGTTCCACCGTGTCGGCCGCCTCCGGCACCGCAGCGGTGACCGGCGTGCCGTAGTCCGAGTGGAGGACGGTGGACTTGCCGTTCTGCGCCCCGGGGGTCAGCCGTTCGGTACGGAGGGAGCCGTGTCGGCTCCGGTGCGCGGGCTCGGCGGATCAGCCGAGCAGTTTGAGGAGGTCGGTCTCGCTGCCGAGGTCGGTGGCGGCGGGGGCGTCGATCTTCGCGGCCTTGCCGAGGTCCGCGTACTTGACGGTGACGGCGTCGTGCTCGCCGTTCTTGTCGCCGTACTCCTGGTACTGGACGAGTTCCTGCCGGCCGTTGAGCCAGAAGTCGATGGTGAGGGTCCTGCCGTCCTCTTCCAGGGACTTCTGGACGGCCGTGCGCTGTTCGGCCGTGAGCGCCGGCATGCCGGCCACCATGGCGGAGGCCTCCTCGACCACCCGCAGGTGGGTGACCTGGACGCCGTCGAGGCTCTCCTGGCCGACCTTGGCGGGCTTGCCGCTCTGCGCGGCGAGCCCGAGCTGGGCGACCGGGTTGAGCAGCTGGCTCATCAGCAGGACGCCGTCGCCGAGTTCGTTCGAGGCGGGCAGCTTGATCCAGTGCTTGCCGCCCATGGCGGCGGCCTCGGTGTCGCCGCCGCCGAGGTAGCCGTCGGTGCCGATCACCCGGAACCGGATCTTCTTGGTCTCCACCTCGCCCGTCAGGTCGACGGCCGTCCGGTTCGGGTCCTTCCAGTCGGCGTCGCCGCTGCCCGCGGTGTGGGTCGAGCCGTCCGGGGAGACCATGGTGACCTTGCCGTTGCTGGCCTTCTGCATCACCAGGGCGGAGGCGGCCAACGCGGCCTTGGGGTCTCCGGCCGGCGCCGCGTCGCCGCTCTTGGCGTCGCCGCCCTTGCTGCCGCAGGCGGTGGCGGCACCGAGCAGCACGGCCGCGGTGACGACGGTCGAGGCGAGGCGCGCAGCGCGCATGGAGTCCCCCGTGAGATCCGAACGATCCGATGAAGAACCGATTTTCGGCTTCTTCTCACGCGGACTCTAACGGATCGCCAGATGTCCCACGCGCCGGACAGCCCCCTCCCGTCACCCGGCTTCGACAGGGGGCGCGTCGCCTTCTCCGGGGGTCGAGACATCCGTCGTGGTCACCGTGGTGCCGTCGCTCCCCCGGGCCGTCTCACGCAGTCTCAGCAGCCGCTCGCCGGGCCCGACCCAGACGTCGTAACCGATCGCCGTCACCCCCCGCCGGCGGTACCAGTCGACCACCGCAGCGAGTCGCGCGGGGGTCAACTCCTGGTCCGCGCCGAAGTATTCGGCCACCGGCGTGGTGCCCTGGTAGTGCGCCACGGTCGTCCCGGCCAGCTGTTCGCCGCCGAGCGAGCCGAGCTTCCCGGTCTGCGCGATCTCGTACGCGCGGCTGCCCGGGTTGGTGACCAGGGCGGTCATCCAGCCACCCGCGTAGCCGCCCGGGCCGGTGGTCGCCCGCGGATCGAGCGACTCGGCGCCGTCCCGGTCCGCGTGCTTGGGCGGGGCGCCCTGGTAGCTGAGGTCGAGTGCACCGTCCCTCAGGGTCAGCTGCCCGGTGCCCTGCTCGTCGGTGACGGTCAGGGCGCCCTCGTCCCGGGTGCCCCAGGTCAGGGTGCCGCTCGCGGTGCGGCGGCCGGCCGGGCCCTCCTCGACCACGTCGATCCGGGCGCCGCCGGCGTCGTCCAGCGCCTGGGCAGCGGCGAGCACCACCTGGCGGGGCGGTACGGGCGCGGGGTCGCCGTCGGGGGTGCGGGTTCCCGGGGCGGCCAGCAGGCTGCACCCGGTGGTGGCACCGATCAGCAGCAGGGTGGCCACCGCGACGGCGGGGCGAAGGGTGGGCGGCACGGCACGCTCCGACGGTCACACGTTCTGCACATGATCTGACCGGCAGAGCGTACGACGCTTCGGGCAACCGTTCCCATCCACCCCCGTCCCGATCCGGAAACGA
This sequence comes from Kitasatospora sp. NPDC043949, assembly GCF_056435365.1. Taxonomy (NCBI): domain Bacteria; kingdom Bacillati; phylum Actinomycetota; class Actinomycetes; order Kitasatosporales; family Streptomycetaceae; genus Kitasatospora; species Kitasatospora sp. NPDC043949. The sequence goes on along the minus strand of NZ_JBWKEQ010000003.1, from coordinate 69,348 downwards.
CTGCGGGCCCGCACCCCCGGTGAAGGGGGTACGGGCCCGCTGTACGGACTGCTTCAGAGCCGATCGGCTCAGACCGCGGCCGGGTCCTCTTCGACGAAGAGGTTGCGGGTGCGGTTCGGGTCCACGGGGATGCCGGGGCCGATCGTGGTGCTGATGGCGGTCTTCTTGATGTAGCGGCCCTTGGCGGCGGACGGCTTGGCGCGGAGCACCTCGTCCAGCGCGGCGGCGTAGTTCTCGACCAGCTGCTCGTCGGTGAAGGAGGCCTTACCGATGATGAAGTGCAGGTTCGAGTGCTTGTCGACGCGGAACTCGATCTTGCCGCCCTTGATGTCGTTGACAGCCTTGGCGACATCCGGGGTCACGGTGCCGGTCTTCGGGTTCGGCATCAGACCACGGGGACCGAGCACGCGGCCGAGGCGGCCGACCTTGCCCATGAGGTCCGGGGTGGCGACGACGGCGTCGAAGTCCAGACGGCCCTTGGCGACCTCGTCGATCAGCTCGTCGGAGCCGACGATGTCGGCGCCCGCAGCACGCGCGGCCTCGGCACGGTCACCGGTCGCGAAGACCAGGACCCGAGCGGTCTTACCGGTGCCGTGCGGGAGGATCACGGTGCTGCGGACCATCTGGTCGGCCTTGCGCGGGTCGACGCCCAGACGCATGGCGACCTCGACGGTGCCGTCGAACTTGGTGGTGCTGGTGGCCTTGGCGAGGCGGATGGCCTCGAGGGGGGCGTAGAGGCGGTCGCGGTCGACCTGAGCGTCCGCGGCCTTCAGAGCCTTGCTGCGCTTCACTGCTGCTCCTGAATGGTGATGGGAGTCGTGGTATCACGGGCCTGCGCAGGCCCTACCACAGGGACGAAAAGAGCTGGTCAGCCCTCGACGGTGATGCCCATCGACCGGGCGGTGCCGGCGATGATCTTCTCCGCCGCGTCCAGGTCGTTGGCGTTCAGGTCGGGCATCTTGGTGGTGGCGATGTCGCGGACCTGGGCGCTGGTGAGCTTGGCGACCTTGGTCTTGTGCGGCTCGCTGGAGCCCTTGTCCACACCGGCGGCCTTCAGGATGAGGCGCGCGGCCGGCGGCGTCTTCGTGATGAAGGTGAAGGAACGGTCGTCGTAGACCGTGATCTCCACCGGCACGATCATGCCGCGCTGCGACTCGGTCGCAGCGTTGTAGGCCTTGCAGAACTCCATGATGTTGACGCCGTGCTGGCCCAGCGCGGGGCCGACCGGCGGCGCCGGGTTGGCCGCACCGGCGTTGATCTGGAGCTTGATAAGCCCCGTGACCTTCTTCTTCTTGGGAGGCATGTCTCTCCGGGTCCTTCCGAGAGGTGAGTGCTGGTGTGTGCGGAACCGGGGCGACACCCGGCCGCCAACACACACATCGAACCAGGCTAACGCCTTAGCGCCGCTGGACCAAAACGGATCCGGGGCAGGGCCCTCGGCCCCGCCCCGGATCCGAAGACCGTGGGACTAGTTCTTCTGGATCTGGTCGAAGGAGAGCTCGACCGGGGTCTCCCGGCCGAAGATCTCGACCAGGCCCTTGACCTTCTTCGAGTCGGGGTTGATCTCGTTGATGGTCGCCTGCAGCGTCGCGAACGGACCGTCGGTGACGGTGACCGAGTCGCCGACCTCGAAGTCCAGCACCTGGATCTCGCTCGGCTTGATCGGCGAGGGCTTGCCAGCATCCTTGGCCGCCTGGCGCTCGACGTCCGGGGCGAGCATCTTGACGACCTCGTCCAGGGTCAGCGGGTACGGGTCGTAGGCGTTGCCGACGAAGCCGGTGACACCGGGGGTGTTGCGCACGACGCCCCAGGACTCGGGGGTGAGGTCCATGCGCACCAGGACGTAGCCGGGGAGCTTGTTCTGGCGGATGGTCTTGCGGTCGCCGTTCTTGATCTGGACGACCTCCTCCTGCGGCACCTCGGCCTGGAAGATGTACTCCTCGACGTTCAGCGAGACGGCGCGCTGCTCCAGGTTCTGCTTCACCCGGTTCTCGTAGCCGGCGTAGGTGTGGATCACGTACCACTCGCCCGGCATGAAGCGCAGGTCCTCGCGGAACTTGGCGACCGGGTCGACCTCGACGGCCTCCTCAGCCTCGGCCTCCTCGGCGTCGGCGTCGGCCTCGGTCTCCTCGGCGGCGGGCTCCACGTCGTCCTCCACGTGCAGCGCCGCCTCCTCGGCGGGCTCGCCGGCCTCGGCCTCGTCGTGCGCGTCGACCTCGTCCTCGTCGCCGTCCACGGCGTCAACGATCTGCTCGGCGGACTCGGCTTCGTCAGCCAGCTCGGCCGCGTCCAGCTCGGCGGCGACATCCGCCTCGCGGACGGTCTCGTCGGCGTCGTACAGGGGGGACTCAGACACGGTGGCTGCTTCTTTCCTGGAGATGGTGAAGGTGGCGCGCTCCGGGGCCGGCTCCGGCGGGCTGCCGCTCGCGCGGGCGCCAGGAGAGGACTCGGAGACTTCAACAGTACCGAGTCCACGGTAGCGGCCTCGTACGTCCGGCGCAGACAGCACGACCCGGGCCGATGATTCGGCCCGGGTCGGGAGACTGCTACGGAGGTGGGACGGCCAGGTCAGCCGAAGACCAGGAGGCTCAGCTTGGAGAGGCCGTAGTCGAGGCCGGCCACGAAGCCCATCACGACCACCACGAACACGACGACGACGGTCGTGTACTGGGTGAGCTCGCTGCGGGTGGGCCAGACGACCTTGCGCAGTTCGGCGATGATCTGGCGGTAGAACAGGCCGATTCGGGCGAACGGGCCCATCTTGCCGCGCTTGCCGGACTTCTTGTCACCGGCGCGGGCGGCGCGCTTGCGCTCGCGGCGCGAGAGCGACTTCTCCTCGCCCTCGGCGGGCGTGGTGTCGGCAGCGCCGTCGGCCCCCTCGGGGTTGCCGCTCTCAGGCGTTGCGGTGGAGCCCGTGGTCTCCGTCACTCGTCCTCACCTGAATCCGGGTCCGGCCGAGCGGCTCGCGCCCGATGGGGCACGAACGGCCGGCTACAAGCGGTGCTGATTCGGCGCCCTCTCCGCATCAAGCCCGCTCGCTCTGTGGAGCGAACGGGCTGAAAACGGATCAAGCAGCAGGGCAAGAGGGACTTGAACCCCCAACCGCCGGTTTTGGAGACCGGTGCTCTACCAATTGAGCTATTGCCCTACGGGGTCTCGCGACTCCGTAGCGACCAACCTACCGCATCTCCCCCGGCTGTCTGCACAGCTGGTGAAGCTCCGGTTCTTTTTCGGCGGGCCGTCGAGCAGTGAGCATACGTGGTCGAGGGGTGTTTGGTCGAACCTCTTCTTCCGGGAGCACCGGTTGTCCGGCATATGTCCGGCATGCCCGCATGATCACCGGCGGATCGGCGGGCGCCGCCATGTGGACGGTCCGGTACGGATGGTGAAACCGCGATGCCCGGTCCGTCCCGGTTCTGCGACGATGCAGGCATGAGCGCTTCCACCCCGCAGCCCGACCGTTCCATCCGCCCCGCCGACCGCCGGGTCTCCGCCCGGGTCGGCGCGATCGCCGAGTCCGCGACCCTCGCCGTGGACGCCAAGGCCAAGGCCCTCAAGGCGGCCGGCCGTCCGGTGATCGGCTTCGGAGCCGGCGAGCCCGACTTCCCCACCCCGGACTACATCGTCGAGGCGGCCGTCGAGGCCTGCCGCGACCCGAAGAACCACCGCTACACCCCGGCGGGTGGCCTGCCCGAGCTGAAGTCCGCGATCGCCGCCAAGACGCTGCGCGACTCCGGCTACGAGGTGGACGCCTCCCAGGTGCTGGTCACCAACGGCGGCAAGCAGGCGATCTACGAGGCGTTCGCCGCGATCCTGGACCCGGGCGACGAGGTCATCGTCCCGGCCCCGTACTGGACCACCTACCCGGAGTCGGTCCAGCTCGCCGGCGGCGTCCCGGTGGAGGTCGTGACCGACGAGACCACCGGTTACAAGGTCTCGGTCGAGCAGCTGGAGGCCGCCCGCACCGAGAACACCAAGGTGGTGCTCTTCGTCTCGCCGTCCAACCCGACCGGCGCGGTGTACACCGAGGCCGAGGCCGAGGCGATCGGCCGCTGGGCGCTGGAGCACGGCCTCTGGGTGCTCACCGACGAGATCTACGAGCACCTGGTGTACGGCGACGCCTCCTTCACCTCGCTGCCGGCCCTGCTGCCCGAGCTGGCCGACAAGTGCGTCGTGGTCAACGGCGTCGCCAAGACCTACGCGATGACCGGCTGGCGGGTGGGCTGGGTGATCGGCCCCAAGGACGTCATCAAGGCCGCGACCAACCTGCAGTCGCACGCCACCTCGAACGTCTCCAACGTCGCCCAGCGCGCCGCGATCGCCGCCGTCAGCGGCGACCTGGCCGCGGTGCACGAGATGCGCACCGCCTTCGACCGCCGCCGCAAGACCATCGTGCGGATGCTCAACGAGATCGAGGGCGTGTACTGCCCCGAGCCGGAGGGCGCGTTCTACGTGTACCCGTCCGTCAAGGGCCTGCTGGGCAAGGAGATCCGCGGCCGGCGCCCGGAGAGCTCCGGCGAGCTGGCGTCGCTGATCCTGGACGAGGCCGAGGTCGCGGCCGTCCCGGGCGAGGCCTTCGGCACCCCCGGCTACCTGCGGTTCTCCTACGCGCTCGGCGACGCCGACCTGGCCGAGGGCATCGGCCGGCTGCAGAAGCTGCTCGGCGAGGCCCGCGACTGACACCCGTCGGCGCCCGCTGACGCCCGCTGACACCCGCGCTTCACGTCGGGTACCGCCCTCTTTCACCCCTTCGGGGGACGGAAGGAGGGCGGTTCCCGTTTGGGGGTCCGATGCGGCAGTATCGGCGAATGGAACGCCTGTTGAATCCGCGAGACGTCAGGGACCTCCCGAAGGCCCACCTGCACCTGCACTTCACCGGCTCGATGCGGCCCGCCACCCTGCTGGAGCTGGCCGACAAGCACGGCGTCCGACTGCCGGAGGCGCTCAGCTCCGGCGAGCCGCCGCGACTGCGGGCCACCGACGAACGCGGCTGGTTCCGCTTCCAGCGCCTGTACGACACCGCCCGCTCGGTGCTGCGGGACGAGGAGGACATCCGCCGGCTGGTCCTGGAGACCGCCCAGGACGAGCGGCGGGACGGCTCCCGCTGGCTGGAGATCCAGGTCGACCCGACCTCGTACGCGCCCCGGCTGGGCGGGCTGATCCCCGCGCTGGAGCTGATCCTGGACGCCGTGGAGCACGCCGCCACGGCCACCGGGGTGGGCATCCGGGTGCTGGTCGCGGCGAACCGGATGAAGTCCCCGATGGACGCCCGGACGCTGGCCCGGCTCGCCGTCCGGTACGCCGACCAGGGCGTGGTCGGCTTCGGCCTCTCCAACGACGAGCGGCGCGGCCTCGCCCGGGACTTCGACCGGGCCTTCGAGATCGCCCGCAAGGGCGGGCTGCTGGCCGCCCCGCACGGCGGCGAGCTGGCCGGGCCCGAATCCGTCCGGGACTGCCTGGACGACCTGGGCGCCGGCCGGATCGGCCACGGCGTCCGCGCCGCCGAGGACCCCCGGCTGATGGAACGGCTGGCGGACCGCCAGATCACCTGCGAGGTCTGCCCGTCCTCGAACGTCTCGCTCGGCGTCTACGAGCGACCCGAGGACGTCCCGCTGCGGCGGCTGTTCGACGCCGGCGTGCCGCTGGCCCTGGGCGCGGACGACCCGCTGCTGTTCGGCAGCCGGCTGGCCGCCCAGTACGACCTGGCCCGCGACGTCCTCGGCTTCGGCGACGCCGAACTCGCCGAGCTGGCACGGCAGTCCGTCCGCGGCTCACGTGCGCCGGAGGCCGTCCGCAAGGAGCTGCTGGCGGACATCGACACCTGGCTGGTCAGCGGCACCTGAGGCGTGCCCTGTGGACCGGGCCTAGAGCTTGACGCCGATCATCACCGGCTCGTTCACCAGCTCGACCCCGAAGGCCTCGCGGACGCCGTCCCGGATCTCCCGGGCCAGCGCCAGCAGGTCCTCGGCGGTGGCCGCGCCGCGGTTGGTGAGCGCCAGGGTGTGCTTGGTGGAGAGCGTCGCCGGGCCGCTGCCGTAGCCCTTGCCGAAACCGGCCCGGTCGATCAGCCAGGCGGCCGAGGTCTTGGTGCAGCCCTCCGGCGCCGGGTAGGCGGGGGCGTTCCCGGTGCCCGGGCGGGTCCGGAAGGACTCGTACTGGGCGGCCGTGAGCACCGGGTTGGTGAAGAAGGAGCCGGCCGACCAGGTGTCGTGGTCCGCCGGGTCCAGCACCATGCCCTTGCCGGAGCGCAGCCCCAGCACCGCGTCGTGCGCCCGCTCCAGCGGCACCCGCTCGCCCTGCTCGACGCCGAAGTGCCTGGCCACCTCGGCGTACTTGACCGGAGTGGAGAGCCCCTCGTGGTCGGCCAGGGCGAACCGCACCCGCAGCACCACGTAGCGGTCCGGCTCGGCCTTGAAGCGGCTGTGCCGGTAGGAGAACGCGCACTCGGCGTTGGGGAGCGTGACCACCTCGCCGGCCGTGCGGTCGTAGGCGACCACCTCGGTGATCGACTGGGCGACCTCCTGGCCGTACGCGCCGACGTTCTGCACCGGGGTGGCACCGGCCGAGCCGGGGATGCCGGCCAGGAACTCGACGCCCGCCAGGCCGTGCTCGCGCACCGCGCGGGCGACCGCCTCCGACCAGACCTCGCCGGCCGCCAGCTCCAGCACGGTGCCGTCCAGGGCGAAGCCGGTGGTCGCGATCCGCAGCACGGTGCCGGGGAAGCCGGCGTCGCCGATCACCAGGTTGGAGCCGCCGCCGAGGACCAGCAGCGGCTCGCCGGCCTCGTCGGCCGCGCGGACGGCGGCGATCACCTCGTCGTCGGTGTGGGCGGTCACCAGGCGGCGGGCCGGGCCGCCGAGCCGGAGCGTGGTCAGCGGGGCGAGGGGGGCGTCGTTTTCTACCAGCACGCCCACCAGCGTACGGGTGCGGGGACGGCCGCCCGGCCGCCCCCGCACCCGGATCGGCCGGTCAGGCCTTCGAGGCCTCGGCGTGGACGGGCGCCGCGTCCTCGGCCCGCTCGGCACCGGCCTGCTCCGGCTCCACGGCCGCCGGCTCGTCGGCGACGACCGCGGGCTCCACCCGGCGCGGGAGGAAGAACGCGCAGACCGCAGCGACCGCCACCACCCCGGCGCCGACGTACAGCGCGGGCACCAGCCCGTCGATGAAGGACTGCTCCGACGTGTACCCGCCCTGCGCCGAGAACACCGCCGAGAGGACGGCCACGCCGAGCGCGCCGCCGACCTCGCGCAGCGCGTTGTTGGCGCCGGAGGCGATGCCCTGCTCCTCCGGCCGGACGCTGTCCATCACCAGGGCGGCGGTCGGGGCGAAGTACAGCGACATGCCGATGCCGCAGATCACCACGGCGGGGATCTCGGCGGCGTAGTCGTAGCCGGTGCTGCCGCCGGTGATCGCCGCGTACATCGCCAGGCCGGCGCCCTGCAGCAGCAGCCCGGTGACCACGATGGGGCGGCCGCCGAAGCGGTCGGCCAGGATGCCCGCGATCGGGGCGACGATCAGCGGCATGCCGGTCCACGGGAGCATCCGGATGCCGGCCTCCTGCGGGCTGTAGCCGCCCACGCTCTGCAGGTGCTGGCTGATCAGGAAGATCGAGCCGAACATCCCGAGGAACATCAGCAGGCCGGAGGCGTTGACGGCGGAGAAGGCCCGGCTGCGGAACAGCCGCATCGGGAGCATCGGGTGCTCGGCCCAGCGCTGCTCGTACAGCACGAAGGCGGTGAGCAGCGCGACGCCGCCGATCAGGGAGCCGAGCACCAGCGGGCTGGTCCAGCCGTTCGGGTTGCCGCGGATCAGGCCGAGGACGACGCCGAACAGGCCCAGGCTGACCAGGATCGTGCCGACCACGTCCAGCGCCGGGTTGGCGCCCCGGCTCTCGCGGAGCTTGAGGGCGGCGAGCGGGATCAGGACGAGGCCGACCGGGACGTTCACCCAGAAGATCCACTGCCAGGAGAAGTGCTCGGTGAGCGTCCCGCCGACCAGCGGTCCGGTGGCGACGGCCAGGCCGTTGACGCCCGCCCAGATGCCGAAGGCCAGACCCCGCCTGGCCGCCGGCACCGCGGCGGTGAGCAGGGTGAGGGTGAGCGGCATGGAGACCGCGGCGCCGGCGCCCTGGACGGCGCGGGCGGCGATCAGCGCGCCGATGCCCGGCGAGAGGGCGGCGGCGGCGGAGCCGACGGTGAAGAGCGTGAGCCCGACCAGGAAGATCCGGCGGCGGCCGAACCGGTCGCCGAGCGCGGCGCCGAACATCAGCAGGACGGCGAAGGACAGGGTGTAGGCGCTGACCGTCCACTCCAGGTCGGACAGCCCGCCGCCGAGGTCCTCGCGGATGGACGGCAGCGCGGTGGTGACGACCAGGTTGTCCAGGCTGGCCATGAAGCCCGCGACGCTGGTGATCACCAGGGTCCAGACACCGAGCCGTCCCAGGCCCTGTTCTTCCGTTCTCTCCGTCATGACTTCCCCCCAGGGGTCTTAGATAGTTATTGATCACTAACTTTCGAGGCCCGAAAAAAGGCCGCACGGACTCCACCGTGCGGCCCGCTACTCCCCGCCCTCGCCGTGCTCTCCATGCTCTCCGAAGCCCAGGCCGCTCCAGATCCGGTGGTCCCGGGGGTACCCCAGTGCCACCAGCGTGTTGATCAGCATCCCGTACGCGAAGAACTCCGCGGCGCCCTGCACGTCACCGCCGATCCGGCCCCTGACCCGCTCGAACAGCTCCTCCCAGAGCCTCCGGGCGGTCTCCCCGATCTCGTCCTCGCCGGTCGTCCGGGCCGCGAACACCGAGACGTAGAGCTGCATCTGCATCATGAGCTGCTCGCTGTCCGCGACCAGGCCCAGGTACGCCTCGGACATCGCTTCGGCGGCCGCCGGCCCGGTCAGCCCGACCGAGGCCTCGTCGAAGACCTTCCAGGTCTCCTCGATGCAGCGCTCGGCGGCGGCCGTGAAGATCGCCTGCTTGCCGGGGAACAGCCGGAACAGGTACGGCTGCGAGACACCCACCCGGCGGGCGATCGCCTCGGTGGACGTCCCCCGGTAGCCGCTCCTGGCGAATTCGATCACCGCGGCACGAACGACGCTCTCGCGCCGCTCCTCGGCGCTCATCCGCATGCTCGTCCTCGCCATGGGAGTCAAGTTAGTGGCCAATCACTATCTTCGCAAGGTCGCCGGGCACGGCGGGAATCCCGTCGGACGGGCCCCGCCGCGGCCGGACACACCTGGGGCCGAGGGGCCTTCAGGCGAGCCGGACGACCGCCCTGGACATCCCGAGCACCTTCTGCCCGCCGGTGGTGGCCAGCAGGTCGACCTGCACCTTGCGGTCGTCCAGCAGCTTGGCGACCTTGGCCGACACCTCGACCACCGCACCGACGCCGTCGTTCGGCACCGGGACGGGGCGGGTGAATCGGACGCCGTACTCGACCACCGCGGCCGGGTCGCCGACCCAGTCGGTGACCACCCGAATGGCCGCGGCCATGGTGAACATTCCGTGCGCGATGACGTCCGGCAGGCCGACCTCCACGGCGAACTTCTCGTTCCAGTGGATCGGGTTGAAGTCGCCGGAGGCGCCCGCGTACCGCACCAGGGTGTCGCGGGTCACCGGGAAGGACTGCGCCGGCAGCTGGGTGCCGACCTCGACCTCGTCGTAGCTGATCGCCATCGTGTTCACTTCCCCGTCTCGTCGGCGGCCCGGGCCACCAGCGTCATGACCGACGTCACCACGTGCTCGCCGATCGCGTCCGACACCTCGCCACGCACGGTGAGCACGTCGTTGCCCGCCAGCGACTTGATGTTGTCGATGGTGACCGCGACCGTCAGCCGGTCGCCGGCCAGCACCGGGCGGGAGTAGGAGAACTTCTGGTCCCCGTGCACCACGCGGCTGTAGTCCAGGCCCAGCTCCGGGTCCTCGACCACCTGGGAGGCCGCCTGGTAGGTGATCACGAACGGGAAGGTCGTCGGGGCGATCACATCGGGGTGGCCCAGCGCCTTCGCCACCGCCGGATCGGTGAACGCCGGATTGGTGTCCCCGATCGCGATCGCGAACTCGCGGATCTTCTCCCGGCCGACCTCGTACGGCTCGGTGGGCGGGTAGGTCCGCCCGATGAAGGAGGGGTCGAGTGCCATGGGGCAACTCCTCGGAAGCACGGTGGATCCGGCGGCCGTTGCCGCCGGCGGGGCGCGCATGGGTGCATACGCGAAAAACTCCGGGCCGCACCCCCTGAGGGATGCGGCCCGGAGCTCAAGACCTGTGTCACACAGGCCCGATGCCCTGCGAGAGGGTCAGCGGGTCTCGCGGTGCGCGGTGTGCGAGTTGCAGCGGGGGCAGTGCTTCTTCATCTCAAGACGGTCCGGGTCGTTACGCCGGTTCTTCTTGGTGATGTAGTTCCGCTCCTTGCACTCCACGCAGGCCAGCGTGATCTTCGGGCGGACGTCGGTGGCAGCCACGGGAGTGCCTTCCTGGGACAACGAATAAGAACACAACAAGAGTAGCCGACCGGGAGTGCGATCTCCCGACCGACTACGCGGGGTAGCGGTGACCGGACTTGAACCGGTGACACAGCGATTATGAGCCGCTTGCTCTACCAACTGAGCTACACCGCCACAGTGATCCGCAGCACAACCGAAGCCGACTGCTTTTCACCAGAGCCCCCATGCGGAATCGAACCGCAGACCTTCTCCTTACCATGGAGACGCTCTACCGACTGAGCTATAGGGGCGAACGAGGAAGAGATTACACGTTCCGCGCCCAGAGGTGAAATCCGTATCCCGACGCGAAGACCGCAGGTCGGCGAGGTGAACGGACGGACGATCCAAGGCCCCGCGTTCGATCGGCCCACCAGCCGCACGGCCCGACCCGATACGACTATTGCCCGCCTCCGAGCGCCCCGCCCCCACGCGCCATAGGCTCGACCCTCATTGACGGGGACGGCCCGGGGCGTCAGGACGACCCGGGATCAGGACGGTCCGGCCGACCGGACGGGCCAGCGCGGGAAGGAGCCTGCGATGGACAGCGCAGCCGCCGACGGACCGCACTCCGGCTCCGGCCCGACAGCCAACCCGCTCGGGCACGGACCGGTCCTCCTGCTCACCGGCGCCCGGCTGGCCGACGGGCGGGTGGTGGACGTCCGGATCAGCGGCGACCGGATCCAGGCCGTCGGCACCGTCGGCAGCCTCGGCCCGCTGCCCGCCCTGCCCGGCGCGCCCACCATCACCACCGGCGCCAGGATCGACCTCAAGGGCTACCTGCTGCTGCCGGCCCCCGCCGAGGCGCACGCCCACTACGACACCGCCTTCTCCGCCGCCCTGTCCGCCCCGCCGCCGGAGAGCCCCTCCGACCTCACCCGGCGGGTCACCGAGGCCGCGCTCGCCTCGCTCGGCTACGGCGCCACCGCCCAGCGCACCCACGTCCGGATCGGCGACGTGCACGGGCTGCGCCGGCTGGAGGCGGTGCTCACCGCCCGGCAGGCGCTGCGCGGCCTGGCCGAACTCCAGGCGGTGGCGATGCCCCGGCTGCTCACCGGCCGGGCCGGCGCCGACGGCCGGGCACAACTGCGCGAGGCGCTCAAGCTGGGCGCCACCGCGGCCGGCGGCTGCCCGGAGCTGGACCCGGATCCGGCCGGGTACGTCCAGGTGCTGCTGGAGGCCGCCCGGGAGGCGGACTGCTCGGTGGACCTGCACACCACGGCCGGCGATCCGGCCCAACTCTCCCGGCTGGTCGGCGCGTTGGCCCCGCTGCGGCCGCGGGTGACGCTCGGGCCGTGCGGGGCGCTGGCCCGGGGCGCGTCCACGGTGCTGGCGACCGGCGGGGTGCGGGTGGTCTGCCTGCCGCAGAACGGCGGCTGCACCGGGCTGGAGGGCCGGTCGCCGGGGCTGCGGCCGGGCCTGCTGCGGGAGTTGACGGAGGCCCGGGTGCCGTTGGCGGCCGGCAGCGGCGCGCTGCGGGACCAGTCCAACCCGGTCGGCCGGGCGGATCCGCTGGAGTCGGCGTACCTGCTGGCGGCCGGCGGGGAGCTGGGCCTGGAGGCGGCGTACGACGCGGTGGCGAACCAGGCCCGGGCGGTGCTCGGGCTGCCGCCGGTCCGGGTGGACGCCGGGTTCCCGGCGGAGCTGCTGGCGGTGCGCGGGGACAGCCTGGCCGGGGCGCTCGCGGGCGGCCACAGCCGGCTGGTGGTGCACAGCGGCCGGGTGGTCAGCCGGACGAGCGCGGTGCGGGAGTTCGCGGACACCGTGGCGCTGGCGCTGCCCCGGCAGTCCGGGAGCGCCGGCGGGGGCTGAACAGCCTCCCCCTCCCAGAAAGTTCAAGGGGCGCGCGACGGATGTCGCGCGCCCCTCCCCCACCTGCTGGCCGCCGTTCGACGGCGGCTGGAGCGGTCCCGGGCCTCCCCCACATTGGAGCCGGGCCCGCTCGGTCAGCACTGACGCTACGCCCACGGAACACCGCTCCGGGCCTGCCTTGACGCTCCCCTGTCGGTCTCCGGCCCGCTCTTGACGGGCCGTTGACGCGGCGGCTGCCGGGGCGGCGTTCAGGGCTCGTACCGGTACCCGATCCCCGGTTCGGTGATCAGGTGCCGCGGGCGGCCCGGGTCGCGCTCCAACTTGCGCCGCAGCCCGGCCAGGTAGACCCGCAGGTAGTTGCCGCGCGCCTCCTGGGCCGGTCCCCACACCTCGCGCAGGATCTGCCGCCCGGGCACCAGCCGGCCCGGGTTGGCCACCAGCAGGGCGAGGATCCGCCACTCGGTCGGGGTGAGCCGCACCGGGCCCCGCGGGCCGGTCACCGTGGTGGCCGTCAGGTCGACGGTGTGGTCGCCTATCACCGGCCGCCCCAGCGGGGCACCGCCCAGCGGCCGGCGCAGCACGGCGCGCAGCCGGGCCAGCAGTTCCTCCATCAGGAACGGCTTGGTGAGGTAGTCGTCGGCGCCCGCGTCGAGGGCGCCCACCTTGTCGGCGGCACCGGACCGGCCGGAGAGCACGATGATCGGCATCGCGCTGCGGGTGCGCAGGCCGCGCAGCACGTCCATGCCGTCCAGGTCCGGCAGGCCGAGGTCGAGCAGCACGGCGTCCGGGGCGGAGTGCGCGGCGCGGTCCAGCGCCTCGCCGCCGCTGGCGGCCGTCCGCACGGCGTACTGCCGGGCGCTGAGGTTGATCCGCAGCGTGCGCAGCAGGGCCGGTTCGTCGTCGACGATCAGGATCTCGCTCATGCGGCCACCTCGCTCCGCCCGGCGGTCACTTCGCGGGACACGCGCCTTTCCGCGGTTCGTTCAGTTCGTCCACTCATGAACGGGCTCCTCCCGAGTGGCGGCGGGCAGGGTGAGCAGCATGGTGGTGCCGCCCCCGGGGGTGTCCTCGACCTCCAGGCTGCCGCCCATGGCCTCGGCCAGACCGCGGGAGAGCGCGAGGCCGAGGCCGACACCGGTGGTGTTGTCGGTGTCGCCGAGGCGCTGGAAGGGCAGGAAGACCCGGTCGCGCTCCTCGGGGGCGATGCCGGGGCCGCGGTCGATCACCCGGATCTCGACCTGGTCGGCGTGGTGGCTGGCGGTGACCAGGACGGGCGCGCCGGGCGCGTTGTAGCGCAGCGCGTTGGTGATCACGTTGGCGAGCACCCGCTCCAGCAGCGGCGGGTCGGCGAGCACCGGCGGCGCGGTGTCCAGGTCGAGCGGCTGGATCGGGGCGTACGGGTCGGGGAGGCTGTCGAGCGCCCGGGGCAGGATCTCGTCGAGGTGGGTCTCGGCGAGGTGCAGGGTGAGCGCGCCGGCCTGGAGGCGGCTCATGTCGAGCAGGTTGTCGACCAGGCGGGTGAGCTTGACCAGCGACTCGTCGGCGGTGGCGAGCAGTTCGGCCTGGTCCTCGGGCGAGAACTCGACGTCGGGGCTGCGCAGCGAGCCGACCGAGGCGAGCGCGGCGGCAAGCGGGGTGCGCAGGTCGTGGCTGACGGCGGCGAGCAGGGCGGTGCGCATCCGGTCGGCGGCCTTGATCGGCTCGACCTCGGCGGCGACCACGGCGAGCCGGTCGCGTTCCAGGGCGACGGCGACGTGCGCGGCGAAGGCGGTGAGGACGCGCTGGTCGGCGGCCGGCAGCCGGCGGCCGGTGAGGACCAGGACGGCGTCCGCGCCGACCGGCACCTCGGTGGTCTCGCTCTGCCCGTCGGGGTCGTCCTGGTGCTCGGCCTCGGAGTGGGCGAGCACCTCGTCGTCGACCCGGGAGAGCAGGGCGACGGCCTGCATGCCGAAGGCCGTCCGGGACTTCTCCATCAGGGCGGACAGGGCGTCGGCGCCGCGCAGCACGCTGCCGGCCAGGGTGGAGAGGGTCTCGGCCTCGGCGGTGGCCCGGGCGGCGCGACTGGTGAGCCGGCTGGCGTGGTCGACGATGGTGGCGACGGCGAGCGCGACGGTGGCGAAGACGACCAGGGCGACGATGTTGTTGGTCTCGCCGATGGTCAGGGCGTGTATCGGCGGGATGAAGTAGTAGTTGAGCAGCAGCGAGGCGGTGACCGAGGCCAGCAGGGCGGAGGTGGCGCCGCCGAGCAGGGCGACGATGACCACGCCGAGCTGGAAGATCAGCGCGTCGGTGGTGAGGTTGATGCTCTCGTGCGCCTGGGACAGGACCGCGGTCAGCAGCCAGGGCACCACGAGGCCGGCCGCGTAGCCGGCGATGGTGCGGCGCTTGGAGTGGCGGCGGCCGAGCGAGGGCAGCCGGCCGCGGCCGGTGAACTCGTGGGTGACCATGTGGACGTCGATGTCCTCGGAGTCGTCCACGGTGGTCTCGCCGATGCCGGGTCCGGTGAGGAAGCGGTTGATCCGGCCGCGGCGGCTGGTGCCGAGCACCAGCTGGGTGGCGTCGTGGGCGCGGGCGAAGGTGAGCAGCGCGGTGGGGATGTCGTCGCCGACCACCACGTGGTAGCTGCCGCCGAGGGTCTCGACCAGCTGGCGCTGCTGGGCGAGCGCGCCGGAGGAGGCGCCGGCCAGGCCGTCGCTGCGGGTGACGTGGACGGCCAGCAGGTCGCCGCCGGCGGTGCGGTCGGCGATCCGGGCGGCGCGGCGGATCAGGGTCTCGCCCTCGGGGCCGCCGGTGAGGGCGACCACGACGCGTTCGCGGGTCTCCCAGACGCGGTCGATGTTGTGGCTGGCCCGGTAGTCGCGCAGGCCCTCGTCGACCCGCCCGGCCACCCAGAGCAGGGCGAGTTCGCGCAGGGCGGTGAGGTTGCCGACCCGGAAGTAGTTGGAGAGCGCGGCGTCCACCTTCTCCGCCCTGTAGACGTTGCCGTGGGCCATCCGGCGGCGCAGCGCCTGCGGGGCCATGTCGACGAGTTCGATCTGGTCGGCCCGGCGGACCACCTCGTCCGGGACGGTCTCGCGCTGCGGGATGCCGGTGATCTTCTGGACGACGTCGTTCAGCGATTCCAGGTGCTGGATGTTGACGGTGGTGATGACGTCGATCCCGGCGGCCAGCAGTTCCTCGACGTCCTGCCAGCGCTTGGCGTGGCGGCCTCCGGGGATGTTGGTGTGCGCCAGTTCGTCGACCAGCACGACGGACGGACGGCGGGTGAGCACCGCGTCGAGGTCCATCTCGTCGAACTCGGCGTCGCGGTAGGAGCGTTGGACACGCGGCAGGACCTCCAGGCCGTCCAGCATGCCCTCGGTGTGGCGGCGGCCGTGGCACTCGATGTACCCGACCGCGACGTCGGCCCCGCGCTCCTGTCTGCGCCGGGCCTCGTCCAGCATCCGGTAGGTCTTGCCGACCCCCGGGGCGGAACCGAGGTACACCCTCAGCCGGCCCTTGCGGACGCCGGTGCCGGGGGTGAGGTCGCGGGCCATGGGCACTGCTCTTTCGTTCCTGCGAGGGCTGCCGCCAGGGCGTCCTCGGGCCGGGGTCGGGACGTACGGCGGCCGACCCGGGCGCGGGGGTGGTGCCCCGGCCCGGGTCGGCCTGTTTCACGGATCCAGCCGTTGACCTGTCACTTCTGCTCCGCCGGTCATTCCTGTTCCGCCGGTCACTTCTGTTCCGCGAGTGCCCGGTTCAGCAGGAGGACGTTGACGCCCTCCTGCCCGAGGAAGCCGAGCGAGCGGCCTTCGGTGTACTTCTCGACCAGCTTGTGCACCGCGTCCGCCGACAGGTTCCGGGTCTTGGCGACCCGGTTCACCTGCTCCTCGGCGTAGGCGACCGAGATGTACGGGTCGAGGCCGGAGCCGGAGGCGGTCAGCGCGTCGGCCGGGACGCTCTCCGGGGCGACGCCGTCGAACTCGGCGGCGGCGGCGCGGCGGTCGTTGACGGCCTTCAGCAGGTCGTCACTGTTCGGGCCGAGGTTGGAGGCGCCGGACGAGGACGAGTCGTAGCCGGTCCCGGCCGCGGAGGGGCGGGGCTGGAACCACTTCGGGTCCGGCTGCGCCTCCTCCTTCGGGTCGTCGGGGTTCTTCTTCGGGAGGTTGAAGTTCTGGCCGATCAGGCTGGAACCGACCTCCTTGCCGTCGGACTTCACGAGCGAGCCGTTGGCCTTCTCGGTGAAGGCGACCTGGCTGATCCCGGTGACCAGCAGCGGGTAGGCGATCCCGAGGATCGCGGTGAGCACCAGCAGCGCCCGCAGTGCGGTGAAGTGGGTGCGGACGGTCGTCGGCAGGGGCTTGGACATCGGATTCTCCTCTCTCAGCTCAGGCCGGGGATGAACTGGACGATCAGGTCGATCAGCTTGATGCCGACGAACGGCACCACCAGACCGCCGAAGCCGTAGACCCCGATGTTGCGGCGCAGCAGGGAGCTGGCGTCGGACGGGCGGTAGCGCACGCCGCGCAGGGCGAGCGGGATCAGGCCGATGATGACGAGGGCGTTGAAGATGATCGCCGAGGTGATCGCGGACTGCGGGCTGTGCAGGCCCATGATGTTGAGGTGGCTCAGGCCCGGGTAGACCCCGGCGAACATCGCGGGGATGATCGCGAAGTACTTGGCCACGTCGTTGGCGATCGAGAAGGTGGTCAGCGCGCCACGGGTGATCAGCAGCTGCTTGCCGATCTCGACGATCTCGATCAGCTTGGTCGGGTTGGAGTCCAGGTCGACCATGTTGCCGGCCTCCTTGGCCGCCATGGTCCCGGTGTTCATGGCCACGCCGACGTCGGCCTGGGCGAGCGCGGGGGCGTCGTTGGTGCCGTCGCCGGTCATCGCGACCAGCTTGCCGCCCTCCTGCTCCTTCTTGATCAGCGCCATCTTGTCCTCGGGGGTGGCCTCGGCGAGGAAGTCGTCCACGCCCGCCTCCTCCGCGATCGCCTTGGCGGTCAGCGGGTTGTCGCCCGTGATCATGATGGTCTTGATGCCCATCCGGCGGAGCTCGTCGAAGCGCTCCCGCATGCCCTCCTTGACCACGTCCTTGAGGTGGATCACCCCGAGGACGCGGGCCGGCTTGGCGCCGACCTTGGTGGCCACCACCAGCGGGGTGCCGCCGGCCGCGGAGATCCCGTCGACCAGGGCGGAGACCTCGTTGCCGACCGAACCGCCGTTCTCGGTCACCCAGTTGGTGACCGCGCCGGCCGCGCCCTTGCGGACCTGGTGGACCGCCTCGGCCTCGTCCAGGTCGACGCCGGACATCCGGGTCTGGGCGGTGAACGGGACCCAGGTGGCGTGCGTCAGCTCGCCCTGGGCGCGGGCCCGCAGGCCGTACTCGGTCTTGGCGAGGACCACGATCGAGCGGCCCTCCGGGGTCTCGTCCGCGAGGGAGGACAGCTGCGCGGCGCTGGCCAGTTCCTCGGTGGACACGCCCGGGGCGGGCAGGAACTCGGCGGCCTGGCGGTTGCCCAGGGTGATGGTGCCGGTCTTGTCCAGCAGCAGGGTGTTGACGTCGCCGGCCGCCTCGACGGCCCGGCCGGACATCGCCAGCACGTTGCGCTGCACCAGCCGGTCCATGCCGGCGATGCCGATCGCGGAGAGCAGCGCGCCGATGGTGGTCGGGATGAGCGCCACGATCAGGGCGACCAGGACGATCATCGACTGCGGCGCGCCCGCGTAGGTGGCCATCGGCTGCAGGGTCACCACGGCGACCAGGAAGACGATGGTCAGCGAGGCGAGCAGGATGTTCAGCGCGATCTCGTTCGGCGTCTTCTGCCGGGCGGCGCCCTCGACCAGGGCGATCATCCGGTCGATGAACGACTTGCCGGGCTCCGAGGCGATCTTCACCACGATCCGGTCGGACAGCACCTTGGTGCCGCCGGTCACCGCCGAGCGGTCACCGCCGGACTCGCGGATGACCGGCGCGGACTCGCCGGTGATCGCCGACTCGTCGACGCTCGCGACGCCCTCGACGACGTCGCCGTCGCCGGGGATGATCTGACCGGCCTCGACCACCACGTGGTCGCCGAGCCGCAGCGCGGTGCCCGGCACCTCCTCCTCGGCCTGCGTGGCGGGCCAGTCGGTGAGCCGGCGGGCGACGCTCTCGGTCTTGGTCTTGCGCAGGGTGTCGGCCTGGGCCTTGCCGCGGCCCTCGGCGACGGCCTCGGCCAGGTTGGCGAAGATCGTGGTGAGCCAGAGCCAGACGGTGATGGCCCAGGCGAACACGGACGGGCTGGCGATCGCGGAGACGGTGGTGACCACCGAGCCGACCTCGACCACGAACATGACCGGGTTCTTGACCATCACCCGGGGGTCGAGCTTCTTCACCGCGTCCGGCAGGGACGCGACGATCAGCTTCGGGTCGAGCAGGCCGCTGGCCACTCTGTGCTGCGCGGCGGGCTCAGCCTTGTCGGCCGGTGCGGGGTTGAGCGTAGGGGTGGACATCAGGAGAGACCTTCCGCGATCGGCCCGAGAGCCAGGGCCGGGAAGTAGGTGAGGCCGACGACGATCAGGATGACGCCCGACAGCAGGCCCACGAACAGCGGCTTGTGGGTGGGCAGGGTGCCCGGGGTGGCCGGGACCGGCTGCTGCTGGGCGAGCGAACCGGACAGCGCCAGGACGAAGACGATCGGCAGGAGGCGGCCGAAGATCATCGCCAGGCCGAGCGCCGTGTCGTACCAGTCGGTGTTGACGGTGATGCCGCCGAAGGCCGAGCCGTTGTTGTTGGCGGCCGAGGTGAAGGCGTACAGCACCTCGGAGAAGCCGTGGGCGCCCGAGTTGAGCATCCCGGCCCGCTCCCCCGGCAGGGCCATCGCCAGGCCCGTGCCGACCAGCACCAGGGTCGGCGTGGTGAGGATGTACAGCGAGGCGAACTTCATCTCCCGGCCGCCGAGCTTCTTGCCCAGGTACTCGGGGGTGCGGCCGACCATCAGACCGGCGACGAACACCGCGACGATCGCCAGCACGAGCATGCCGTACAGGCCGGAGCCCACACCGCCGGGCGCGATCTCGCCCAGCATCATGTTGAAGACCGTCAGCCCGCCGCCGAACGGCGTGTACGAGTCGTGGAAGGAGTTCACCGCGCCGGTCGAGGTCAGCGTGGTCGAGGCGGCGAACAGGCCGGAGGCGGCGATGCCGAAGCGCTGCTCCTTGCCCTCCATCGCGGCGCCCGCGGCCTGGAGGGCGGTGCCCTGGTGCTGCGACTCGGCGAAGGTGAGCAGGGCGACCGAGGCGACCCAGAACAGGCCCATCACGGCGAGGATCGCGTAGCCCTGGCGGTTGTCCCCCACCATCCGACCGAAGGCCCGCGGCAGCGCGAACGGGATCAGCAGGATCAGGAAGATCTCGACCAGGTTGGAGAAGCCGGTCGGGTTCTCGAACGGGTGCGCGGAGTTGGCGTTGAAGAAGCCGCCGCCGTTGGTGCCGAGCAGCTTGATGACCTCCTGGGAGGCCACCGGGCCGCCCGGGATCTTCTGCACCTCGCCGCTGAGCGTGGCCACCTCGTGGAAGCCGTGGAAGTTCTGGATCACGCCGGAGGCGGCCAGGACCAGGGCGAAGACGATCGAGATCGGCAGCAACAGGCGCAGGTTGATCCGGGTGAGGTCCACCCAGAAGTTGCCGACCCGGTCGGTCCGGTTGCGGGTGAAGCCCCGGATCAGCGCGCCGACGACGGCGATGCCGACGGCCGCGGAGACGAAGTTCTGCACCGCCAGGCCCGCCATCTGCGCCAGGTGGCCCATCGCGGACTCACCGGCGTAGGACTGCCAGTTGGTGTTGGCGACGAACGAGATCGCGGTGTTCCAGGCCTGGTGGCCCTCCATCTGCGGAACGCCCAGGTTCAGCAGCAGGTAGCCCTGGAGGCGGATCAGGCCGTAGAGGAAGAGGACGGAGACGGCCGAGAAGGCCAGCACCGAGCGGAGGTACACCGGCCAGCGCTGATCGGCGTCGCCGTCGACGCCGATCACCTTGTAGATGCCGCGCTCGACTCTGAGGTGCTTGGTGGTGGTGAGGAGCTTGGCGATGTAGTCGCCAAGGGGGCGGTAGCACAGGGCCAGTGCCCCGACCAGGGCCAGGGCCTGCAGCCAGCCCGCGAGAGTGGATCCCATGTCAGAACTTCTCCGGGAAGATCAGCGCCACGACGAGATAGCCGACGAGCGCGACGGCCACGATCAGACCTGCGATGTTCTCCGCGCTCACAGCTTCTCCACCCCCCGCGCGATCAGGGCGATGACGGCGAACACGGCGACCGTGACACCGACGTAGATGAGATCGGACATGGGCTCCACCAGAGCGGTTCGGGAGACTGCCGCGGGCGGGCCGGGGGCTTCGCGCGGCGCCGGCGGACGACCGGCAGATGCAGCAAAGCAGCCGTCAGAGGCGCGTTATGGCTCCCTGACGCCCTCCATACGGGTGACTGCGGGACGTTGACGCGACCTTGACGCCCGCTTCACCGGGCCGTGACCGTCGTCATCAGGCCGTGATCGGCCCGGCGCCGGAACGCCGGAAGCCCCGGGATTCCGGGGCTTCCGTACGGGTGGGGGTGCGGGTTGGTACGGGCTTCGTGCGGGCGGGGCCGACGGAGGCCCGGGGGGCCGGCTACTGCTCCGGTCAGACCTTCTCCGGCGCCGGGAGCCGCTCGTACCCGCTCCCCGGGGCCGGCTCGCCCCGGCGCACCGCGCCGGGCGCCCGGCGCGACGGACCGCCCGCGCGCCCGGAGGAGGTCAGCTGCCACGGCACGCTGATCACCATCACGCCCGCCGTGAACAGCAGCCGGCTCTTCAGCCACAGCGCCGACTGGTTGTGCAGCAGGTGCTCCCACCAGTGGCCGACCACGTACTCCGGGATGAACACGGCGACCGCCTCCCGGGGGCTGTCCCGGCGGTGCTCCCGCACGTACGCCAGCACCGGCTTGGTGATCTCCCGGTACGGCGAGTCCAGCACCTTCAGCGGCACCCGGACGCCGGCCTCCGTCCACTGCCGCTCCAACTCGCCGGTCGCCTCCGGCTCCACCGCCACGGTCAGCGCCTCCAGCGAGTCCGGCCGGAACGCCTCCGCGTAGCCGAGCGCCCGCAGCGTCGGCTTGTGCAGCTTGGACACCAGCACGATCCCGTGCACCCGGGCGGGCCGCGCCGACTCGGCCTCCGGGTCGTCCACCGCCAGCTCGGCGGCGACGCCGTCGTAGTGCCGGCGGATGCCGCGCATCATCAGCCACAGCACCAGCGCGGCGACCACGGCCAGCCAGGCGCCCTGGGTGAACTTGGTGAGCAGCACGATCACCAGCACCAGCGCGGTGACGACCGCGCCGAAGGCGTTGATCACCCGGGAGCGCAGCGCCGAGCGGCGCACCGCCGGGTCGGTCTCGGTGGCCAGCGCCCGGTTCCAGTGCCGGACCATGCCGATCTGGGACAGCGTGAAGGAGGTGAAGACGCCCAGGATGTACAGGTGGATCAGGCTGGTGACGTTCGCGTCGTACAGCCAGAGCAGCCCGCCGGCCACCACCGCGAGCGCGATGATGCCGTTGGAGAAGGCCAGCCGGTCCCCGCGGGTGTGCATCTGCCGGGGCAGGTAGCGGTGCTCGGCCAGGATCGAGGCCAGCAGCGGGAAGCCGTTGAAGGCGGTGTTGGCGGCCAGGATCAGCACCAACGCGGTGACCGCCTGGATCGCGTAGAACAGCACGCTGTGGTCGCCGCCGAAGATCGCCGCCGCGAGCTGGGCGATCACGGTCTGCTGGGGCGTGCTCGCGCAGTCGCCGGGGAAGCCGGACAGCCGGCAGGCGCCGCCCTCGGTGATGTGCACCTTGGCGATCAGCGCGAGGGCGGTGATGCCGGCGAACATCACCACGGCCGTGGTGCCCATCACGGCCATGGTGCGCGCGGCGTTCCTCGCCTTCGGCGCCCGGAAGGCCGGGACTCCGTTGGAGATCGCCTCCACCCCGGTCAGCGCCGTACAGCCGGAGGCGAACGCCCGCAGGCCCAGCATCAGCAGGCCGAGGCCGGCCACCGTGTCCTTGCCGTCCTCCGGGAGGATCCCGTACGAGGCGCTGGACGCCACCGGCGCGTCGCCGAGCGCGACCCGGACCAGCCCGGTGACCACCATCAGCAGGATGCCGCCGATGAACAGGTACGTCGGCGCGGCGAAGGCCTTGCCGGACTCCCGGACGCCGCGCAGGTTCACCGCCATCAGCAGCAGCACGAAGCCCAGCGCCAGCCAGACCCGGTGACCGGCCAGCGAGGGCAGCGCCGAGATGATGTTGTCCACCCCGGAGGCCACCGACACCGCGACCGTCATCACGTAGTCGACCAGCAGCGAGGCGGCCACCACCAGGCCGGAGTTGGCGCCGAGGTTGCGGGACACCACCTCGTACGAGCCGCCGCCGCTCGGGTAGGCGTGCACCACCTGGCGGTAGGACATCACCACGACCGCCATCAGCGCGACCACGCCGGCCGCGACCCACGGGGTCAGGTAGAGGAAGGCGGCGCCACCGACGGTGAGCACCAGCAGGATCTCCTGGGTCGCGTAGGCGACCGAGGAGAGCGGGTCGGAGGCGAAGATCGGCAGCGCCAGCCGCTTGGGCAGCAGCGTCTCGCCGAGCTCCTCGCTGCGCATGGCCCGGCCGATGACGAGGCGCTTGAGCGCCTGGGGCACGTTGAACACGTTGGCGAGCGTAAGTTCGGTCGGACACGACGGAATCCGTTGCGGCGCCGGCCCGGCACGTCCCGCCCTCATGGACTTCCCGCAGGTCAGGGCCACTGCGGGCGGGCACGTGCCGGGCGTATCGAGGGCGTCAGGGCCGCCCCGTTAAGACCGCGTCAAGATACCGGGTTGTTATCGGGCGTCCAGGCTGTGGACGCCCAGCACCTCAGCGGTGGCGGCCCCGGTCACATCCGCATCCGCAGCCGGCAGACCACCGCGTCGGTGTGCCGGCGCAGCGCGCGGTCGATCACGGCGCCGCGCCGGTTCTGCAGCGCCCGCTGCCACCAGCGGGCCGGCTCCACCTCCGGGATCAGCACCGTCAGCCGGTCGTAGGCGTGCTCCTCGCCGAGCCGGTTCACGAACGCGGCGATCGGCTGGCCCAGCCGGCGGCGGTCCTCCGGGATCTCCACCAGCGGCACGCCCGGCTGCCACAGCTCCCAGTCCCGCCGCAGCGCCTCCGCCTCGGCCTGCTCGTGCACCACCGTCACCGCCAGCACCTCGTCCCCGAGCGACAGCGCCGCCGACAGGCCGTCCCGGGTGAGCCGGGTGATGGCCGTCACCGGTACGACCACCAGGCTGCGCTGGCGGGTCACCGCGCCCGGCACCCGGCCCAGCTCCAGCCGCTCCCCGATCAGCCCGTAGCTGCGGTGCACCGCCTCGAACAGCACCACCAGCAGCGGCAGCGCCACCACGATGCCCCAGGCGCCCTCGGTGAACTTGGTGCCGGTCACCACCACCGTCGCGACCCCGGTGAGCAGCGCGCCGAACCCGTTCAGCACGGCCTTCCGCACCCAGCCGGCCGGCCGGTGCACGGACCAGTGCCGGACCATGCCGACCTGACAGATCGTGAACCCGACGAACACGCCGATCGAGAACAGCGGCACCAGGCTGTTCACGTCCCCGCCCGAGCCGACCAGCAGCGCCGCCGACACCAGGGCGAGGAACAGCACCCCGTGCCGGTGCACCTGGCGGTCGGCCCGCAGCGCGAACACGTGCGGCAGGTGGTTGTCCCGGGCGAGCAGGTGCAGCAGCACCGGCAGCCCGCCGAAGGAGGTGTTCGCGGCCAGCCCGAGCAGCACCACGGTGGCGAACTGGACGACGTAGAAGGCGGCGCCGTGGCCGAGCGAGGCGTCGGCGAGCTGGGCCAGCACCGTGACGCCCTCCACCGGCTGGAGGTGGAAACGGCCGATCAGCACGGCCAGCCCGATCAGCATCACGCCGAGCAGGGCGCCGAGCACCACCTCGGTGTGCTGCGCCCGCTTCACCCGCGGGGTCCGGAACGACGGGACGGCGTTCGCCACCGCCTCCACCCCGGTCAGCGCCGAGCACCCGGCCGCGAACGCCTTGAGCAGCAGCAGCGCGCCGACGGTCGTGGCGTTCTCGGCCAGCGTCGAGGCGTGGCCCGCGGCGGCCGCGGTGCTCGCCGGGCCGTCCCGGAACAGGCCGACCACGATGATCGCCAGGATCGACACCACGAAGACGGCCGTCGGCGCCATGAACCAGCGCGCCGACTCGGCGATCCCGCGCAGGTTCACCGCCGTCACCAGGGCCAGCACGCCCAGGCACAGCCAGACCCGGTGGTCGTACAGGCTCGGCACCGCCGAGGTCAGCGCCGCCACCCCCGCGGTCACCGAGACCGCCACGTTCAGGATGTAGTCGATCACCAGCGAGGCGGCCGCGGTCAGCGCCGTCCGCCGGCCCAGGTGCTCCTTCGCCACCGCGTACGAGCCGCCGCCGTCCGGGAACGCCGCGATCACCTGCCGGTACGACGCCACCAGCACGCCCAGCAGCACCGCGATCGCCACCGTCACCGGCAGTGTGAAGCCCAGCCCGTACGCCCCGGCCGCGGCCAGCACCAGCACGATCGACTCCGGCCCGTACGCGACCGAGGCCATGGCGTCCAACGACAGCGCCGCCAGACCGCCCAGCGCACTCAGCCGGTGCCGCTCGTCGCCCGCGCCGGTGTCCGGCGGTTCGGGTTCGGCCGTGACGGCCTGGGTGGTGATGGCGCTGGGCATCGGACGGAACCTCCGCGATCGGTTGTTCCTCCGATCCTGCGGGCCGCACCCCCGCCCTCCCCCCGACCCCTACGCGTTCCTGACGCCGTCCCAGGAACCATTGACGGGCCCTTGACGCACCGCGGGAGAGCTCATGGCGGGGGGGGTGGCGGGGATGGGTGGGCCGCTGTCCCGGCGGGCGCCGGTTGGGAAGACGACCAGCTCTTGCGAAGAACCCCCGGCGCGCCCTACGCACACCCGGGACACCACCACAATCACGCTGAACGGCCCCACCCACCCCCGCACCCACTCTGCTGCCTGCTGACCGTAATTGCAAGCAATGCGCAATAAGTGTCCCCGTCGCCGGCACGGCAGCGCCGCGGCGCCCACGCGGCGATCACGCGGCGGGAAAACGACAACGGCCCCCGATCCGCGTCTCCGCAGATCGGGGGCCGTTCTCTGTCCTGTGGCTGGTGCAGGGTTCGAACCTGCGTAGCTTACGCGGCAGATTTACAGGCCGCTGACCAGGGCCGCTCTGACCAGGCAACTCTTGATCACGGGCCCCACCTGGTCCGCCCCTGGTCCGGATCATGGTCTCGACGGCCCCCTGCCACCCCACCTTCGCGACCACCCGAAGGGCCGCGGGGGGGGGGGGGGGGGCCCTCCCCCACCCCACCCGTTCTTTTTTCCCCCCCCCCCCCCCCCCCCCCCCCCCCCCC
>NZ_JBWKEQ010000003.1:37424-43612 GCF_056435365.1 Kitasatospora sp. NPDC043949 | reverse complement strand
GGCCGTCCCGAGCTCAGTGCTTTGTTGGGGGGAAGGCTGGCGCCCTCCCCCCCCCCCCCCCCACCCCCCCGAAACCCCCCTCCCCCCCCCCCCCCCCCCCCCCCCCCCACGGCCCTTCTGTGTTTCACCTCACGCCCCGCCGGCCGGACCCCCGACGCCGAGGTCGAGCCTGGCCTGCGCGTGGTAGGCGTTGAGCAACTCAACCAGGCCGGGACCGTTCGGCACCGCGGTGTGCCCGCGGGCTGCGCTCTCGCTCCCCCACAGCACGGCGTTGACCGCCTTCGCCGCCTCCACCGCAGCCGGACTCGCGAGCAGAACGAGCGTCTCGAAGAGCGCCGACCGCTGGATCTCCGCGCGCTCCATCGTCGCCAGAAACTCCGCCCGCGCCGTCGACCCCGCCTCCGCCTGCCTGGCCCGCTTGGCGAGCGCGTCGATCTCCTTCACGCAGGTCGCGTACTGCACGTAGGTGTCGAGCCTCCGCTCATCCCACCGCGCGGCCATCAGCCGACGGTGCTTGGTCCGCTCCGCCCACCCGGTGGCCACGAACGAGGTGAGCGCCCCCAGCAGGACGCCCACCAGCGTGACGATCTGAGTAATCACCGCCCAGAACCTACCGGCGCGACCCGCTCCACAGAAGCCCATGGCGCATCGGTCGGCTCACTGCACTTCATAGGCGACTTGCATTGTGAAAGTCGTTTATAGGAGTCGCTAATTCCATGGTAGCTGGCACCAAGGAACCCTGAAACCGACGCAAGAATCTATACCACATCAAACTTGCAAAGGATTTTTGGCAAATTTTCCTTCGATCCTGCCACCCTGAGAATCGAGATCGTTTGTCGCCTCGGGGTGGAAGGTTGATACAGCCATCGAAATGGCGGATCGGGCGAGACAACACCCCCAGGCGGATTCGTCCAGCACCCGGTCCTACATCTACTCTGAGGAGAGCACAAGACCCTTCTCCTGACGTATGCATGAGCATGCGTCAGCACCTCGACCACAAGGTGCGGCCGGGGTCACGGCGTCCGCCCAGGCGGACACCGCGACCCCGATCGCAAGGCGCGGTCGGGGAGCAGCAGGAAGGGGTGGAGCATGACCGCGCTCAATCAGCAGCAGCCGGCCGATGAAGACCCGGATGTAGAGCCGAAGAACGCGGGAAGGCTCCGCAGGGATGGGATGCGTCAACTGCTCGCCGCCTGGCGGGCATTGAAGACGGCGTACGACATCTGGCAGCTGCTCCAGGATCTCCTGGGCTAGCTGCTTAGCACGATGGCCCAGCCGCGCCAACGGCCGGACCATCGCTAGTGTGACTGCAGAGCCACACGCTGTGCTTATAGGGTCCGTCTCGGAACCCCTGGTGTTGCCTCACCAGGCGAGGCGGGCCCTCTTTCGTGCAATCGATAGCGCTATCGCGCCTCTATGCACTAAGTCCCCACCGACGATACCAGGGTTGGATGCACTAATTGTGGTACCCATCTGTCTGTCAGTGCGGATGGCTTCCGGAAGGCATTGCTCGCCCCACCAAGCCCGATGACCAGCCAGAATGCCACGAGCGAACCGATGACCGGTCGTTGCTCGCCCGGCTCTCGAAGCTTCGCAGAGCGCGTCGCCGACTCCCAAATGTGGTGCCCGAGTCAGGCGAGGGCAGTGGCGATGAGCCCCATCGAGTCCACGATCACCAGGGCGCCAGCAGCGGTCAGCTTGGCATCCTTACCCGGCTTGTTGGCGTAGCCGATCGTCGGGACTCCAGCGGCCTCTCCAGCCTCGACGTCGCGGGCTGCGTCGCCGATGAAGATGCAGTGGTCCGGCCTGGTGCCCACGGCATCCATCGCTTCGAGCAGAAGGCGCGGGTTCGGCTTCATCGAGGAGGGGTCACCCGGAACGCGTCCGAATACGCCAGCCACGTAGTCGCTGAGGCCGTGCTCGGCGAGGTAGGCCGTGATGGCCGCGCCCGAGTTGTTGCTAACTACGGAGACCAGGCGGCCGGAACGGGCGCAGGCGCGGAGAACCGATTCTCCGCCTGGGGTCGGTGGGGCGACCCGGACGGCTTCGATCTCCAGCGCGGCCAGTGCGGCGTCCGTGCTCTCGGTGAGATCGGGCCGGGCGTCCGAGACCAGCCGGAGCAAGGCGAGCGGGTCACTCTTCTCCGCCGCCCCAGCCGGGGCCTGCTCGCCCGCGGCGAGCAGGCCCTCACGGAGTCGGCGCGCGACCTCCGGGGCGGGAAGGCCGGCGAAGACCGAGCACACCGGCCCGTCGAAGTCGAGGAGCACGTGCTTCACCGGCCGCAACACGTCGGCGAGTTGCTGAGGGGTGGCGATCATGGCTGCCGCTCGTAGGCGATCGTGCTCCACACGCTGTCGAACCACATCTGGGCCTGCTGGACGTACTGCGATCCGAGCGAGGCGTCGTCCGGGCCGGCGGCGTGGTGGAACAGGGTGGTGTCCTTGCCGGTGACGTCGTAGAAGGTGTGAGCGGTGTCGTCGATGGCCACGGTGCGCTCGCGGAGCGGGTAGAAGCCGAAGAAGGCCTCCGACCTGTTCAGGATGTACAGCTTGAACAGGCTGGACGCCCGGTGGACCTTGACCTCGACGCTCGCCTTCTGGACGAGGCCCAGCTCAGCCAGCATCTCCACCGAGTGCGCGATGCCGCCGGCGTTCGTCAGGGCGATGTTGCGGGCGCGCTGCCGGAGGGCGGCCTCGTCCTGGAGCCCGTCGACCAGGACCGGCACGGCCATCGGGGCCGTGGTGTCCGGCAGCAGCAGGCGGACCGTGATGGACTCCGGCGCCAGCCGGCCGGAGCGGACCTTGTCGAGCGGCTCCTGCAGCGCGTTGTGCAGCGTCTCGCTGGAGAAGCCGGCGAAGTCGAGGGTCACCTGCTGCTGCTCGAAGGCCGCTTCGAGGTGAGGCCGCAGCCCGACCGGCCGAGAGGTGCGCTCCCGCACGAACGAGCCGCTCCCCTGCCGGGTCACGATCAGCCCCTCGGTGCGGAGCAGGTCGAGCGCCTTGTCCACCGTGCCGCGCGCCACGCCGAAGTGCTTCGCCAGCTCGGGGCCGGAGGGGAGCTTGTCGCCGGTCTCGAAGCCCGGCTTCTTCGTGAGGATCGAGGCCCGCAGAGAGCTGCCGACCTGCTGATACGGGGGGCGAGAGTCATCCGGGTCTAGAGCCATGGCCCAATGCTAGGGGAGGTGCCCAACAGGCGCGAGAAACCCAACACTCTTGACCTGCCTAAGCAGGTTGTCTATGTTGTGGGTGTCGCACCAAGTGAGACAGGGGCGACACAGAGGGGCCTTCTTTGGGCTGCTCTGAGCTGGACAAATGCGCCTATGGGGATAGGCGAAGGGGCCCGGGACAGATCGGGCCGAGGTCACCGCGCCTTGTCAGTCGGATGGCATGGACCGAGAGGTCCGCGTCTGCCTTGAAAGACGCACCCCCCGCCAGTTCACCGCCGAACACCTCGGCGCCGGACCGGCGCGGTCTCAGCGAACGAGTGTCTTTGGTCCCCGATCCGTGCCGTCTGCGGCGGATCGGGGGCCATGGCTGCTCGTAACGAGTAGCTGGCCCTGGACTCGGGGCCGCCGCGCTTTCCTTGGCCGGGCGCGCGGCAGCCCCTGGGGCCCACCTCCCACTGGAAGAGGTAGACCCGTGAAGTCGATTGTTGCAGGTCAACACGCCTTGGGCACCGAGGAGTTCGCGGAGCTGGCGTTGGGCGTGGACGAGGAACTGTTCGCCGGCGTGGTCGGCGAGTCGGCGATCGAGCGCCAGGCCCGGTTGGACGTGGCGTACGCGGTGCTGGCGGACCTGCGCTGGGAGAACCCGGAGCTGGCCGCCTACGCCGAGCGTCTGCTGCAGGTGGCGCCGGTGCCGCTGCGGCGCCTGGCGGTCATCCGCCGCACGGCGAGCGTCGAGCGGGTGGCCGCGTGACGACCGTGGCCGCGACGGCGGCCGTTTCGGCCCCAGCCGCCGCCGCTTCAACGGCGCGACCGACCGCTTCAACCACGCGGGCGGCGAATTCGGACAAGCTCATGCTGGGCCTCACGATCCTCGCCGCGGTCGGCGGCACGGTGCTCGCTGGGATCGGCTTCAGCGGCTCCTACAACGCGCTGCAGGTCCTCGGTTTCAAGCACGGCTTCGGGGACTTCAGCTACGCGTTCCCGGTCGGTGTGGACGCCGGGATCGTGGCCCTGCTCGCGATGGATCTGCACCTGATCCGCAAGGGCACCCCGTGGCCGATGCTGCGGTTGCTGGCCCACGGTTTCACCGCCGCGACGATCTACTTCAACGCCGCCTCCGCCGGGCCGCTGCTGAAGAACCCGACCGGCACGGCGATGCACGCCGTGATCCCGATCATGTTCGTCGCGGTGGTGGAGGCCGGGCGGCGCCTGGTCATCCGGATCACCCGGATCGAGGCCGGCCACCAGAGCGACGGCGTGCCGCTGCACCGCTGGATCCTCGCCCCGTGGCCGTCCTTCCGGATGTACCGGCGGATGCGCCTGAACGGCATCACTTCCTACGATCGGGCGGTCGAGCTGGAGCGCGAACGGCTCGTCTACCGGGTGTTGCTGGAGCGCGAGCACGGCGGCGACTGGCGCAAGGCACCCGCTGACCAGCGACTTCCGCTCACCATGGAGCGGTTCGGGCTGAGCGTGGACGAGGCCCTGGCCCTACCGATGGAGGCCGAGGAGCGCGCCCGGCTGCGGGCCGAGCGCACGGCCGCGTTCGAGGCCGAGGTCACCGCCCGCGCCGAGGCCCGGACCGCCGACGCCCGGATCTCCAGCCTGCGCACAGCGGGCCGAGTCGAGGCCGCCGGGTACGAGGTCGGTGCCGAGACCGCCGCCGCCCGGGCTCAGGCCCAGGCCCGGGCGCTCGCCGCCGGCCGGGAGGCTGAGGCCGCCGAACGGCTCGACCAGGCCGAGGAGGAGCTGAAGGCCGCGGCCGCCGAGCAGGACGCTGCTGAGGCCCGCCGACGTGCCGCTGAAACCGACCGGACCGCTGCTGAAACGGAGCAGGCTGCCGCTGAAACCCGGCGCCGCGCCGCTGAAACGGACCGTCAGGCGGCCGCCGTCGAGCGGGCCCAGGCCGAAGACGAGAAGGCAGCCCAGGCCGCCCGGCTGTGCGCGGCTGAAACGGCCAAGGCCGCCGCTGAAACCGAGGAGGCCGCCGCCGAAGCGGGCCGCCGCACGGCTGAAGCCGAGCGCGACACAGCCGCCGCCAAGCGCGCCCAGGCCGACAGCGAAAAGGCCACCGAGACGGCCCGCCTGCGTGCCGCTGAAGCCCGCCAGCGCACGGCTGAAGTCGAACTGCGCGCGGTCGAAGCGGAGGACGCAGCGAAGCTCACCCCCACCGCCCGCGCCACCCGCCGCGTCGCCCGGATGATCCTCGCGGCCGGCGGCAACCCCGAGGCCGTCAGCCTCCAAACCATCGCCGACGCCCTCGACGTCTCCCTCGCCACCGCCTCCGGGCGCCGCACCGAGGCCGCCGAGCTGATCGCCTCTGGCTACACCCCGTCCTGACCACCAGCTGACCCAGCTTCGCCCCACCACCTGCATATCGAAGGCAGTGTCATGACCCTGACTAGCATCGCACCCCCCATCCCGCCCATCACCGAAGCGGACCGCGCTCAGGCAGCCGGCGCCGCCGCTCGCCTGCTCACCCGCCTCCTCGATGCGAGGGGCGGTGCCCGGTGAACACGCTCAAGCAATTGCCCGGCCTGGGCATCGCCCGCCTCGACCAGGGCGGGCTCGCCTACCGCCTCGCCGAGACGCTGACGATCGATGAGGTCGCCGGCCTGCTCCGCGAGACCTGGTGCCGCCGCCTGACGGTCTCCGACGCCTCCGCCGACGGCGAGCGCCCCGCCGAGTTCCGCGCGCTCTGCGAGCTGGACGGCGAGCCGTTCGTCCTCGTCGGCCGGATCGGGGAGGGCGCCTGATGTTCGGCATCGGCAAGAAGCCGCCCGCCCAACCCCAGTCCCGCCAGCAGCGCAGGGCGAATGCCGTCCGCGAGGCGGACCGAGCCGGGCACGCTGCGATCAACGCCCGCCCGGAGAACCGCAGCACCACCCCCGGCTCCGGGCCCATCCCCCGCCGCTGGTGGCACTCCTCCTGACCCGCCGTCGGGGGGGGGGGGGGGGGGGGGGGAGGACGCGCCCACTAGGGGGAGCAGGAGACGGCCGGGGTTGTTTTTTTTTTCTCTTCT
>NZ_JBWKEQ010000003.1:28799-37414 GCF_056435365.1 Kitasatospora sp. NPDC043949 | reverse complement strand
ACCCCCCTTTTCCCCCACCTCTTGTTTTTCTGTCTTGGTGGACAGTTGAGCACCACCAAAACCCCCCCCCCCTCCCCCCCCCCCCCCCCCCCCGGCTCCCCCCCCCCCCCCCCCCCCGTCCCCCCCCCCCCCCCCCCCCCCCGCTACCTGCCAATGGAGGCAGACCGTGATCTACCTGGTTCTGCTACTGATCCTGGCCGACGCCGGGATCGGCCTGTGGGCCCTGCGCGAGCTGGCCCGCCGGGGGTGGTACCGGTGACCGTTCCCCCGCCCCCAACCCAGCCGCCGACCGTTGGCCTGCCCGAGCCCGAGCTCGGTGCCGAGTGGTGGCGCAAGAGCGGTCCGTGGAGCCAGCGCACCGCTCCCGAATCCGAGGCCGCGCCCGTCGACCTCCGCAAGACCGCCCCCGTCGACGCCAGCGAGGACCAGGCCGTCGAGGACCTGGTCGACGAAACCGACCCCACCGACCCGCAGCAGCCCGCCCCCTCCTATGACCTGGACAACGTGGTGAACCGCCTGGGCCTGCTGATCAGTGAGACGCCGGAAGAGCGGGCCGAGCGCATGCACAACGAGCACGAGGCCTGGTACCAGCGGCAGGGCGAGACCCCCGAACAGCGCCAGGCCCGGCACCGCACCGAGCGGCTCGCCCAGCGCCGCAAGGCCTCCGTGCTGTGGCGCCAGCCCCAGTCCGAGCGCGCCCGCCGCTTCCGCCGCTGGTGCATCCTCACCACCGCCTCCGCCGTGGTCGGCTACAACGTCGGCGCCGTCCAACTGGCCGCCCACCTGCCGCTCACCGTCGCCGCGTTCACCGCGGCCGGCGCCTGGGCCCTCGACCTGCGTATGCGCAGGTGGGGCCACGTCCGGGTGTCCGAGGTCCGGGGCCCCGGCGCCCTCACCATCTTGGTCCTCGTCCGGGTGCCGCTCGCCTCCGCCCTGGTCGGCGCCCTCGGCCTGGCCCCGCTGATCACCCTCCTCTCCAGCTCCCACCACTGACCGTCAGGAGATCGCCATGGACACCCAGCTGCTCGGCTCGTTCGGCTCCGGCGGCCTCTGCCTGGCCATCGCCGTGTGGATCATCCTCGGCAGCCGCAAGGCCGAGAAGCAGGGCAAGCTCGCTAAGAAGCACAAGGACGAGCACACCGCCTGGCTCATGATCGTCTTCGGGATCTTCGCCGCCGGGGCCGGACAGGCCTTCAGCGCACCCGGAACCGTCGGCGAGGCCCTGACTCACTCCTTCACTTCGCAGAGTGCCGCGCTGGGCAACGTCGGCGCCGGGGCCGTGGCCTTCGTGCTGACCCTCCTCCTGTTCGGCACCAAGCCAAACCCGTGGAAGGACGCCGCGCTCGGCTCCACCGTGCCGTCCGTCTACGCCGCCGCCGGCGGGCTCTGGGCCCTGCCCATCACCGTGATCGGCTCCGTCATCAAGAGCATGGCGGGTGCCTGATGGATCCCCGCCGCTACCTCGCCGGCGTCTCCGTCACCGCCCTCGGTCTGGGCAACCGTCTGATCATCCGGGCCATCCGACCCCGCGCCGAGAAGATCTCGATCACCCGCCAACAGATCGGGGGAACACTCGCCCTGGGCCTCTTCTTCTCCCCCGTCCTGGCCCGGCCCGTCGCCCGGTACGCACCGACCACTGTCACCGTCCTCCTCGTCCTGTGGGTGATCGTGGCGGTCGTGGTCGGCAACACCGAAGCCGCCGCCGAACTGGCCAAGGCCGACCAGGCCGCCAAGGAGAAGGCAGCCAAGGCCAAACCCGGAGACCCGGAAGAGGCCTCCGCCGAAGCCGGGCCGGACGGCTCCGACGACCAGGACGACGAGCTCCAGGGCGCCCCCGCCGACGCCGACCTGCACGCCCTCATTCGGTACGTCGCCGGGATGTCCGACCAGGGCACCGCCGCCCACCTCTCCCACGTCCTGGAGGAGGGTCAGGCGAGGGGTCTCTTCGGCAGCTGGAAGGTCACCGATCTGAGGGCCCACTTGGAGGGCCTGGGGGTGGCCCTGGTCGAGGGCAAGAAGCTCACCTTCAACGGGCGCCAGCGCAACCGCCTCGCGGTGCTGCTGGATGCCCTCCCTGAAGCCGCTCCGGGCACCGTCCCGGCGGTTGCCCAGAAGGCCGCCTGACCCCGCTCCCCCAGCCCCTCCCGACGCCCCCTCTCGGGCGGCGGTAGGGCAGTAGGAACCGCAGGTCAGCGCGCGCCTACCGCCCTCCCTGCCAGCCCCCTACCTACCGCCCTACCCCCTCCAACCGGCACCCGTCGGGAGGGGAAGTCGATCACCAGAAGGAGACCGCCATGGGCCAGGACCTCGCCGCCGCCCTCGCTGCGGACGACGCTGCCGAGGACGCCGGCATGCACGCGGACGACCGCCGCACCTGCTGGACCCACCAGTGCTGGGCCGAGGACTGCGCCGACCGCCCGATGCACACCAACCCGCGCGCCCTGAACTGACCCCGCCCCGCCCTGGGCCCTCCCCCTATCCGCCCCACAGAAGCCCCCGTTCGGCCCCCGGCCGATAAGCGCTCTGCCATGCTCGGCAGATGCCGTACGAGTACTGGTGCGGGGCCTGTCGCACCGTCAGCGAGCACTCCAGTGAGGCCGAGGCGGAAGCCGAGCGCCGCGCTCACATCGCCGCCGTGCACCACGGCCGGCGCCCCGACCGCGAGCGCATCCAGGACCTCCAGCCGGTGCCCCTCGTGCCCCACCACCCACCGCGTCAGTTCGGCCCGACCCCGGCACTCGCCATCGTGGCCATCATCCTCGCCACGCTCATCGCCTGGTCCATCCACCTGGACCCTCCCGCATCCCCGCATTCCCCGCCCCGGCCCGCACTGCCCACTCCCCAGCCGCTGGAATCTCTGCTCTCCAACTCCGGTACCGGCGCCAGCATCCCGGCCCATCCCGGGCCCTGACCAAACTTCTCCTTCCAACGCCGAAGCGACGGCCGGGCAGCACCCGGCCGCCGCTTCCGTTTCACCCCGCGCCCGCAACCCGCCGCGCACTCAGCGGCCGCCAGGGTGGCCGCCTGCCCCCACTCCCCGCCGCTTTCCACCGCGCCTCAAGAGGCCGGTAGGGCAGTAGGAAGCGCAGGTCAGTGTGCTTCCTACCGGCGCCGCCTCCTCTCTAGGCCCCTGCTGGCGCCCCGCGCCCAGCCATGGCTCAGGCACGTCGGCGACCGAACGCAGCCTGCCGTTCCGTCGCCCGCCCGCGCCCTCGCTGACCAGCTCAGACCCACTGCGCCGAACATCTGAAAGGCCGCCGATGGAGCCCGACTTCGACTGGTGCGACTACTCCGACCACCCGACCCGCGAGGAGGAGAAGGCGTACGAGATCGCCCTCGACCTCGCCGACGAGCAGCGCCACGCCGAGAAGGAGGCCGCGGCCGGGCCGCCGCCCGGCCACACCGAGATGTGCGAGGGCTGCCACGGCACCGGCGCTGGCTACGAGACCGACGGATGGGACGACGAGCTGCACGTCCCCGTCCACCTCGAGCACGACCACTGCCCCGAGTGCGACGGCTGCGGCTACTACGACTGCGACGGCACCTGCGAGTTCGCCCAGGGCCCCGACTGGATCTGACCCAGGCCTGCCCTGCCGACCGTGCCGCCCGGACCACCGCCGCAGCCGGCGGCGAGGCCCGGACGGTTCGGGGGCCCGGACAGACCGGACCCGCTGTTCCCGAAGGGAATCCCGTGTCCTACGCCCCGCACCGCCCGTACTTCGAGGCCGTCCTCACCGCGCTCGGCGACAACGCCGACCACGACGAGTCGTTCGCCGAGTACTGCGCCGACAACGGCGAGATCATGCTCACCGAGATCCACATCCGCCTCGACGTGGGCCGTGCCGACACCGCCGGCTACCCGCACGGTCTGAGCCTGCTCTGGAACCAGAACTCCGGCTGGCTCTGGGCCTACGGCACCAGCGACGACCGCCTCACCAACCCGAGGCCGCTCGTCTACGGCCTGGTCGTCACCCCCACCGGCGTCGCCGCTGCGGTCGGCGCCCTGCTGACCGGCCACACCCACGACCTGCCCGCCCAGGCCGAGGAAGTCCCTCCGGGAGGCCGACCCCTCACCGATGCCCTGGCCCGGGCCATCGCAGACGGTGACCTCGACCGCGACACCGCCAGCCGGATCGCGACGTTCGCCTGAGCCTGCCCAACCGCCGTACCGCGGTTGCCCGATCCGCCCACCCATCGGTGGGCGGATCGGGGAAGCGGTGCTCCGCCTGACGCACCAAACCCCGCACCAGCCGTCTCTCTGCCAAGGTCGGCGGCCGGTGCGGGGCCATCCAGTCCCCTCACAGAGACCAGGACACCAGCATGCCCCGAACCACCATCGGCTCGCAGCACATCTGCGAGGCCGCCCACCTCGGCGATGCCAGCCCCTGCGAGGGCCCGCGTGACGCCGTGACCGTCGTCGACCGCCACGGTGACGCCGCCAAGGCCTGCGTGCACCACGGTGCCCGCCTGTACGCCAGCCTCATCGGCCCCCGGGTCTACCCCGGCAGCGTCACCGACGCGGCCATCGAGGTCTACAACCGCGCCGAGAGCACCTCCGCGTTCGCCTGGCTCGACCACCACCAGGTCCCCCGTAAGGTCGAGCAGTGATCGAGTACGCGCCGAACGTGATCCCGTTCCGGCCCGAGCCCGCCGAGGTGAAGGCCGCCGAGCAGGCCGTCATCGGCGCCGCCCTGCTCGACCCCGCCCAGATCCCGGCGCTGGCCGCCCAGCTCGGCGACCCGAGCGCGTTCTACCACCCCGCGCACGAGACGATCTGGCGCACCATCGTCCGCATGGCCGACGGTGAACGGCCGGTCGACCCGGTGCTGCTGGCCGGTGTCCTACGCGCCCAGGGCGACCTGGTCCGCATCGGCGGGCCCGGCTACCTGCACACCTGCATCGAGGCGACCCCCACCGCCGCCAACGGCGACTACTACGCCGAGATCGTGCGCGTGGCCGCCGAACGTCGCCGCATCAACACCGCCACCAGCCGCCTCGCCCACATGGCCGGCGACGACCAGGCCGACCTCAACGACGTCCGCACCGCTGCTCTCGCCGCCCTCGCGGACCTGGCCTCCGGCGAGACGTGGCTCGACCCCGTCCCGCTCGGCTCGCACGGCGTCCTGCCGACCTTCCCGGTGAAGGCCCTGCCCACGTGGGTGGGCGCCTACGTCGAGGCAGTCGCCGAGTTCACCCAGACCCCGCCCGACGCAGCCGCCACCATGGCGTTGGCCGCGCTGTCGACCGCCGCCGGCGGGCGTGTCGGCGTCGAGATCCGGCCCGGCTGGCGCGAGCAGTCCAACCTCTATCTGACCTGCGCGATGCCCCCGGCCAGCCGGAAGTCCGACGTGTTCGCGTTCCTGACCGGCCCCGTCTACCGAGTCGAGGACGAGCTGCGGGCCGAGGCCCGGGCCCGGATCATCGAGGCCGAGACTGCCAAGGACGCCGCGCTGGCCGAGGTCGAGGCGCTCATGGCCAAGGCCCGCAAGAACCCCGACCTCGACCGCGCGCACCTGGTGGCCGAGATCTCCGCCGCCCGGATGCTGGCCGACGAGATCGTCGTCCCGCCGAGCCCGCGGCTGACCCTGTCCGGGGACATCACCCCCGAGACCGTCACCCACCAACTCGGCGTCCACCGCTGCCTGGCCGCGCTCTCGCCCGAGGGCGACCTGTTCGACAGCATCGTCGGCCGCTACAGCAGCAAGCCCAACCTCGGGGTCTTCCTCCAGGCCCACAAGGGCGAGCGGCTCCAGGCCGACCGGATCACCCGCGAGCAGCCCACCGTCGACAAGCCCGCGCTCACCATCGGCGTCACCCCGCAGCCCGCCGTCCTCCAGGAGCTCGGCGCCGCTCCCGGTGCCCGGGACCGCGGCCTGCTCGCCCGCTTCCTGTACTCGCTCCCACCGTCCAACCTCGGCTACCGCAAGATCCGCACCACCCCCATCCCGGAGCCGGTCGCCACCACCTACGACGTCCGCCTCTCGGCCCTGCTCCGCACCCTCACCGCGCTGGACGAGCCGGTCACCGTGAAGCTGACCGAGGCGGCCGACCTCGCCGTCGAGAAGCTCCAGGAGAAGTTCGAAGTCCAGCTCCGACCGGACGAGCCGCTCGCCCACATCAAGGACTGGGCCGGCAAACTCGTCGGCCACATCGCCCGGATCGCGGTGCTCCTCCACCTCGCCGACCACGTCGCCGGCGACTGGCGGGCGCCCGTCGAGGCCACCACCGTCGACCGCGCCGCCGAGATCGCCGAGTACTACACCGCCCACACCCTCGCGGTCTTCGACCTCATCGCCGCCGACCCCGCCACCGAGGACGCCCACGCCCTCCTCCAGTGGCTCCAGCGACCGAAGAAGGACGGCACCCACCGCACCCGCATCAAGGCCCACGACGCCGTCGCCAGCAGCCGCCGGTTCAAGAAAGTCGCCGACGTCGACCCCGCCCTGCAGCTGCTCGAACAGCACGGCTGGCTCCGCGCCGACCAGCCCCCGACGGCCGGCCAGCGCGGCCGCCCGCAGGCCGTCACGTACCGCGTTCACCCGGCCGCGAGCAGCCCCACGGACACGGAAACGATCACGTGACCGTCAGGGGTGTCAGGGCAAAGCCCTGACCAGCCACAACGCCGCCGGACGCCCTGTCAGGGAACGTCAGGGCTGTCAGGGATAACCGAGATCCCCTGACAGCCCTGACAACCCCTGACGCCCCGGCAGGCGGCATCTCCGCAGGTCAGTGAGTTCCCCTGACTCCCCTGACGCTCTCCGCCCTCCGCGTTCGTTGACGAGAGGGCCCGCACGGCTTCGCGACCTTCACCCACACCCCAGCAGGAGATTTCGCCATGCCCAAGCGCGAACTGCTCAAGCTCCCCGTCGTGCTCGCCGAACTCGGCATGTCCCGCGCCGCCTTCTACCGCATGCGCGCCCGGGGCAAGGCCCCACGCCTCATCAAGCTCCCCAACGGCCAGGTCCGGGTCGACCGGGCCGACCTGAACGCGTGGCTCGCCGCCTGCGAGGTGGCCGCCTGATGCCCACCTCCTACAAGGTCAAGTTCTGGGATCACCGGCACCGCCCGGACCGGCGGGCCCCCTGGATGGTCCGCTGGACCGTCGCCGGGCGGGAGTTCTCCGAGTCCTTCCTGACCAAGACCGCGGCCGACGGCCGGAAGTCCGAGCTGATCTCCGCCCTCCGCGACGGGCAGCCATTCGACGTCGACCGCGGCCTGCCGCTCTCCGAGCTCCGCAAGGAGAAGCAGATCAGCTGGTACGAGCTCGGCCGGAAGTACGTCGAGGCCCGGTGGGAAGGGGCTCCGGCCAAGACCCGCACGACGTGGGCCGACGCCCTCGCCACGGTCACGTTCGAGCTGGTGAAGTCGAAGGCCGGTATGCCGGACAAGCGGGTCGTCCGCCGGGCGCTCTACAGCTGGGCGTTCAACGTGAACGCGTGGGGGGAGGAGCCGCCGGCGGACTGGGCCAAGGCCTTGGCCTGGGTGCAGAAGCAGTCCGTGTCGGTCTCCGCCTTCGAGGAGCCGCCGATGGTGCGCCGACTGCTGAACGCCCTCGCGGTGAAGCTCGACGGCAAGAAGGCCGCCCCCTCGGTCATCCTGCGCAAGCGCCGCATCCTCGGCCACCTCTTCGGCTACGCCGTGGAGGAGGGCTACTTGACCGCCAACCCCTTCCCGACCGTCCAGTGGCAGCCGCCGGAGACCGAGGAGGAGGTCGACCCCGGCGTGGTGGTCAACGAGGACCAGGCCGCGGCGCTGATCGAGGCGACTGGGCGTCAGGGGAAGCGCGGGGCCCATCTCCGGGCCTTCTTCGCCTGCCTCTACTACGGCTGGCTGCGGCCGGCCGAGGCCGTGTTCCTCACGCTCGCCCGCTGCCACCTCCCGGTCGAGGGATGGGGCTACGTCGTCCTGGACGAGACCCGTCCGCGGGTTGGCTCGTCCTGGACGGACGACGGGACGTCGCACGACAAGCGCGGGCTGAAGCACCGGGCCGAGAAGGCGACCCGCCGCGTTCCGATCCCGCCCGAGCTGGTGGCGATCCTGCGGGAGCACGTCGCAACCTTCGGCGCCGCGCCCGACGGGCGGCTGTTCCGGACGTCCCGGGGCGGGATGGTGCAGGAGAGCGGCTACGGGGTGGTTTGGCAGCGGGCCCGCGCCGAGGTGCTGTCGCCGGCCGACTGCGCCACGAAGCTCGGTAAGCGGCCGTACGACCTGCGGCACGCCGGGATCTCGCTCGGGCTGAACTCCGGAGTCGATCCGACGGAGGTCGCCCGGCGGGCGGGGCACAGCGTCGCCGTCATGCTCCGGGTCTACGCGAAGTGCCTGCACGGCACCGTCGAGTACGCCAACGAGCTGATCTCGAAGCGGCTCAACCGGAACCGTCCGGCGCCGCCGGCCCCGGATCCTGGTCCGTAGCTGGTCCGTACGCCCTGGTCAGCAGCGAGATCCGGGCGGAACTAGGTGAGACAAACCACCCAAAACAACCAGACATCAATATCACTGTTCGACCATGACAGAAGGGCCCGGGGGGGGGGGGGGGGGGGGGGGGGGGGGGGGGGGAGGGGGGGGGGGGGGGGGGGGGGGGGGGGGGGGGGGGGGGGGGGGGGGGGGGGGGGGTA
>NZ_JBWKEQ010000003.1:0-28792 GCF_056435365.1 Kitasatospora sp. NPDC043949 | reverse complement strand
GGGAGGAGAAAAAGACCCCCCCACCCCTCCCCCCGACCCCCCTCACCCAAACACACCCCCCCCCCCCCCCCCCCCCCCCACCCCTCCCCCCCCCCCCCCCCCCCACCCCCCCCACCCCCCCCCCCTCCCCCCCCCCCCCCCCCCCCCCCCCCCTTCTCTATCCGGTGGCTGGTGTAGGGTTCGAACCTACGTAGGCTATGCCGGCAGATTTACAGTCTGCTCCCTTTGGCCGCTCGGGCAACCAGCCAGGATCTTGTCCCCCGGGGCGTCCGCCCCGTTCGACGTCGTAAACAATACCTGATGCCAGGGGGTGCTCCGCCACTCGATAGATCACGTGATGATCAAGGGCCACGGCGTGGCTGTCGGGGGCGGGGGCGGGGTACCGCTGGATAGGCTGGGGAGGCGGACGCCCGGTGGGGCAGGCCGTGCCAGTGAAGCCAGAACATCAAGGAGACCAACACCCATGGCCGACTCCAGTTTCGACATCGTCTCGAAGGTCGAGTGGCAGGAGGTCGACAACGCGATCAACCAGACCTCCCGTGAGATCGCCACCCGTTTCGACTTCAAGGGCGTCGGCGGCGAGATCAGCCGCTCCGGCGAGAAGATCGAGATGAAGGCCAACGGCGAGGAGCGCGTGAAGGCCATCCTGGACGTCCTACAGGGCAAGTTCATCAAGCGCGGACTGTCGCTCAAGGCCCTGGACGCCGGCGAGCCGCAGCTGTCCGGCAAGGAGTACAAGATCTTCGCGGACATCAAGGAGGGCATCTCCACGGAGGATGCCAAGAAGGTCGCGAAGATCATCCGCGACGAGGGCCCGAAGGGCGTCAAGGCGCAGGTCCAGGGCGACGAGCTGCGGGTCAGCTCGAAGAGCCGCGACGACCTGCAGACCGTACAGGCACTGCTCAAGGGCAAGGACCTGGACTTCGCGATCCAGTACGTGAACTACCGCTGACCCCCGGAGGGTTGTGCGGCAGGGCCCCGCTCCCGGGAGCTTGAGCTCCAGGGGGCGGGGCCTTTCGCGTGGGTGGGGTCAGCCGGCGGCGGGGCGGGGGTGGGTGGCCGTGGCGAGGGCTTGGGCCTGGGCGCGCAGGGTGGCGAGCTGGTCCAGCAGGGTGGCCGGGCCGGAGGTCTTGGACAGGGTCGGGGCGGTCACCGCCGGGGCGGCCGGGAGCTGGGCGATCAGGCTCTGCAGGGTGGTCTGCAGGGTGGCGACGAGCTGTTGGACGGCCGCGGGGTCGGGGGTGGTGGACGTGGCCTCCGAGAGCAGGCCGGCGATCTGGTTGATGACGTCGCCGAGAGCCCCGAGGGCCGCACTCGGGTCCGGGGTCGCGGGCAGGGCCGGGACGACGGGCACCGGAACGGTCGGCAGTGCCAGGTCCGCGGGCAGGAGCGGGGCGGCGGCCACCACGTCGGCGGGCGCCGGGATGGCGGCGGGGTTCGGGACGGAGGCGAGGGTGGTGCGCGGGGCCTCGGCTTCGTGGCCGGCGGCGGACGCCGTGGTGACCACGGTCAGTGCGAGGGCCGCGATCAGCGCGGCGACCATCCGGGTGGCACGCATGGGTACTGCTCCCTCTCAAGTGCGAGTCGGGCGGGATCGCCCGCTTCACACGGTGGGGCAGCATTCCTGACGCAGCCACCGCAGCTACGCCGAACGACGCGCGACGGCCGGCCGACGATGAGCCATCCGGCGATGGGCCGCCCGACGGCGAGTCATCCGACGGCATCTCAGTCGTCGGCATCTCAGTCGGCGGCGGGTCAGTCGGCGGCGGGTCAGTCGGCGGCTGCCCAGCCGCTGGTGCCGCGGTGGGCGGACAGGCCGACGGACTCGAACTCGTCCACCCGGCCGGCCTCGGTGCGGGCGCCGATCCGCCGCAGGGCGCGGGAGATCGGGGAGCCCTCGGGCGGGAAGGGTTCGAACTCTCCCTTGGTGAGCGGTCCGAGGACGATCCGGCCGTCCTCCCAGACGGCGGCGCGCTGGGTGCCGCTGCCGCCGAAGTACTCGGCCTCGACGCAGGCGATCGGGCCGGCCTTGGACCAGGCGGCCAGCCGGAGTTCGAAGCCGCCCGGGTGCCAGCCGAAGCCGGCCCCCTCGGCGAGCTTCGTCGAGCCGTCGTCGGTCTGGAGGGCGGAGAGCACCGCGGGGGTGACCGGTATCAGGGCCAGACCCTGCGCCAGTGGCACCACCCGGGCCGTCGAGGTTTCCGCCGCGGCCACCGCCAACAGCTCGAATGTTCCTATCAGGGCCTGGAGTTCATAGGACATGCCGGTCATCGTGTCCCACCGCACCGACAGTCGGCGCGGAGTTTATGATTCCGTGCCCGGCTGGAGTCCGTAGAGCAGGGTGAAGACCGTCACGTCCACCGCGTCCTCGGCCGTGCTGGGCGCTTCCTCGTTCAGCTCGTCGATGACTGCGGCGAGTTGGGTCCGCAGCCGGATCAGCCGGTCCGGGCTGAGCCGCAGCGTCGAGTGCACGAACAGTCCGGGCGGCCCGACCGATCCGTCCCGGGGCGAGCTGAAGTCCAGCCGCCCGCCGAGGACCTGGGCGCGGAAGTCGCCGCGGACCCGGTCCATGGCGGCCAGGATGGCGTCGTACGCCTCGGAGCGGCCCGGGGAGTCCGCGGTGAACATCTCCGGGGCGAGCCGGATCGACTCCTGGGCGGCGGCGTAGCGGCTCTCGACGATCCCGGAGACCAGCCGGGTGCCGGCCACGATGACCAGCCCCGCCTTCTCCAACTGCTTGATGTGGCGGTAGAGCTTGGTCTGCGGTTCGCCGAGC
Source organism: Kitasatospora sp. NPDC043949 (assembly GCF_056435365.1). Taxonomy (NCBI): domain Bacteria; kingdom Bacillati; phylum Actinomycetota; class Actinomycetes; order Kitasatosporales; family Streptomycetaceae; genus Kitasatospora; species Kitasatospora sp. NPDC043949. The sequence continues at coordinate 26,016 of NZ_JBWKEQ010000003.1, read as the reverse complement.
GCGGCGGCGATCTCCTTGGCGGTGAGCGGGCGCTCCTCGCCGGACTTCAGGGCGCCGAGGATGGCCAGCCGCAGCGGGTCGGCCAGCGCCTTGAGCACGGCGACGTCGGCCACCTGGCGTTCCTTGACCCAGGTGGTGGGTTGCTCGCCGCCGTCGGCGGGTTCCAGATCGTGCTCGGCCACGGGCACCACCTTGGCAGATCGGCCGCGCCGCACGCAATCACGCTCTGGTGAGCGCTCACCCTTGCGCAACCAATCATGCTTCCGACATCATTCACGACAACGTGAATGATGTCGGAAGCGCGAACAGCGGGGTGGGCCATGGCGGGGAACAGAACGGCGGCTGACGAGTCGAGGACGGCAGCGGGGGCAGGAGAGACGGCGGCGGGGGCAGGAGAGACGGCGGCGAAGGCCGCGGCGGCCACGCCGCCCGTCCCGCTGCGACGGAACTTCCGCTTCCAGGCGCTCTGGGCCGGCCAGGCCGCCGCGACGCTCGGCATGCGGGTCGGCGACACCGCCTTCCCACTGCTGGTCCTCGCACTCACCGGTTCCTCCACCGCCGCCGGGGCCTTCGGGGCCGTACAGATGGTCACGACCCTGCTGCTGGGCGTCCACGGCGGCGTGGTCGCCGACCGCCTCGACCGCCGCCGGGTGCTGATCGCCTCCGACGCCGCCCGGCTGCTCGTCACGGCGACCGTCCCGGTGGCCATGGCCTTCGACCGGCTGACCCTGGCCCACCTGCTGCTCGTCGCCGCCGCCGTAGGGGCGACCATCGCGTACAGCGGCCCGATCCGGCTGCTGGCGCTGCGCTCGGTGGTGGCGCCGGAGCAGCTGCCGCAGGCACTCGCCCAGGACGAGGCCCGGATGACCGGGGCCTCGCTGGCCGGTCCGCCGCTGGCCGGCTTCCTGTACGGGCTCGGCAGCGCGGTGCCGTTCCTCGGCACCGCGCTCGCCTCCCTGCTCGCGCTGGTGGCCGCGCTCGTGGTGCGCTTCCCCGGCCGCCCCGCCGACGCACAGCCGAGCGGCGAAACCGCCACACAGCCGAACCGCGAACCGGGCGGCACGGAACCGGCCCCCGAGTCCGGCGGCGCCCTGGCCGGGTTCCGCCTGCTCGCCGCCGCCCCCCTGCTGCGCTCCGCCCTGGCCGTCCTGCTGGTGGTCAACTTCGCCGGGACGGCCCTGATGCTGCCGGTGATGGTGCTGCTGCGGGACGGGGGCACGAGCAGCGCCGGGATCGGCCTGGCGCTGGCCGGCGAGGCGGTGGGGGCGCTGGCCGGAGCGGTCCTGGTGTCCCGGCTGCACCGGTTGGCCGGGCCGGGCGTCCTGCTGCTGGTGGTGGCCTGGACCGCCGTGCCGGTGACGCTGGCGCCGCTGCTGCCGGGCGGGGTGGCCACCGTGTTCGCCGCGCTGTTCGTGGTGGGGATCGGCGTTCCGGCCCTGCGGGTGATGCTGGACCTGCTGGTGTTCCAGCAGGTGCCGGACGAGCTCCGCGGCCGGGTGATCGCGGCGACCATGACGCTGCTGACCGCGGGCATGCCGGCCGGGACGCTCGGCAGCGGCCTGCTGCTGGACCACCTCTCCCCCGCCGTCGCGCTGGCCGCGATCAGCGTCCTGCTCGCGGCCGCCCTGCTGCCCGCGACCGCGAGCCGTACGCTGCGCCGCGCCGCCTGGCCGGCGCCGCAGGATCCGGCGGCCCGCCCCTGACAGTCGCTCACCCGCGCGGGTGCACGCCGCATGCGGCGGCCTCGGCAACCGGGTGAACTGGCCGGGTACGGCCCGCCCCGGGGCCCCTCCCGGGCGGCGTCCGCGCCCGCGGCGCCGCGCGCCCGGACGTCGCGCAGCCGGCCGGGGCCGTACCGGAGGAGGACAGATGGGTTCCACGGACGCGCCCTCGCCCGGCCGGGGCGGCCCCGGCGAGGCCGCCGCCCCCGACGGTCCCAGCAGGTCCGGTGACCCGAGCAGCCCCGGTGACCAGGGCGACCCCGGCGGCCGGGGAGGCCCCGGTGACCGGAGGAGCCCCGACGGCCCGAGGAGCCCCGACGGCCCGACCACCCGCGAGCGGACCGGCGCGGTGGCCGCCCGGGTGGTCACCGCACCCCGGATGTCCTGGCTGACGCTCGCCCTGATGACCACGAGTTCGGTGGCCAGTCTGCGCTCCGCCCCGACCATGGCCGTCTACGGCCTGGCCTGCGTCTTCCTCTACCTCGTCCCGGCGCTGGTGTTCCTGCTGCCGACCGCGCTGGTCTCCGCCGAGCTGGCGTCCGGCTGGGAGGGCGGCGTCTACCGCTGGGTCTCGGAGGGCCTGTCGAAGCCGCTGGGCTTCCTCGCCGTCTGGTGCCAGTTCGCGATGACGATCTTCTACTACCCGTCACTGCTGGCGTACGTGGCATCGACGATCGCGTACGTGGTGAACCCGAGGCTGGCCAGCAACGGCCCGTACACCGCCGTGGTGATCATGGTGCTGTACTGGACCGGCGTCTGGGTCTCCTCGCGCGGGACGAAGGCCGTGGCCGGCCTGTCCTCGATGGGCCTGGTGATCGGCACGCTGATCCCCGGCACACTGCTGGTGGTGCTCGGCTTCGTCTTCCTCGGCCAGGGCAACGGCTCCGCCGCGCCGATGGACTCCGCGCACCTGCTGCCGCAGTGGGCCGGCCTGGCCAGCCTGGTGCTGATCGTCAACAACTTCCTCAGCTACTCCGGCATGGAGATGAACGCGGTGCACGTCTCCTCGCTGCGCAATCCGGCGCGGGAGTTCCCGCGCTCGATGTTCACCGCGTCGGCGATGGTGCTGCTGATCTTCATCCTGCCGGCGCTGGCGATCAGTTGGGTGGTGCCGTCCAGCGAGCTGAGCCTGACGGCCGGCGTGATGCAGGCCTTCGACGCCTTCTTCCAGTACTTCGACATCGGCTGGCTCACCCCGGTGATCGCGGTGGCGCTGATCGCGGCCTCGCTCGGCGGCATGCTGACCTGGCTGGCCGGGCCGTCCAAGGGCCTGTTGATGATCTCCCGGCAGGAGGGCTACCTGCCGCCGTTCCTGCAGAGGCTGAACCGGGAGGGCGTCCAGCAGAACCTGCTGGTCGCCCAGGGCGTGGTCACCACGGCGATCGCCCTGCTGTACGCGCTGATCCCGAACGTCTCCAGCGCGTACTGGATCTTCTCGGTGATCACCACGCAGGTGTACCTGATCGTCTACCTGCTGATGTTCACCGCCGCGATCCGGCTGCGGCGCACCCGGCCGGACCACCCGCGGGGCTACCGGGCCCCGGCGCTGGTGCCGATCTGCGTGGTCGGGCTGCTCGCCTCGGCGTGCGCGATGGCGATCGGCTTCGTACCGTCGTCCCAGTTCGGCAGCGGCAGCGTCTGGACGTACATCGGGATCGTCGGCGGAGGCCTGTTGGTCCTCGGCCTGCTGGTCCCGTACCTGTTCCTACGGCTGCGCAAGCCCGGCTGGCGCTCCCCGGAGGCGGCGGCGGAGCTGGCCGCGCAGGAGTCGGCCGAGCTGCGCGGCGCCGCGGGCGGTGCGGCATGACCGCCAGCCTGATGGCCTCCCGGCACCGCTGGATCTATCTCGGGGCGATCGGGCTGCTGGTCGCGATGCTGATCACCGGCCTGCTCTCGTTCACCCAACTGCACGCCACCGACCAGGCCGACCGCAAGGCCGGGCAGCTCGCCCGGGCGCTGGGTTCGGCCGGCTATCCGGTGCCCGCGCGGGACCAGATCGTGCACACCCTGGGCGAGGACGGCGGCGCCGTCTGCGCGAACCCGTCGAACGCCCTGACCCAGGCGCAGTGGACGTCCGGCATGTCCAACGGCGCCGACGGGCCGGGCCAACGGCCGGTGCTGTCCGACCGCGACGCGGTGCGGGCCGAGGCGATCGTGCTCTCGGTGTACTGCCCGGGCAGGCTCGCCGAGATCCAGGACAAGATCGACGACCTCAACTTGCAGGACACCGTCCGCAAGTAGCCCGCCCGGCCTTCGAGGAGGACCCGACCGTGCCTCGACCCTTCACCACCGAGGACTACACCGCCCGGACGGCCCGGGCCGCCGCCGAAGCGACCGCCGCCGGACTGTCCGGCCTGGTCGTCGCCCCCGGCCCCGACCTGGTCTACCTGTGCGGCTACCAGCCCACCGCGATCACCGAGCGGCTCACCGCCCTGGTGATCACCGCCGGACGCGCACCCGCGCTGATCGTCCCCAGGTTGGAGCGCCCGGACGCCAAGAGGGCGGCCGGCGCCCCGGCCCTGCGGCTGCTCGACTGGACCGACGGCGAAGACCCGTACGCCACCGTCCGCCCGCTGCTCGACCCGGCCGGGCGGTACGGCATCTCCGACAACGCCTGGGCGATGCACCTGCTCGGCCTCCAGGCCGCGCTGCCCGGCACCGGCTTCACCTCGCTCACCGAGACCCTGCCGATGCTGCGCGCGGTCAAGGGCACCGAGGAGCTGGAGCGGCTGGCCGCGGCCGGCGGCGCCGCGGACGCCGCCTACCGGGGCATCCTGGAGGTCGAGTTCGCCGGCCGCCGGGAGACCGACGTCGCCGCCGACCTCGGCGCACTGCTCATCAAGTACGGGCACAGCCAGGTCGACTTCACCGTGGTCGGCTCCGGCCCGAACGGCGCCGACCCGCACCACGAGGCCGGCGACCGGGTGATCCGGCCCGGCGACACCGTGGTGCTGGACTTCGGCGGGCTCAAGGACGGCTACGGCTCCGACACCACCCGCACCGTGCACGTCGGCACCGAGGTGCCGGCGGAGGTCCAGAAGGTGCACGACGTGGTCCGGCTCGCCCAGCAGACCGCGTTCGAGGCGGTCCGACCCGGGGTCAGCTGCCAGGAGATCGACCGGATCGCCCGCCGGGTGATCACCGAGGCCGGCTTCGGCGAGTACTTCATCCACCGCACCGGGCACGGCATCGGCATCACCACGCACGAACCGCCGTACCTGGTCGAGGGCGAGGAGCGGCCGCTGGTGTCCGGCATGTGCTTCTCCATCGAGCCCGGCGTCTACCTGCCCGGCCGCTTCGGGGTGCGGATCGAGGACATCGTCACCGTCACCCCCACCGGCGGCCGCCGGCTCAACAACACCCCGCACGAGCTGGGCTTCGTCTCATGACGGGGCCGTCACCCCGCTGCTCCGCCGCCAGAACGGCGGTCCGACTGTGCGACTTTCTTACGAGGCGGTCATGGTTCACCCAGAGTCCTCCAAGTTTGCGTTGGTAGTTTCGGTGAGCATGACGAAGCTGCTCAGCCCGGCCCCGCCCACCCCGGCGCGGGCCGGGCGACTGCGACCCGTGACCGCCCGCCCCCGCCGTACCGGTCTGTCGAGACTCCGGCTGCTGGCCTGGCCGGTCTACCTGACCGCGCTCGTCTGGTACCTGCGCACCCAGGGCATGGCCTTCGCCAACGACGTGGTGTTCCTGTGGCTGATCGGCGCCCTGCTGACGGCGGCCGTGCACAGCGGGCACGGCCGACGCGGCTTCCTGCTGGTACTGCGCGACTGGGTGCCGGTGATGGCCGCGGTCTGGACGTACTCGCTGCTGCGCGGCTACGGCGCGCACACCCCGTGGGCCCCGCACTGGCTGCCGCAACTGCGCGCCGACGAGGTGCTCGGCTTCGGCGAGACCTGGACCGTCCGGCTCCAGCACGCGCTGTGGACGCCCGGCTCGCCGCACTGGTACGACTACGCGGCGACCGTCGTCTACCTCTCGCACTTCTTCCTGGTCTTCGTCCTGCTCGCGGTGCTCTGGCGGCGCCGGCACGAGCGGTTCCGGCAACTGCTCGCCTGCTACCTGCTGCTCACCTTCGCCGGCTTCGCCACGTACCTGCTCTACCCGGCCGACCCGCCGTGGCTGGTCGCCCAGGAGGGCCACCTGCCGGGGCTCACCCGGGTCGTATGGGACGTGATCTCCACGAGCGGGCTGCCGCAGGCCAACTCGCTGGTCGAGAACGGCAGCCAGTTCGCCAACGACGTCGCCGCGATGCCCTCGCTGCACTCCGCCTACCCGGCGATGCTGCTGTTCTTCTTCTGGCCGACGGCCCGCCCCTGGCTGCGGGCGCTGCTGGTCGCCTATCCGCTCGCGATGGCGTTCACCCTGGTGTACGGCGCCGAGCACTTCATCGTGGACATCTTCGCGGGCTGGGCGTACGCGGCACTGGTGGTGTTCGGCCTCCGCTGGCTGCGGAACCGGCGTACCCGGCTCATCAGGGAACGGGCAGACTTGGCCGGGTGCCGAACCAGCCCCTCCCTCCCGTGAAGCCCACCGCCGAACAGCTCCAGGCGGCCAAGAACACCACCATCCCGGACGTCACCGGGCCCGGACTGCGGGTGCTGTTCTGCGGCATCAACCCGGGCCTGTGGTCCGGCGCCACCGGGCACCACTTCGCCCGGCCCGGCAACCGCTTCTGGCCCGCCCTGCACCGCTCCGGCTTCACCACGCGCCAGTTCCGCCCGGACGAGCAGGGCGAACTGCCCGCGCTCGGCCTGGGCATCACCAACGTCGCCCCGCGCACCACCGCCAAGGCCGACGAACTGACCGCCGAGGAACTGCGCGAGGGCGGCGCCGCGCTCACCGAACGCGTGCTGCGGCTGCGCCCGCGCGTCCTGGCCGTGCTCGGCATCGGCGCCTACCGGACGGCCTTCGGGCAGCGGCGGGCCGCGATCGGCCGCCAGCCGGAGGGCATCGGCGACACCGAGGTGTGGGTGCTGCCCAACCCGAGCGGGCTCAACGCGCACTACACGCTGGACGGGCTGGCCGCCGAGTTCCGCCGGCTCCGGGACGCGCTGGACGGCTGACGGCTGAGGCTGGGGGCCGCCGGATCCGGTGGCGCGACCCGGTCACTCCGGCAGCACGGCCAGCTCCAGGGCGGCCAGCCGCTCCGGGTCGGCGACCACCTCGTAGCCGGCCACCAGGCCGTCCGCCACCGCCACCCGCAGCACCAGCCGCAACCGCCCGCCCGGGGCGATCACGATCCCCGGCACCCCGTCCACCAGTGCCACCGCGCCGAACCGGGCCCGCCGGCCGAACACCGTCGTCTCCCGGGCCACCGTCTCCGCGCCCCGGGCCACCGGGGAACGCCCGGCCGGCAGCGCGGCCGGATCGGCCCGGCGCACCACGTCCGGCGCCAGCACCGCCAGCAGCGCGGCCAGGTCCCCGCCCCGGGCGGCGGACAGGAACGCCTCCACCACCCGCCGGTGCCCGGCCAGCCGCTCCGGCGGCAGCGCGGCCGCCCCGCGCACCCGCTGCCGGGCCCGGCTGGCCAGCTTCTTGGCGGCCACCGGGGTCCGGCCGACGATCGGCGCGATCTGCTCGAACGGCACCGCGAAACCGTCGTGCAGCACGAAGGCGACCCGCTCGGCCGGCCCCAGCCGGTCCAGCACCACCAGCAGCGCCCGACCCACCGAGTCGACCAGCAGCGCCTCCCGCTCCGGATCCGCGCCCTCGGCCCCCGCCCCGGCCGCCGGGTCCGGCAGACCGGCCGGCAACGCGTCACCGGTCGGCTCCTCGCGGCGCACCGCGCGGGCCCGCAGCACGTCCAGGCAGATCCGCGACACCACCGTGGTCAGCCAGCCCGGCAGGTTGTCCACCTCGTCCGGGCCGGCCCGGTCCAGCCGCAGCCACGCCTCCTGGACGGCCTCCTCCGCCTCGCCCGTCGACCCGAGCATCCGCTGGGCGACCGCCCGCAGCCTCCCCCGCTCGGCCTCGAACCGCGCCGCCCGCACCTCGTCCCGGTCCATCGGTCACCTTTCCTCGGCCCCGCCCGTCACACCGATGACGATCCACCCACCACCGAAGTGACGGGAGAACGCTGTGACCACCACCACCCTGCTGCACCTGGACTCCAGCATCAGCCTCGGCGACTCGGTCAGCCGCGCGCTGACCGCCCGGTTCGCCGCCGCCTGGCGCGCCCGGCACGGCTCCGCCGGCCGGTACGTCTACCGGGACCTCGCCGCCGAGCCGGTCGCCGCGATCGGCGCCGGGTACGCCATGCTCGGCCGCCGCGTCGAACGCAAGGGGACCATCCCGGCCTCCGACATCGCCGCCCTCGCCGAAGGCCCGGACGAGGAACACGAGTGGTCCCTCACCCACCCGCTGGTCGACCGGCTGCTCGCCGCCGACACCGTGCTGCTCGGCGTGCCGATGTACAACCTCACCGTCCCGGCCGTGTTCAAGGCCTGGATCGACCGGATCAGCTTCCCCGGCGTCTACACCGACCCGGCCACCGGCGAGAGCCTGCTGCGCCGCACCCGGGTCGTCGTCGCGGCCGCCCGCGGCGGCGGCTACGGCCCCGGCACCCCGCGTGAGGCCTTCGACTTCCAGACCCCGTACCTGCGGGCCTACTTCGCCAGGCTCGGCGTCCCGGCCGAGCACCTGCACATCGTCCCGGCCGAACTCACCCGCGCCGACGACATCCCCGCCCTGGCCGGGCTGCAGCCGATCGCCGCGAAGTCCCTGGCCGACGCCGAGGCCGCCCTGGACGCGCTCGCCACTGCCTGATCTGCCTGATCCACCCGGTCTACAGCGGGGTGACGGCCTTCAGCACCACCAGCAGGGCCACGGCGGCGTTGAGCGCGCACAGCGCCGACGCCGCCGTACCGGCCGCGGCGACCATCGCGGCCAGGCCCGCCCGGGTCTTCGCCGGGGGCCAGTTGCGGGACGTCGGCACCGGGCCGAGCAGTGCGGCGACCCGGCGCGGCACCGGGCCGGGCGCGGGCGCCGGGGCGGCGAAGGCCGCGAAGCCGGGCGCCGGCGCCGCGTGCGACACCAGGGCCGCCCGGGCCACCGCCCGCGCGGTGATCCGGCGGTCCCCCACCTCCTGCGCCGACTCCTCGTCCGCCCAGCGCTCCGCGCTGAACGCCACCGCGTACTGCAGCGGCCGCAGGAACGGGTTGACGCAGGCGGCCAGTTGGGTGGTCAGCAGGTACCGGTGGTGGCGGTGGCGCAGGTGTGCCCGCTCGTGCGCGAGCAGCGCCTCCCGCTCGTCCTCGGGCAGCCCGGCCAGCATCCCGGTGGAGACCACCACCCGCCCCGGCGAACCGGGCAGCGCGTACGCGTACGGGCTGCGGTCCGGCAGCACCGCGAGGTCGCCGGCCGACTCCGGCCCCGCCGGCAACCCGGTCAGCGCCCGCCGGGCCCGGGAGCGCACCCGCAGATGCCGGCCGACCGTCCGGGCACAGGCCGCGGCCACCAGGACCAGCAGCCACATCGCGGCCGTCCCGAACGTCTCGTGGTACGGCAGCGCGGCCCGCACCTCCGGGTCGGACCAGCTGTCCGGCAGCGGGTTGCCGGGGATCTGCGCGGTGCCCACCACGCCGATCAGGCCGAGGCAGAGCACACTGCACACCGCCATCACCGCGCTGATCACGGTCATCAGCCGGGCCGCACCGCGCGGGTGCAGGTGCTGCTCGGTGAGACGCGCGATCGGCACCGCGGTCAGCGGCAGGATGAGCGGGAGGAAGACGAAGAAGCCCACGGGTCAGCTCTCACGGTCGGCCGCTGCCGGATCGACGGACGCGGCGTCCAGCAGCGCCCGCAGCAGGTCCTCGTCGTGCGGGAGCAGCGCGCTCACGAAGCTGGCCAGGACGGCGTCCCGGTCCGCTTCTCCGTCGAGCATCCGGCGCATCCGCAGGGCCGCCAGCCCGGCCGCGTCGGAGGAGGCCTGCCACAGGTAGGAGCGGCCCGAACGGGACCGCGAGACGGCGCTCTTGGCGTGCAGCCGGGACAGGATGGTCATCACGGTGGTGTACGCCAGGTCGCCCTCCAGGCGTTCCTGGACCCACCCCGCGGTGGCCGGGCCGGGCGCCCGTTGGAGCACCGCGAGTACCTGTGCCTCCAACTCGCCCTGGCCGCGCCTTCGGACGGGCGCTTCCGCGGCCGCCGGAGCGTGCCTCTCGTCTGCCATGACGGCCCACTCCCTCCGGATGCCGCGCCCCGGAGCCGGCGGGGCACCCGCTCATCCTAACGAGCGCGGGCCCGGCGCGAACCGGTTCGCGCCGGGCTTCCCGTCCCCACCGCCCTCGACCCCCGCTCCCGGACCCCGGCCCCCGAACCCCCGTCACGCTCGCCGGGCCGGCTCCGGGCGTACCGCGGGGCCCGCACGACGCGTCGCCCGAACGGCCCCGGCCCGGTTGCCCGGCGCCCCGGCCCGACGGACGGTCGAAGTCCGTACGGTCCGCCCGTAGGCCTGTTCGGCCCCTGGAGGAGTCCATGAGCAGCCCGTCGCCCGACCCCGAGCAGCCGGAGCAGCCCCCGCGCACCGGCCCCGAGCAGCCCGGGCAGCCCCGGCGCACCGACCCCGAGCAGCCCGGGCGGACCTGGCGCACCACCCCCGGCACACCGCAGCCGACGCCGGGCAACGAGTTCCGCGACTGGGCGCCCGGCCTGGTGATGTTCGCCGGTGTGCTGATGCTGATCAACGGCATCATGGAGGCCCTCCGGGGCATCATGGCGGTCTCCAACGACGACCTCTTCGTCCACACCCCCCGCTACGTCTTCCGGTTCGACCTCACCGGCTGGGGCTGGGTCCACATCGTCATCGGCGTGCTGGTCGCGGTGACCGGCGCGTTCCTGCTCAAGGGCGCCGCCTGGGCCCGCTACGCCGGTATCCTCCTCACCTCGCTGAGTGCCCTCGACAGCTTCCTGGTCCTGCCGTACTTCCCGCTCTGGTCGCTCGTGGTGATCGCGCTGGACGTCTTCATCATCTGCGCGCTCTGCGTCTACCGCCCCCAGAAGGGCACCGCGCTCTGACGACCCGGTGGTCCGCGCGCCCGGACCCGTCTCAGGTCCGGGCCCGCCTCAGGTCCGGGCCCGCTGGGTGACCGCGATGCAGACCAGCACCACCACCGCCGTGACCGGTGCGGCCGCGGGCAGGTCCTCGCCCAGCAGCAGCACCGACCAGACCAGGGTCAACAGCGGCTGTGCGAGTTGCAGTTGGCTGGCCCGCGGCACCCCGATCTCCGCCATCCCCCGGTACCAGAGCACGAACCCGCCGAACTGCGACACCGCCGCCGTGTACGCCAGCCCGGTCAGCGCCTTCGCCCCGAGGTGGACCGGCTCGGCGGGCAGCGCGAGGGCGGTGGTCAGCAGCGTCACCGGCAGCGCGGCCACCACCGCCCAGGCGATCACCCGGGCGCCCGGCAGGTCCCGGGAGAGCCGCCCGCCCTCCGCGTACCCGGCCGCGCACACCAGCAGCCCCACGAACAGGTAGAGGTCGGCGGTGGTCGGCCGGCCGTGGCTCTGCAGGAGGGTGAAGGTGAGCACCGCCGCCGCCCCGGCCAGCGCCGCCGCCCAGAACGCCCGGGACGGCCGGCGCCCGGTGCGCAGCGCCGCGCACACCGCGGTGGCCAGCGGCAGCACGCCGATGACCACCGCGGAGTGGGCCGTCGAGGAGGTCCGCAGGGCGAGCGTGGTCAGCAGCGGGAAGCCCAGCACGCAGCCCCCCGACACCACCAGCAGGGCGGGCCAGTGCCGCCGGGGCGGCAGCGGGGCGCGGACGGCGGCCAGGTAGAGCGCGGCGAGCAGGCCGGCCACGACGCCGCGCAGCCCGGTCGCGGTCCACGGCCCGAAGCCGGTCAGGGCCCACGCGGTGGCGGGGAAGCTGAGGGAGAAGGAGGCCACCCCGAGGGCGGCCAGGGCGGTACCGGAGGCGGGGCTTCGCGGTGCTACCGCCGACGGGCGGGTAGCGCTATCTTGTGCCGTCATGAACGAGCGTAGCAGTGTGACCGAACTCGCCGACAGGCTGCGACGGGAGGTCGAGCGCTATCCGGAGGGGCGAAAGCTGCCGTCCAGCCGAGTACTGGTGGAGCGCCACCAGGTCAGCCCGGTGACGGTCTCCCGGGCCATCGCGGTCCTCGCGGCCGAGGGCCTGGTGGTCTCCCGGCCGGGCGCCGGGGTGTTCCGGGCGGCGGCCTTCGCCGGGCGCCCGGCCGGCACCGCCGCGCCCGCCGCCCGTCCCGGCGACCTCTCCTGGCAGGAGGTCGCGCTCAGCGCCGACTCCGACCCCCGCGACCTGCTGGCCGCCCCGGTGTTCGCCACCCTCCGCGTGCCCCCGCCCGACGTCATCGACCTCAACAGCGGCTACCCGCACGCCTCGCTGCTGCCCGAACGCCTGCTGGCCACCGCCCTCGCCCGGGCCGGACGGCGCCCGGGCGCCTGGAACCGGCCACCCACCGACGGCCTCACCGAGTTGCGCGGCTGGTTCGCCCGCGACATCGGCGGCACCGGCGGGCCGATCGGCGCCGGGGACGTCCTGATCACCTCCGGCGGCCAGGGCGGGCTCACCGTGGCCATGCGCTCGCTCGCCGCGCCCGGCGCGCCCGTCCTGGTGGAGTCGCCGACCTACTCGGGCATCCTGGCGGTCGTCCGCGCGGCCGGGCTGCGGCCCGTCCCCGTCCCGGTCGACGCCGACGGCGTGCGCACCGACCTGCTGGCCGACGCCTTCGAGGCCACCCGGGCGCGGGTCTTCGTCTGCCAGCCGCTGTTCCAGAACCCGACCGGCGCGGTGCTCTCCCCCACCCGGCGCTCCGAGGTGCTGCGGATCGCCCGGGCGGCCGGCGCGTTCGTCGTCGAGGACGACTTCGCCCGCCTGCTCGTCCACGCGGACGCCCCCGCGCTGCCGCGCCCGCTCGCCGCCGACGACCAGGACGGGGTCGTGGTGCACCTGCGGTCGCTGACCAAGGCCGCCTCGCCCAACCTGCGGGTCGGCGCGCTCACCGCGCGCGGCCCGGCCCTGGCCCGGCTGCGGGCCACCCAGGTGGTGGACAGCTTCTTCGTGCCCCGGCCGCTCCAGGAGGCGACGCTGGAACTGGTCGCCGACCCCGGCTGGGCCCGCCACCTGCGCGCCCTCGGGGCGGAACTGCGGACCCGCCGCACCGCCACCGTCGCCGCCCTGCACCGCGAACTGCCCGGCCTGCTCGGCACCTACCGGCCCGGCGGCTACCACCTGTGGCTGCGGCTCCCGGACGGCGTCGACGACGGCGCCCTCACCGCCGCCGCCCTGCGCGCCGGCGTCCAGGTCACCCCCGGCCGCCCGTACCACGCCGCCGAACCCCCGGCCCCGCACCTGCGCCTCAGCTACGCGGCCGCCGAGAGCTCCGCGCACACCGCCGAGGGGATCCACCGCCTCCGCCGGGCCTACGAGGACCTGCCGGCCTGACCTCCGGCCCCGCGCGGAGCGCGGGCCTCAGCGCCCGTAGCCCGCCATCCGCTCCAGCCGGGCGATGCGCTCCGCCATCGGCGGGTGGGTGGAGAAGAGCCGGGCGCCGGCCTCGCCGGGGCGGAAGGGGCTGGCGATCATCATGTGGCTGGCGGTCTGGATCTGCGGCTCCGGCGGGAGGGGCAGCCGGCGGGTGCCGGCGTCGAGCTTGCGCAGGGCGCCGGCCAGGGCGAGCGGGTCGCCGGTGATCCGGGCGCCGTCGGCATCGGCCTGGTACTCGCGGGAGCGGCTGACGGCCAGTTGGATGAGCCCGGCCGCCAGCGGGCCGAGGATCATGATGGCGAGCATGCCGAAGAGGCCGGGCCCGTCGTCGTCGTCGCTGCGGCCGAAGGGGATCAGCCAGGCGAAGTTCACCAGGAACATCACCACCGAGGCGAGCGCCCCGGCGACCGAGGAGATCAGGATGTCCCGGTTGTAGACGTGGCTCAGCTCGTGCCCGAGCACGCCCCGCAGCTCGCGTTCGTCCAGCAGTTGCAGGATGCCATCGGTGCAGCAGACGGCCGCGTTGCGCGGGTTGCGGCCGGTGGCGAAGGCGTTCGGCGCGGGGGTCGGGGAGATGTAGAGGCGCGGCATCGGCTGGCGGGCCGCGGTGGAGAGCTCGCGGACGATCCGGTAGAGCCGTGGCGCCTCGATCTCGCTGACCGGCCGGGCCCGCATGGCCCGCAGCGCGAGCTTGTCGCTGTTCCAGTAGGCGTAGGCGTTGGTGCCGAGGGCGACCAGCAGGGCGATCACCAAGCCGGTTCGGCCGAAGAATCCGCCGATCACCAAGATGAGCGCCGAGAGGCCGCCGAGCAGGACGGCGGTCCTCAGTCCGTTGTGCCGGCGGTGCACGTCAGGCCCTCCAATGGTGCGGTGGGGAAGCCCTTTCTGCCTCGTCCCTCTTGCCCGGTCAACGGGTGGGGGCCTGGGCCTTGTTCCCTTGTGACCGGCGTGACACCACCGCGGCGCCCCGCCGGGCCGGACCGCGGCGGCCGGCCGGGCGGGCGCGCGCTCAGAACAGGCTTCCGCCGGCGACCTGGAGGACCAGCTGCGGGGCGAAGGAGAGGACCACGGCCACCGAGGCGGTGAGCCCCAGCGTGGCGGTCAGGGTGGCCGGCAGCCGGCCTTCGGCCCCGGCCCCGCCGACCGGAGCGGCGCCCGGTTCGGCACCTTCCTCGGCACCCGGCGCCGGGGCGAACAGCCGGGTCGTCCAGAGCAGGTAGTAGTACAGCGCGACCACCACGTTGACGGCCATCACGACGGCCAGCCAGCCCAGCCCGGCGTCGACGGCCGCGCGGAACACCACGACCTTGCCGAACAGGCCGATCACGCCCGGGGGCAGCCCGGCCAGGCAGAGCAGGAAGAAGGCGAGCGCGAGGGCCGTCCAGCGGCGCCGGGCGAACAGGCCGCGGAAGTCGTCCACGCTGGTCCCGGCCCGGCGGCCGACCGCCGCGACCACGCCGAACGCGCCGAGGTTCACCACGCCGTAGATCAGCGCGTACGCGGCGGTGGCGCCGAGCGGATCGACCCCGGTGGGCGCGTAGCCGGCGGCGGCGAGCGGCACCAGCAGGTAGCCGGCCTGGCCGACGGACGACCAGGCGAGCAGCCGCACCGCGCTGTAGCGGGTGTCGAAGCGCTGGCGCAGCGCGCCGACGTTGCCCACCGTCATGGTGACGGCGGCCAGCACGGCGAGCGCCAGGCCCCAGGTGTGCGCGTACGGGCGGAAGGCGATGGTGGTGGCGAGCGCGAGGCCGGACAGGCCGGCCGCCTTGCCGACCACCGAGAGGTAACCGGCCACCGGCAGCGGGGCGCCGGTGTAGGTGTCGGGCACCCAGAAGTGGAACGGGACGGCGGCGACCTTGAAGGCGAAGCCGACCAGGGTCAGCACGGCGCCCGCCTCGGCCAGCGGCTTGAGCTGCCCGGGGGCGTGTTCCAGGCCCTGGGCGACGGCGCCGAGGTGCAGGCTGCCGCTGGCCGCGTAGACGAAGCCGACGCCGAGCAGCATCACGGCCGTGGCGGTGACGGAGGAGACGAAGAACTTGAGCGCGGCCTCGGCGCCCCGGCCGTCCCGGCGCAGCGCGACCAGGGCGAAGGCGGGCAGCGAGGCGACCTCCAGCGCGATCACCATGGTGGCGAGGTCGCGGGAGGCGGGCAGCAGCGCGGCACCGGTGGCGCTGGAGAGCAGCAGGAACCAGTACTCGCCGCCGGGCAGCTTCTCCTCCTCGACGGTGTGCGCGGAGAGCAGCGCGGCGATCAGCGCACCGCCGAGGGCGAGCAGCTGGAACACCAGGGCGAAGTGGTCGGCGACGTACGAGCAGCCCGCGTTGTCAGACCCCCCTGCTACGTTCTGCACACAGAAGGTCGCCCGGGGTGATCCCCCGATGAGGGGGAGGAGTGCGATGAGGGCGAGGGCGAGTCCGGCCGCGGCGAGGCGGCCGAGCCACTTCCGGTGCCGCTCGGGCAGGAACAGGTCGGTGAGCAGGACGGTGAGGGCGGCCACCGCGGCGATCAGCGGGGGCGCGATCGCCACCCAGTCCACGGACTGGATCAGGCTGCCCGGGTTGGCTACGGCGAGGGAGGTCACAGTGTGCTGCCCCGTGGAGTGAGGTCCGAGTGCGGCGATCTGGGCTCCGAGCACGGTCAGCCACCCCCGAGGAGGTGCTTGACGGCGGGGTCGGAGAGGCCGAGCAGGAGCGCGGGCCAGAGGCCGGCGAGCAGGGTGAGGGCGGCCAGCGGCGTCCAGCTGACGGCCTCGTACGGGCGCATGTCGGCGACCTGCTCCACCGGGGCGGGCTGCTTGGGGTCGCCCATGCAGACGCGCTTGACCACGATCAGCAGGTAGGCGGCCGTGAGGAGGGTACCGAGACCGGCCAGGACCATGTAGGTGACGAACGCAGGGCGCGACAGGCCGTCGGCCGGGTCGAACGCGCCGAACATGGCGAGCAGCTCGCCCCAGAAGCCAGCCAGGCCTGGCAGGCCGAGGCTGGCGACGGCGGCGAAGGCGAGCAGCGCGCCGATCCGCGGGGCGCGGCCGTACAGGGCGGCGCCGGTGGCGCCGGAGAGGGTGTCGAGGTCCGCCGTGCCGTAGCGGTCCTTGAGGGCGCCGACGAGGAAGAACAGCAGACCGGTGATCAGACCGTGGGCGATGTTGGCGAACAGCGCGCCGTTGACGCCCACCGGAGTGAGGGAGGCGATGCCCAGCAGCACGAAGCCCATGTGGCCGACGGAGGAGTACGCGATCAGGCGCTTGAGGTCGCCCTTGGCGCCGGGGCGGGCCAGCGCCAGACAGGCCAGTGATCCGTAGACGATGCCGACGGCGGCGAACGCGCCCAGGTAGGGGGCGAGCGTCGCGGTGCCGTCGGGCACGACCGGGAGGAGGACGCGGACCAGACCGTACGTGCCCATCTTCAGCAGCACGCCGGCGAGCAGCACCGAGCCGACCGTCGGAGCGGCGGTGTGCGCGTCCGGGAGCCAGCTGTGCAGCGGCCAGGCGGGGGCCTTGACCGCGAGCCCGACCATGATCGCCAGGGCGGCGATCACCTGGGTGGTGTGGCTCAGGCCGTTGCCGTGCGCGGCGGCCAGGGCCTGCATGTCGAAGGTCCCGGCCTTGCTGCCGATCAGCAGGAAGCCGAGCAGCATCACGGCCGAGCCGAGCAGCGTGTACAGGATGAACCGGTTGGCGGCCGGGGCCTTCGCGCCGCTCCCCCAGCGGGCGATCAGGAAGTACATCGGGATCAGCACGATCTCGAAGGCCAGGAAGAAGAGCAGGAGGTCCAGCACCGCGAAGGTGGCGAGCATGCCGACTTCGAGGAGGAGGAACAGCCCGACGAAGGCCTTCGCCGACGGACGGCGCCCATCAGCGGCCTCGCCCCGGGCGTCCCCGCCCGGCAGCCGCTTCTCCGAGTACAACGCGCAGAGGAAGGTGAGCAGTGCGGTCAGCACGATCAGCGGCAGCGAGACGCCGTCCACGCCGAGGTGGAGGCGCACGTTGAGGGCCGGGATCCAGGACACGTCGGTGGTGGCCTGCATCCGGGCGGGTTCGTCGTGGTCGAATCCGGCCGCCAGGGCGACGGTCAGCAGCAGCACCGCGCCGGTGACGACGGTGTTCAGCCGCAGCGCCCGCCGGTCGGCGGCGGCCGGCTCCCGGCCGAACGCCGGCGCCAGGGTGAGCGCGGCGCCGAGCAGCGGCAGCACCAGGAGGGCGATGAGGACTGCGTTCATCGGGGGCTCCTACGGGCGGCGGTCGGAATCGGGGGAACCGGGGACAGGGGGTACGGCATCCGCTACACCGCCACCAGGACGGCCAGCAGGACGACGCCGGCGAGCAGCGCGCTGAGGTAGGTCTGCGCGTTGCCGGTCTGCGCGAGCCGGACGGCCCGGCCGAGCAGGTTGGCGCCGACCCCGCTGCCGCGCACGTAGGTCTCGACGACCTCGCGGTCGAGGAAGCGGACCAGCCGGGCGGCGGAGGTCACCGGGCGGACGAACAGCGCGTGGTACAGCCGGTCGACGCCGAAGCCGTGCCGGGCCGGGCCGAACAGCGGGCCGAGCAGGGTGCGCCCGGGGTCGGCGACGATCACCTCGGCGGCCGGGGCTCCGGCCTGCTCGGGCACCCGGCCGGCGTCGGCCGGGGCCGGGCGGCCGGTGGCCAGCCGCGCGGTCGCCGAGCGCCAGGCGCCGTACGCCGCGAGCACGCCGACCACGGCGAGCCCGGTGCCGATGACGGCGGTGACGGCCGAGGGGCGCAGCGAGCCGCCGTCCAGCAGCGCGGGCAGCCAGTCCGAGCGCAGCCCGGCGACGCCGAAGCCCATGGTCGGGATGGCCAGCACCCAGAGCGGCCAGCGCATCGCGGGCGGCTCGGCGGTGGCCGGGTCGGCCTCGTCGAGCTCTGGCGAGTACGGCGCGTCCGCCTCGTGCCCGGCCGCAGGCGCCACGGCCTGCGACGCTCCGGCCTGCAACGCTGCGGCCTGCGACGCCCCGGCAGCCTGCGCCCCTTCAGCCTGCGGGCTGTGGAAGCTGACCAGGAAGAGCCGGGTCGCGTACGCGGCGGTGAGCAGCGCGGTGAGTCCGGCGGAGATCAGCACGATCCACCCGGCGGCCTCCGGCACGGCCGAGGCCGGGCCGAGCCCGTTGGTGAGCGCCTCGCCGTTGGCGGCGTGCTCGGCGGCGGTCAGCACCGCCTCCTTGCTGAAGAAGCCGGAGAACGGCGGCAGCCCGACCAGGGCGACGAGCGCGATGCCCATCGTCCAGTAGGCGTCCGGGACGCGCTTGCGCAGCCCGGGGATCCGGGACATCGCGGAGATCGAGTTGGTGTGCGCGGCGTGGATCACCACGCCGGCGGCCAGGAACAGCAGCGCCTTGAAGGCGCCGTGGCTGACCAGGTGGAAGACGGAGGCCTCGCGGTCGCCGGCGGCCAGCGCCCCGGCCATGTAGCCGAGCTGGCCGACGGTGGAGTAGGCGAGCACCCGTTTGAGGTCGTCCTGGGCGAGCGCACAGAGTGCCGAGCCGATCATCGTCACGGCGGCCATCACGGCCAGCACGACCAGCGCCGCACCCGACAGCAGGAACACCGGCAGCAGCCGGGCGACCAGGTAGATGCCGGCCGCGACCATGGTGGCGGCGTGGATCAGCGCGGAGACCGGCGTCGGGCCGGCCATGGCGTCCGGGAGCCAGGTGTGCAGCGGGAACTGCGCGCTCTTGCCGGCCACCCCGGCGAGCAGCAGCAGGGCGATCAGCGTCGGGTGGCCGAGCCGCCCGTCGGTCGCGGCGGCCAGCACGTCGGGGATCCGGAAGCTGCCGGCGTCCGCGCCGAGCAGGAAGATCCCGAACAGGAACGGCACGTCGCCGAGCTTGGTGACCAGGAAGGCCTTGAGCGAGGCCGAGCGGGCGTCCTCGGTCTCCCAGTGGTGGCCGATCAGGAAGTACGAGCAGATGCCCATGACCTCCCAGCCGACCAGCAGCACGATCAGGTCGCCCGAGTAGACCACCAGGAACATCGCCGCGGTGAACAGCGAGACCAGCGCGGCGTACGACGGGTAGCGCGGGTCCTTCCTGAGGTACGCGGTCGAGTAGACCTGCACGCAGGTGGCGACCAGGCCGACCAGCACGGAGATCAGCGAGCTGAAGCCGTCCAGGTGGAGGGCGAGCGCGATGTCCGGGCCGCCGGTCGGGGTGAGCCGGGTGGCGGCGTCCAGCGCTTGGCCGGTGCCGAGCTGGAGGGCGACGACCAGGGCGAGCACGGCCGAGACGGCGACCGGCACGATGGCCAGCGGCCGGGCCAGGCCGGGCGCCTTCTTGCCGACGGCCAGGGTCGCGGCGGCCCCGAGTGCGGGCAGCGCGGGGACGAGGGCGGGCAGGGCGAGGTTCATGCGGCGGCCTGGCCCTTCAGCGCCTCGGCTCCGGCCGGCGTCTCCTCGGCGAGCGGCTCCGCCGGATCGCCGAGCTCGGTGGCCCGGTCGATGTCCGCGGTGCCCCGGGCCCGGAACAGCAGCAGGACGATGGCGAGCCCCAGCCCGATCTCGGCGGCGGCGACGGTGATGGTGAACAGGGTGAGCGCCTGGCCGGCGTGCAGCGAGTCGCGCAGCCAGGTGTCGAAGGCGACCAGGTTGAGGTTGACGGCATTGAGCATCAGCTCGACGGACATCAGGACCAGGACGGCGTTGCGCCGGGCGAGCACGCCGTACACGCCGACGCTGAACAGCAGCGCGGCGAGGACGACGGGGTAGGCGAGGTGCATCAGCTCTCCTCCGACGCGGACGGCGCAGCCTCTGCGGCCGCCGGGCTCTCCGGCGCCGGCCGGGGCACGGTGGCGGCGACGGTCCCGTTCGAGCCCACCGGCCGGCCGGCGCGCAGCCGGCCCGCCCGGGGCGGCGGCACCCGCCGCTTCGACCCGCGCGACAGCACGATCGCGCCGACCAGCGCCGCCAGCAGCAGCACGGAGAGGGCTTCGAAGGGCAGCACCCAGTGGCGGAACAGGCTCGCCCCGGTGACGGCGGCCGAGCCGCCCCCCGCGCCGAGGTCGATCCAGGAGGTCCGGAAGGCGTCGACGACCAGCGTCACCAGCGTCCCGGCCGAGGCGAGCGCCACGGCCAGGGCCACCCAGCGGTTCTTGGAGTCGGCGTCCGGCGAACGCCCGATCGGTGCCTTGGTGAGCATCAGCCCGAACAGCACCAGGACGATCACCGAGCCGAGGTAGATCAGCACCTGCACCCAGGCGATGAACTCGGCGGTGAGCAGCAGGAACTCCACCGCCAGCCCGCCCAGCGCGACCACCAGCCAGAGCGCGGCGTGCACCAGCTGCTTGGTGCTGACGGCGACCACGGCCGAGCCGAGCACGGCGATGCCGACCAGGAGGAAGACGATCTCCACCCCGGTCGGGGACAGGAACGAACGGGCGGCCGGCTCCAGCGAGCCGGTCGCCGCGAGCAGGGTGGCGGCGCTCACTGGGCCTCCCCCTCATCCGAGGCCGCCGAGGCGGCTGCGGCGATCGCGGCGGCCGCCAGCTTGTCCGCAGCCTTGCGCGCGGTGGCGATCTCCTTGGGCTCCTCGGCCGCCGGGTCCAGCGCCGGCGGCGCCGGGACGGTCCACATCCACTCGCGGAGCTTGTCCCGCTCGTGGGTCAGCTCCAGGATGTCGGTCTCGGCGTACTCGAACTCGGGCGACCAGAACAGCGCGTCGAAGGGGCACACCTCGATGCAGATCCCGCAGTACATGCAGAGCGAGAAGTCGATGGCGAACCGGTCCAGCACGTTACGGGTGCGGGCCCGCGCGTTCGGCTCGGCGGCCGGCAGCGTCTCCTTGTGGGAGTCGATGTAGATGCACCAGTCCGGGCACTCGCGCGCGCAGAGCATGCACACCGTGCAGTTCTCCTCCAGCAGCGCGATGACGCCGCGCGAACGCGGCGGCAGCACCGGCTGCACATCAGGGTACTGCGCGGTGACGGTCTTCTTCGTCATCGTCCGCAGGGTCACGGCCAGGCCCTTGGCCAGGCCGGCACCGGGAAAACTCATGAGATCGCCACCTTGATGACGCCGGTCAGGGCCAGCTGGACGAGGGCGAGCGGGATCAGCACGGTCCACGCGAAGCGCATCAGCTGGTCCTCGCGCAGACGCGGGTAGGTGACCCGCAACCAGATGACCACGAAGGCCAGCGCGAAGGTCTTCAGGATCATCCAGAGCCAGCCGAGCTGGTCCGCCAGCGGGCCGTGCCAGCCGCCCAGGAAGAGCACCGCGGTCAGCGCCGACACCACCAGGATGCCCACGTACTCGGACAGCAGGAACAGTGCGAAGCGCAGGCCCGTGTACTCGGTGTACGCGCCGAAGATGATCTCCGAGTCGGCGACCGGCATGTCGAACGGCGGGCGCTGGAGCTCGGCCAGACCGGCCGTGAAGAACACGAACGCGCCGATGAGCTGCCAGGGCAGCCAGTACCACTCCCAGGCGTCCACGATCCCGGGCAGCGAGAGCGTGCCGGCGGCCATCGCCACCGAGGCCGCCGCCAGCACCATCGGCAGCTCGTACGACATCAGCTGCGCGGCCGTGCGCAGGCCGCCGAGCAGCGAGAACTTGTTCGCCGAGGCCCAGCCGGCCATCAGCTTGCCGATCACGCCGACGCCCATCACGGCCAGCACGAAGAACAGGCCGGCGTCGATCGCCTGGCCGACGAAGCCGTTCGGGCCGACCGGGATCGCCAGCAGCACGAAGAGGTACGGCAGCAGCGAGACGGCGGGCGCCAGCTGGAAGATCCGGCGGTCCGCCCCGGCCGGGACGATGTCCTCCTTCTGCGCGAACTTCACGCCGTCCGCGACGAGCTGCGCCCAGCCGTGGAAGCCGCCCGCGTACATCGGGCCGAGCCGGCCCTGCATGTGCGCCATGACCTTGTGCTCGGTCTGGCCGATGACCAGCGGGAAGGTGAGGAAGACGACCAGGGTGGCGACGCAGCGCAGCACCGTGTCGAGCAGGTTCACGCGCCGTCTCCGTCCTGGCCGGCCGGTCCGGCCGACGTCTCGTCCTGCTCGCCCGCAGGCGCGGCGGGCTTCGCCGGCTCGGCGGGCGCCTGCTCCTCGGCAGGCTCCTCCGCAGGCTTCGCGGGCTCGGCCGGGGCCTGCGCCTCGGCGGGCTTCGCGGGCTCGTCGTGCGCGGGCACCGGGTTGTGCCAGGGCGCGTCCGAGGACCGGGTCCGCGGCGACGCCGAGCCCCCGGCCTTCGGCTCGGCAGGCGCAGCGGCCTCGGCGGCCTCGGCGGGCGCCGGCTCCGCAGCCTGGCTGACCGATCCGTCGGACACCGACCTGACCCGGCGCGGCCGGTCCGCCCGCACCACGGGCGCCGCCTCGCCGGCGACCGGAGCAGCGGCCGAAGCAGCGCTCGGAGTAGCAGCCGAAGCAGCGGCCGGAGCACCGGCACCGGCAGCCTCGGCCCCCGCCTGACTCGCCGACCCCTCCGCCACCGTCCTGGTCCGCCGCGGCCGGTCCGCCCGCACCGCCGCACCCTCGGCACCGGCAGCAGCACCAGCACCAGCACCAGCAGCAGCCCGGGGCGTCCGCCCGGCCGCGCCCGCCGCCCGCGCACCGCGCGCGGGCCGCTCGGCGACCGGCGGCAGGGTGCCCTTCAGCGGCCCCCACTCGTTCGGGTCCGGCACCCCGGCCGGCTGCATCTTGCGCCGGGCGGGCCCGTCGCCGTGGTCCGACTCGCCCGGCTCCTTGGCGCCCGGCCAGGCCTTGGCGACCCGGGCCGCGAGCACGAACTCCTTGCGCAGCGGGTACCCCTCGAAGCCGTCCGGCAGCAGCAGGGTGGCGAGGTAGGGGTGTCCGGGGAAGTCGATGCCGAACATCTCGTGGGTCTCGCGCTCGTGCCAGGCGGCGCCCGCGTAGACCGGGACGGCGGTGGGCAGCGCGGCCTTGTCCCGCGGCACCCGGGTGCGCAGCGCCAGGTGGCGCACGCCCGGGGCGTCGGCGGAGGCGAGGTGGGCGACCACGGAGAAGCCCTCGGCCAGTTCGTCGACGGCGCTCAGCCAGTCGAAGTAGCCCAGGCCGAGCGTGTCGCGGGCACTGGTGAGCGCCTCGATCCAGTGCTCGGCGGGGACGTCGACGGTGACCAGCCCGTAAGCCTCGGCGCCGGTCGCCCACTCCCCGACCGACGCCGCGTACTGCTCGGCGGAAGTCACGAGACCCCTCCCTCGGTCGAAGGCCCCGTCACCAGCGGGCGGCGCAGCGCCGCCGCG
This sequence comes from Kitasatospora sp. NPDC043949, assembly GCF_056435365.1. Lineage (NCBI taxonomy): Bacteria > Bacillati > Actinomycetota > Actinomycetes > Kitasatosporales > Streptomycetaceae > Kitasatospora > Kitasatospora sp. NPDC043949. The sequence continues at coordinate 2,613 of NZ_JBWKEQ010000003.1, read as the reverse complement.
GGCGCGGTGTAGCGGTCGGGCAGCGACTCGGCGGCGATCTTCTCCTGGAGCTTGAGGATTCCCTGGAGCAGCGCCTCGGGCCGGGGCGGGCAGCCGGGCACGTAGACGTCGACCGGGATGATCTGGTCCACGCCCTTGGTCACCGAGTAGGAGTCCCAGTACGGGCCGCCGGAGTTGGAGCAGGCGCCGAAGGAGATGACGTACTTCGGCTCGGGCATCTGCTCGTAGAGGCGCTTGACGGCGGGCGCCATCTTGTCGGTCACCGTCCCCGAGACGATCATCAGGTCGGCCTGACGGGGTCCGGGCGCGAACGGAATGACACCCATCCGGATGAAGTCGTGTTTGGCCATGGACGCGGCGATGAACTCGATCGCGCAACAGGCCAGGCCGAAGTTGAAGCACCAGAGGCTGTAGCGGCGGCCCCAGTTGAGCACGACCTTGACCGGGTCGGGCGCGAGCCGGGCCAGCGGGCCGATGCCACGGCGCTCGACGGCGCCGGGGCGCGACGGGTCCGGGAGGCCGAGCGGGACCGGGCCGCCCTGGGCGCCGTGCGAGTGGGTGTGCGTCACGTCCATTCCAGAACGCCCTTCTTCCAGGCGTAGAGCAGGCCGACCGCGAGGAAGCCGATGAAGAGGAACATCTCGATCAGCGTTCCGGCGCCGTACCCGGCGGTGGCGAAGACCGTCGCCCACGGGAACAGGTAGATCGCGTCGACCGCGAAGATCACGTACAGGAAGGCGTACACGTAGTAGCGGATCTGGGTGTGCGCCCAGTCCTCGCCCACCGGGTCCACCCCGCACTCGTAGGCGAGGAGTTTCTCGGGCGAGTAGACCACCGGCCGCAGCAGTCGGTTGGCCGTGAACGCCACGGCGACGAAGAGCACCCCGACGACGGCCAGCAGGCCCATCGCGGCGTACGCGTCGAAGTAGCCGCCGCCGACCGCCGGGTCGGCCGCGACGGCAGCCGCATGCTGCCCCTCCATGCCTTCGCCCTCCACCTCGGCCGTGAACAGCCCCTCAAGGCAGTTCTACGACGTTTCCTCGCACGGTCATAATCATGGCCAATGCGTGAGTCTAAGGGGACGGCTCCGCTCCGCCCGAACCCTGCCCGCTCCGCAAGACGTCCGGTGGACACTCCCGCGAGCACCGGGCAGTGGCCCGACGACCAGGACGGGGGTAGGGATAACCCCCGTCCCGGAAGATGTATCACCCCCATGGCATCTTCCGCCCCGGGTTCGGGAAGCTTGGTCCACCAGCTCGACCAAGAGGGACGGTAGATCCAGATGAAGCCGCTGCACCGCCGCACCGTGGACGCCATCAAGGAGCAGGACGCTCAGATGGGCCGCTCGCCGCTGTACGGTGCGCGGATGTGGCGGCAGGTCGGCCAGCTGCTGCTCAACCTGCCGCTCGGCGTCGCCGGCTTCGCGCTCACCGCCATCACGCTCACGGCCGGGCTGGGGATGTCGATCACCGTGGTCGGCCTGCCGCTGCTGGCCGGCGGGCTGGCCGTCTCCCGCGCCCTGGGCGGGCTGGGCCGCCGGCGGGCCCGGGCGGCGTACGACTCCGCGATCCACGAGCCGGAGCCGGTGCAGCCGCGCCGGCCGGGGGTGGTGGGCTTCACCATCGCCCACCTGACCGACCTGCTGAACTGGCGCTCGGCGCTCTACAACGTGCTGATGCTGCCCTGGGGCATCCTGAGCTTCACGGTGACCCTGGTCGCGGTCACCGTGATGTGGCCGGTGCTGCCCTGGGTGATCCGGGCGCTGGCGGCGATCGACCGGATCCTGATCGAGTCGCTGCTCTTCCCGGGCGCCCTGGCCGAGCGGGTGCGCGAGCTGGAGGACGACCGAGGCACGGTGGTCGACACCGCCGCCGCCGACCTGCGCCGGATCGAGCGCGACCTGCACGACGGCGCCCAGGCCCGCCTGGTCGCGCTGGCCATGGACCTGGGCATGGCCAAGGAGCGGCTGCGCGAGGTCGAGACCGAGGACGACGTGGCGGCCGCCACGAAGATGGTCGACAACGCGCACGGCGAGGTGAAGCTGGCCCTCCAGGAGCTGCGCGACCTGGCCCGGGGCATCCACCCGGCGGTGCTCACCGACCGCGGCCTGGACGCGGCCCTGTCCGCGGTCGCCGCCCGCTGCACCGTCCCCGGCGGGGTCAAGGTGAACGTCGACCTGAAGGGGCCGGACGGCCAGGCCGAGCGCCCGGACTCGGCGGTCGAGGGCATCGCGTACTTCACCGTCAGCGAGCTGCTGACCAACGTCTCCAAGCACGCCGGGGCCCGCACCGCCTCGGTCGACGTCTGGCGCTCCGACAACCAGCTGATGGTGCTGGTCCAGGACGACGGCAAGGGCGGCGCCGCGCCCTACCCGGGCAGCGGCCTGGCCGGGCTGACCGAGCGGATCCGCGCGGTGGACGGGGTGCTCCTGGTGCAGAGCCCGGAGGGCGGCCCGAGCAGCATCACCGTCGAACTGCCCTGGCGCACCCGCACCGCCCGCCGCTGAACCGGGGCGCGGCACGGGGGGGGGGGGGGGGGGGGGGGGGGGGGGGGGGGGGGGGGGGGGGGGGGGGGGGGGGGGGGGGGGGGGGGGGGGGGGGGGGGGGGGGGGGG
>NZ_JBWKEQ010000002.1:309791-320732 GCF_056435365.1 Kitasatospora sp. NPDC043949 | reverse complement strand
AGCTTCCTGGGCCCCTGCGGCTTCCGGTCCCCTCGGATCTCGAAGTCCATCGCACACCTTGAGCTCGGGTGTTGCGACGACCGCTAGAACCCAAGCCTCGCGCGCCGGGGCCTCGGGGTCGGGCGCGGGGAGTTCGGCGTCCGGGAGGTCGTGGAAACCGTGCACGGTGGCCATCCGCAGGGACGGTGAGCGGTGCGCCCAGGCGCCTCCCGGTGCGGGGTTGGCGTCGAGCACGACGAAGCCGCCGTCGGCGTCCGCCCGGTAGGGGGCGAAGCCGCGGCGGCGGAGGTGGTAGGCGGCGGACAGTCCGGCCTGTCCGGCGCCCACCACCAGGATGTCCACCACGTGGACGTCCACTACCAGGACGTCCGCGTGCCGCTGCCCGCCATTGGTTGCACCGTAAACAGTCACGCCGGTGAAACATCGGGGGTGCGGCGGGTGTTCCCGCGTCCGCGGGTGCTTGCGGTCCCGCCGCGTGGCGCCCCGCGCGGGCGACGCGTCAGACGGCCGGGGAGATCACCGCGGCCGTGCCGTAGGCGCAGACCTCGGTGCCGACGTCCGCCGCCTCCGTCACGTCGAAGCGCATCATCAGCACCGCGTTCCCGCCGCGCGCCTTGGTCTGCTCGATCAGCCGCTGCATCGCCTCGTTGCGGCTCTCGACCAGGGTCTTCGTCAGGCCCCGCAGCTCGCCGCCGATCAGCGACTTCAGTCCGGCGCCGATCTGGCTGCCAAGGTGGCGGCTGCGCACGGTCAGCCCGAAGACCTCGCCGATCACATGATCGACCCGGAAGCCGGGGATGTCGTTGGTGGTCACGACCAGGACGTCGGCGTTCGGGCCCTGCCCGCCGCCGTACTCGTTGATGTCAGCCATGGGTCCATCCTGCCGTGTCGTACGTCCGAGTGATCGAGGCGGGGCCGGGCGATGGCCGAGAAGGGGTCCAGAAGCTGGTTCAGACCGGTGATCGGGCGGCCGAAAGGCCGTACCGTAGCCCCATGGGCGAGCGAAGCGATCATCCACAGGGGCCGGGCGCGGCGGAGGACTCCGGCGCGCAGGAGATCGAGGCGACGGTGGTGCTGGGCCTGCGGATCACCGACTGGCCGGCGCTGCGCGCCGCCGCGATCAGGGCCGTCGAGGAGCTGGTGTTCGAGGGCGTCGACCCGGCCGGCCAGCGCCGCGAGCTGCTGCGCGAGGTCTCCGAGGACGCCAACGCGGCGCTCGGCGCCCTGCTGCACCCGGACCGGCTGGTGGCCGCGATCCCCGGGGTCGAGGCGATCGGCGGCACGCTGGAGATCAGCGTCACCGAGGACTTCGCGCCGGACTTCGCCGAGCTGTTCCCGCTGGAGGGCGACGAGGACGAGGACGGCGGCGCCGGCGCGGACTGGACCCTCACCCCGCGCACCGCCTGCCTCCTGCACGCCCAGCTGATCGGCCTGGCCGACGCCGCCTACGACGACTTCGACGAGCACGGTGACGACCCGGTCGTCGACGGCGAGGACGCCGACTGGGCGGTCTACGCCCGCCTGCCCCAGCGCACCTGGCGGCTGCACCGGAACTGGCGCCGCGCCATGGCCCGGGCCTTCGACGACCTGGCCGACGACCTCGCGCTCGGTGAATGGCCGCTGCCGCGATGTCTGGCCGAGGACATCGGGCTGCGGATGGCCCTGGTGGACGCCCGGGCCCTGCTCGGCGCGCAGCCCGAGTCGGTGGCCGACATGATGGGCGACCTGCCGGCCGACCTGTACGACTACGACTGGGACGGCTGTCACGACGAACTGTTCGGCGTCTACGGACCGGACGACGGCGACCCGGAGCTGGGCGCCGAGCAGCGCACCGAGGTGCTGCTGGCGGCCACGCACCCGGAGGGCTGGTTCCTGACGTACGAGGACGCGGAGGCGCGGGACCCGCAGCGCGGCTACCGGCGCTGACCGGCCGTCGGGCCGGGTCGGCCCTGGTCGGGATGGTGCGAAGTGCTCTTCGGGCGCTGCGACGGGTGGGCGACTAGGCTGCGGGCATGTCCGATACGTCTGATGTGCGTGCGGTACCCGGGGGACCGGACGGGGCGGACGGTCCGGCCCGGGCGGACAGTCCGGCGGGCCGGGACGACCAGGTGCTCACCCGGATCGCGCTCGGACTGGACGGCGTGCAGGCCGCCCAGCGCGGGCGGACGGCCGAGGCGCGGGCCAGCTTCGAGGCGCTCTGGGCGGCGCTCGGCGAGCGGGGCGACGTCTTCCACCGCTGCGTCCTCGCCCATTACCTGGCCGACCTACAGGACTATCCGCAGGACGAGCTGGAGTGGGACCGGCGGGCGCTGGCCGCCGCCGACTCGCTGACCGCCGAGCGTGCCCAGACCTACGAGTCCGCCCTCCAGGTGCGCGCGTTCTACCCCTCGCTGCACCTCAACCTGGCCTCGGACCACCTCAAGCTCGGCGAGCCCGACCTCGCGCGCGAGCAGCTGGAACGCGCCGTGCGCAGCCTGGACGCGCTCCCCGAGGACGCCTACAGCGCGGGCATCCGGTCGGCCGTCGACGAACTGCGGCAGCGGCTGCGCTGAGCGGCGGTGTGCGGGGGCGGAGGTGTGTGGGGGCGGGGGCGTGCGGGGGCAGGGGCGTGTAGGGACGGGGGTGGAGATGGCGGCGGCTCGGGTGGTTCGGGGCGGGTCGTACGGGCTCCCGGCACCGCGTGATCACCGGGGTGGCGGGGCTGGCATGCTGGACGGGTGACTTCTCCGTTCGACACCCCTGCTCCCGATGCCGCTTCCGATCCCGCTCCGGCGCCCGTTTCCGCTGCCGACGACGCCCCGGCCCCGGCGGACCGTGACGCGCGGCCGCAGTACGTGCTGCCGCTGCTCGTCCGGCTGGAGAAGGCCACGCCGCCCGGGCGGACCGACGCGCTGGAGACCTCGGCCCGGGCGGTGCTCACCCTGCTGTCCGACTCGCGGGTGACCGACACGGACGGCGAGTGGGCGGAGCGGGTCGAGGCCTGGGAGGACGCCCGGATCCGCAAGGTGGTCCGGCGGGCCCGGGGCGGGGAGTGGCGCCGGGCGGGCGAACTGCCGGGGATCACGGTGAGCGGACGGGAGGCCGAGGTGCGGGTGTTTCCGCCGGTGCCGTTGGACGGCTGGCCGAAGGACCTCGCCAAGCTCCAGGTCTCCGGGACGGACTTGGAGGAGACCACCGAGGTCGGCGCTCCTGAGCCCGGGTTGCCGGTGCTGTGGCTCAACCCGGAGCTGGAGATGAGCGCGGGCAAGACGATGGCGCAGACCGGCCACGCCGCCCAGCTGGCCTGGTGGCGGCTGGACGAGGCGCAGCGCAAGGAGTGGGCCGAGGCCGGATTCGCGCTCGCGGTGCGGACGGCCCCGGCGGAGGCGTGGGAGGGGCTGGTCACCAGCGGTCTGCCGCTGGTCCGGGATGCGGGCTTCACCGAGATCGCGCCGGGTAGCTGCACGGTGATCGCGGACCACCCGGCATTGCGGGGGACTGCTGAGGTCTGACAGCGAGCTCGGCCCTGCCTCGGCTCACCCGCCACTGGGCCGTGACCGGGCATGGTGGCGTCCCGACGGTTTGACGACGGAGAGCACGACGTTGGCGACGTACACCGACAGCGCGACGATCGGGATGATCACCAGGTTGTAGCGGGTGAATCCGAGGTGCATGTCCGCGATGGTGCCGGTGGGGTGCTGGTCCACCAGATGGGCCGCTTCGTGCAGCCGGGCGGTGAGTTCGAAAATCGAGGCGGCGGTGGCGGCCAGGGTGAGCCAGAACTTGACGGCAACCCAGCGGTACCTGAACAGGCGCCAGGGGGTGCCGAGCGCGAGGAGCAGTCCGGTCAGCAGGGAGAGCAGGCTCAGCGGGAAGACCAGCGCGTCGCCGAGGAGCGGCATCATCCGGTAGGCGCTGCGCAGGGTCTCCGCGCTGTCCGTCAGCAGCCCTGTCGCGCCGAGTGTGAGCAGGCAGAGCATCAGGCCCAGCCAGCTGACCGAGCTGACGATGTGCACGACCACCGCGCTCTTGCGGGCAGTCGGTGAGAGGCGGAAGTTCTTGGGCTGCCGGGTGCCCGGACGGGGCGTTGCCGCGGAGGACGCGGCGGGGGTGGTCATACGGGGTCCTTCGGGAGGCGACGGGGGAGGGGGCCTGCGTCAGGCTCTCGTGGCGAGCGCCGTGGTCGCCGGCCGGTGGCTGCGGCCGGCCACCGGCGTCAGAGCATGATGCGCCCGCCGGCCCGCCGCCCGCCGTCGGGCGCTACTCGCCGGAAGCCTGGTGCCGCCGGATCGCCCGCAGCCCGCCGTAGGCGGCTGCGGCCGTCCAGAGGGCCATGATCAGCAGTCCGGTCCAGTGGCCGTAGTGGATGCCGGCCTCGGTCCGGGTGTGCATCGCGTACAGGCCGGCCCGGTCGGGCAGGAACTGGCCGACCTCGCGGACGCCGGGGATGGCCGCCAGCCAGGTGGTGCCGAGGAACACCATCGGGCCGAGCAGGCCGAGCGCGGCGCTGAAGTTGCCCAGCATCGTGGTCAGTCCGAGGCAGAGCAGCACCAGCAGCGGGTGGTAGAGCGCGCCGGCCACGAAGCTGCGGGCCAGGCCGGGGGTTGACCAGTCCAGTCCGACGGTGGCGTCGACGGCCAGGAACGAGCCCGCCGTCGACGCCAGCCCGAGCAGCAGGCCCAGCCCGGCTCCGAGCGTGAGCTTGGCGCCGTACAGCCGAGCGCGCCGGGGGACGGCGATGAACGAGGTGCTGATCATGCGGGTGTTGAACTCCTGGCCGATCAGCAGGATCCCGAGGCAGGCCACGGCCACGTGCCCGAAGAGCAGCCCGTAGTAGATCCCGTTGGCCGGGTCAGTGCCGGGGGCCACGGTCTTGGGGTCGGAGGCGGCGCTGACGGCCGTAGTGACCCCGACGGTCAGGACCAGGGCGACCAGCGGGGCCGCCCACTGGGAGGGCAGGGTGGTGAACTTGATCCGTTCGGCGCGCAGGGCGTGGGCCGCGCTCATGGTCATCTTCCCTTCGTTCGTGGTCACTTGGCGCGCCGCAGGGCGAGCAGGCCGCCGTAGGCCGCGGCGCCGGCCCACAGGGCCATGATCAGCAGTCCGGTCCAGTGCCCGTACGAGACCTGCGGGTCGTCGGCGTAGTGCATCGCGTACTGGCCGGCCCGGTCGGGCAGGAACTGGGCCACCTGCCGCACCCCGGCCACGCCGCCGAGCAGCGGCGAGAGCAGGAAGAAGACCGGGACCAGCAGTCCCATGGCGGCGGTGAGGTTGCCGAGCAGCGCGGTCGCGCCGAGGCAGAACACCACCAGCAGCACCGGGTAGAGCACGCCGGCGGTGGCGCTGCGGACGAAGGCGGGGCCGTCCCAGTCGCCGGGGACGGTGGCCGCGTACCCGGCGAAGGCGCCCGCCGTGCCCGCCGCGCCGACGCCGAGGCCGACCAGCGCGCCGAGCGTGAGCTTGGCGCCGTACAGCCGTCCGCGCCGGGGGACGGCGGTCAGCGAGACGTCGATCATGCGGGTGTTGAACTCCTGGCCGATCAGCAGGACCGCGAAGCAGACCAGCGCGGCCTGGCCGAAGTTGAGCCCGTAGAAGACGCCCACGCCGGGGTCGTCGGTGAGGTTGTGCTCCGAGCCGCCGAGGGCCGCACCGATCGCCGTGGTGGTGCCCACGGTGAGCGCGAAGGCGAGCAGCGGGGTGATCCAGAGCGAGTGGAGGGTGGTGAGCTTGATCCGCTCGGCGTCGAAGGCGCAGAGGTGGTGCCGGAGAGTTGAGTCGGGGCTCATGCGGTGGCCTCGGCGCGGTACTCGACGCTGTCGGCGGTCATCCGCATGAACGCCTCCTCCAGCGAGTCCTGTTGGACCGCGATCTCGTACAGGACCACGCCGTGTGCGGCGGCGAGCGCGGCGATCTGCTCGGGTTCGGCGCCGGTCACCTCCCAGGCGCCGTCGTCGACCTCGGTCGCGGTGAGGTTGCCGGCGGTGTCCGACTGCCGGAGCAGGTCGCCGCCGAACAGGGCGGCGAGCTTGGCCGAGTTGACGGCCCGGACGCGGATCCTGGTCCGGCCGTGCTGGTCGATGAACTCGGCGGTGGCGGCGTCCGCGAGCAGCCGACCACGGCCGATGACCACCAAGTGGTCGGCGGTGAGCGCCATTTCGGTCATCAGGTGGGACGACACCAGCACCGACCTGCCCTCGGCGGCCAGTTCGCGCAACAGGGTGCGGATCCAGCGGATGCCCTCCGGGTCGAGACCGTTGACCGGTTCGTCCAGCAGCAGCACCGGCGGGTCGCCGAGCAGCGCGGCGGCCACCCCGAGGCGCTGGCGCATACCGAGGGAGAAGCCGCGGATCCGCCGTCCGGCGGCGTCCGTCAGGCCGACCTGGGCGAGCACCTCGTCCACCCGGCGCGGCGCCAGGCCGTTGCTCGCCGCGAGCCAGCGCAGGTGGCCGGCGGCGGTGCGGCCGCCGTGCAGGGCGTGGGCGTCCAGCAGGGCGCCCACCTGCCGTAGCGGCTGGACGAGTTCGGCGTACCGGCGGCCGCCGACCAGGGCGCTACCGGCGGTGGGGCGGTCCAGGCCGAGGATCAGGCGCATGGTGGTGCTCTTACCGGCGCCGTTCGGGCCGAGGAAGCCCGTCACCAGGCCGGGCCGGACCTCGAAGGACAGGTCGTCGACGACGCGCCGACCGTCGTACTCCTTGGTGAGGCCCTGGATCTCGATCACGGCCGCGCTCCCCTCTCGGTGCTCCGGTGCCGGGTCGTCCGGCTGGTGGTCACATTCGACCGGAGCGGGCCGTACCGGCGGATCCCGCCGGGGTCGGGAGCCGTCTCCCTCCCGGGAGGGAGACGGCGGCAGGCCGGCGGGGGAGCCCGGGCCGACCGCTGAGCTGGCAGGATGGTGGAATGCCCAGGATCCTCGCGCCGCTGCTGGCCGGCGCCACGTACGCGCGCCTGCTGCATCTGCTGGTCGGGTGGATCTTCGTGGGCGTCGTCCTGATGATCTACCCGGGGACGTACCACAAGAGCCTGGGCGAGATCGTGGTCGCCGGCGCCGCGGTGGACACCGCCCTGCTCGCCCTGGTCGCCCTCGTCCCCGCGACGCGGCGCGCCGAGGGGGTGCAGGCGCGACTGCTGCTGCTGCCCGACCGCGAGGAGGACATCGCCGCCGAGTCCTCCCGCACCTGGGCGGACCGGCGGCGCACCGCCGGCTGGCTGATCGGGCGGGTCGTGCTCGGCTCGGTGGTCGGGTTCGCGACGGCCTTCGGCCTCACCAGCGGCTACGACCTGCTGACCGGACCGGACTCGTTCTGGTACCTCCCGCTCGCCCCGGTGCTGGTGATCGGCTACGGCTGGCTGGTGGTGTCCGCCGGGCGCCTCCAACTCGCCATGGCTGTAAGGCTTCTGGGGCCATCCCCGGCGGAGCGGCTGGCGGAGGCGGAGCTGCGCGCCGAACGGCTGCTGGAACGCAACAGGTTGGCCCGCGAGCTGCACGACTCCATCGGCCACGCACTGACGGTGACGGTCCTTCAGGCGGGTGCCGCGCGGGAAGTCGGGGACCAGGTGTTCACCGCCAAGGCGCTCGAAGTCATCGAGGAGACCGGCCGCCGGGCCATGGAGGACCTCGAACGCACCCTCGTCCTGCTCCGCGAGACGCCGGAGGGCGCGGCCGTCAACGGAACGGCCACCGAACAGCCCGGTGTCGACCAGTTGCCCGCACTGTTCGACACCGCCCGGTCGGCCGGGAGCCCGGTCGAGGCGCGGATCGAGGTGTCGGCGGGCGCGCTGCCCGGGGTGCTCTCCCGCGAGTCCTACCGGATCGTCCAGGAGGGTGTCACCAACGCGCTCAAGTACGCGCCCGGCGAGCCGGTCAGCGTCCGGATCGCCCTTCAGGGAGGGCAGTTGGAGCTGCGCTGCGCCAATCGCCCGGCGGTCGGCGGCGTTCCGGCGCGCCTCCCGGGCGGCGCGGCGGGCAAGGGCGGCAAGGGGCTGCGCGGCATCCGGGAGCGCGCCACGCTGCTCGGCGGGGAGGCCACCGCCGGGGTTTCGGGCGACGGGGGTGGGGAGTGGGTGCTCGCCGTCCGGTTGCCCCTACGCTTGGGCTCGTGACGAACGATCTTGTGGGCGACGGACCGTCGAGGGGCTCCGCCGGGATGATCGACATCCTGCTCGCCGACGACGAGGAACTGGTCCGGGCCGGGATGCGGGCCGTCCTGGAGGCACAGGGGGACCTACGGGTGGTCGGTGAGGCCGCCGACGGCGCCGACGCGGTGGCGCTGGCCCGCACGCTGCGCCCGCACGTCGTCCTGATGGACGTCCGGATGCCGGTGCTGGACGGCCTGGCGGCCACCCGCGAGCTCCTGCGCCCCGGCGCGCCGGGGGACCAGCCGCCGAAGATCCTGGTCGTCACCACCTTCGAGAACGACGACTACGTCTACCAGGCGCTGCGCGCGGGCGCCGATGGCTTCCTGCTGAAGCGCTCCCGAGCGGCCGAGATCGCGCACGCGGTACGGCTGGTGGCGGCGGGCGAGTCACTGCTGTTCCCGGCCACGATCCGCCGCCTCGCGGCCGGCCACGGCAATCCCGCCGCCCGCGCGACCATGGAGCGGGCGGCACTGACCGAGCGCGAGGCGGAGGTGCTGCGGCTGGTCGCGCGCGGCCTCAGCAACGGGGAGATCGCCGAGCTGCTGTTCCTCGGCGTGCAGACGGTGAAGACCCACGTCAGCAGTGTGCTGGCGAAGCTCGGGGCGCGGGACCGCACCCAGGCGGTGATCGCCGCGTACGAGTCGGGCTTCGTCGAGCCGTCGGAGTAGCGCAGAGCGCAGCGGGCAGGAGCTCGGCGGGGACGCGGGCGGCCCGGCGCGGCCCGGCCCGGCCCGGCGCGGTGTCGGGGTCAGGCCGGGTACGCGTGGGTCTGGGTGGCTTTGACGGAGGCCCAGACCTCGGATCCGGGCGCCAGCCCCAGCTCGGCGACGGCGGCCGGGGTGAGGTCGGCGGCCATCGGGAGTTCGCCCGCGAGGTCGGCGCGCACCTGGTCGCCGTGCAGGTCCAGGCCGGTGACCTCGGCCTTCCACACGTTGCGCGCGCTGGACTGGGGCCGTTCGCGGTGCAGGGTCACGGCGGACGGCGGGAAGGCGACGAAGGCCGGGCCGGACAGCTCCTCGGTGGTGGCCAGGACTGTGCCGGCCGTGAGCGTGACCTGGTGGCCGTCGGCCACGCCCTGGTACAGGTTCAGTCCGACCAGGCGCGCGATGTAGTCGGTGCGCGGCCGCCGGGCGACCTCCGCCGGGCTGCCGGACTGCACCTCGTGCCCGCTCTCGATCACCACCAGCCGATCGGCGAGTACCATCGCGTCCAGCGGGTCGTGCGTCACCAGCACCGCCACGGCCTCGAACTCGGCCAGATGGCGCCGCAGTTGGGCGCGTACGTCGAGCCGGGTGCGGGCGTCCAGAGCGGCCAGTGGCTCGTCCAGCAGCAGCAGCCGGGGGCGGACGGCCAGCGCCCGGGCCAGCGCCACCCGCTGGGCCTGGCCGCCGGAGAGGCTGCCGGGTCGTACGGAGGCGTGGTCGGCCAGGCCCATCCGCTCCAGCCAACCGGCCGCCTCGGCCCGGGCGGCACGCTTGGGGCGGCCCTGGCAGCGCGGGCCGAAGGCGACGTTGTCGAGCGCGCTGAGGTGCGGGAAGAGCAGGTAGTCCTGGAACACCACACCGACGGGACGCTCCTCGGCGGGGGTGTGCACGCGCTGCCCGGGCTCCTCCAACAGGCGTCCGTCCAGGCGCAGGTGGCCGCCGGTGAGCGGGAGCAGCCCGGCGAGGGCGCGCAGGGCGGTGGACTTGCCGGCGCCGTTCGGGCCGAGCAGCGCGATCACCTCGCCGGGTGCGGCGGTGAGGGCGAGGTCGAGGGTGAACGCGGCGCGCTCCACCCGCAGCCGGGCGTCGAGGGCGGGTGCAGGTGCAGCCGCGGCGGCCGTGGAGGCGGGGTCGGCCGAGTCGGTGGGGTCGGTGGGGTCGGTGGGGTCGGTGGGGGAGGTGCTCATCGGGGCGGCGTCCAGGGGGTCGGGGCAGCGGTGGCCGGGCTCCGGCCCGGGGCTCGCGGGGCCGTCACGGGGTCGACATCCAGCGGTCGCGCAGGCCGACCAGGACCGCGACGGAGACCACCAGCAGGACCAGCGACAGCGCGATCGCCGCCTCGGGGTCCGATTCCATGGCGAGGTAGACGGCCAGTGGCATGGTCTGGGTGCGGCCCGGGAAGTTGCCCGCGAAGGTGATCGTGGCGCCGAACTCGCCGAGCGCCCGGGCCCAGGCGAGGACCGCCCCGGCGGCGATCCCCGGGGCGATCAGCGGCAGGGTCACCCGGCGGAACGCCGTCAGCCGGGAGGCGCCCAGGGTCGCGGCCGCCTCTTCGTAGCGGGGGTCGGCGGCGCGCAGCGCACCCTCCACGCTGATCACCAGGAACGGCATCGCCACGAACGCCTCGGCGATGACCACTCCGGTCGTGGTGAACGGCAGCGTGATGCCGAAGGCCGAGTCCAGCCAGGAACCGACGATGCCGCGCCGTCCGAGGACCAGCAGCAGTGCCACGCCGCCGACCACCGGCGGCAGCACCAGCGGCAGGGTGACCAGGGCCCGGATCACCCGTCGGCCCGGCAGCTCGGTGCGGGCGAGCAGCCAGGCCAGCGGGACGCCGAGGACCAGCGAGACCGCCGTGGCCGCTGTCGCGCAGATCAGCGACAGACGCAGGGCGTCCCAGACGGCGGCGCTGGTGAGCTGCTCGGACAGGCCGCTCCAGGGCGCCCGGACGAGCAGGCCGACCAGCGGCAGGATCAGGAACGCCAGCCCGAGCAGCGCCGGGAGCAGCAGCGTGACCGGGACGCGGTGGGTGCGCCGGCGCCGGGGGGGGGGGGGGGGGGGTGGGGTGTTGGGGGGGGGGGGGGGGGTGGTTGTGTGGATTGTGCGGTTCCTCGATGCT
>NZ_JBWKEQ010000002.1:253949-309781 GCF_056435365.1 Kitasatospora sp. NPDC043949 | reverse complement strand
ACAAGAGGAGGGATAAGAACCCCAACAAAGAGAGCGCGCAGAGAAATCGGGGGACCCGGGCCGGGTGGGTTGTCCGGGGGGGGGGGGGGCGGGTCTTCCCCCCCCCCCCCCCCCCCGGGCCCGGTGCCGGTGGCGCGCTCGGTGGTGCGCCCGGTGTCGGTGGTGCGCTTGGTGGTGCGGTCGCTCACGGCGCCTGGAAGCCCGCCGTGGTGAGCACCTGCTTGGCCTCGGGCGACTGGATGTACGCGACGAAGGCGGCGGCGCCGTCCTTGTTCGGGGCCTTGGCCAGGGCGGCGATCGGGTAGTCGTTCACGGCCTTGTCGGCCTCGGGGAAGTCCACGCTGTCGATCTTCCCAGCGTCCGCCTTCACGTCGGTCTTGTACACGAGCGAGGCGTCGACCTCGCCGAGCTCGACCTTGGTCAGCGCGCCCTTGACGTCCTGCTCCAGGGTGACCGGGGTGAGGTTGACGTTGGCGGCCTTGAGCGCGGTCAGGGCGGCGGCGCCGCACGGCACCTCCTTTGCGCACAGCGCGACCTTCACACCGGAGGCGGTGAGGTCGTTCAGGCCCGCGACGTGCTTGGGGTTGCCCTTGGGCACGGCGATGGTGAGCGTGTTCTTGACGAAGGTCTTCGGGTCGCCGCTCGCGCCGCCCGCGTCGGTCACGGTCTTCATGGTGGCCGGACTGGCGGCGGCGAACACGTCCGCCGGGGCGCCCGAGTTGATGCTGGTGGCGAGGCTGGAGCTGCCGCCGAAGTTGAACTTGACCTTGGCGCCCGGGTTCGCGGCCTCGAACTTCTTGCCGAGGTCGGTGAACGTCTCCTTGAGCGAGGCGGCGGCGAAGACGGTGATGTCGCCGGTGGCCTTCGGGACGCTGCCGCCACCGGCCGCCGACGAGGCCGAGGAGCCCGCCGTCGAAGCGGCCGAGGAGCTGCCGGACTTGCCACCGCCGTCGCTGCCGCAGGCGGTGGCCCCGAGGCTGAGGACGAGGGCCGCCGCGGCGGCGACGGCGAGTCTGCGGGTGGTCGTACGGGTGCTCATCGGGGCTTCCCCTCCAAGGCGTGCGCCGGAAGGGGCGCGGAGTGAGGCCGCAGGTGCGGCCATTACGGTGATCATAGTGCCGCAAATGCGAGTGATAAGTCCTCTGTCGCTTCGCACAGGCGGGGTGTGGCGGCGGTCTCCGCCCGGCTGTGCGAAGGCGCAAACGCGCACGGACGGCGCCGGAGCGGGAGTGCTGCGGGGGTCGGCGTGAGGGCCGGCGTGAGGGCCGGCGTGAGCGTGCTGCCGGGGAAATTACGTCGCGCAGGGGGCGGCCGGGCGGACAGAGTGGGGGCGATTCGTACGGCAGTCCGTACACACCACCCGGGCCGAACGGCCCAGAAGAGGAGGAGGGGTCCGTCCATGTCCACGTTGCGCGTCACCGCGGAGAAGCTGGTCGTCCTGGAGCACCCGAACGCCGACGCACTGGAGCTCGCGCAGGTCGGCCTCTACCGGGCGGTGGTCGCCAAGGGCAGGTACCGGACCGGCGACTACGCCGTCTACATCCCCGAACAGTCGGTCCTCCCGGTGAAGTTGATCGAGGAGCTGGGCCTGACGGGCAAGCTGGCCGGCAGCAAGTCCGACCGGGTGAGGGCCGTCCGGCTGCGCGGTGAGCTGTCCCAGGGCATCGTCTGCCTGCCGGCCGCGCTCGCCGGCACCGACCTGGCGGACGCCGCCGGGCGCGGCGAGGACTTCGCCAAGCTGCTCGGAGTCGTCAAGTGGCAGCCCCCGGTACCGACCTCCATGAGCGGCGACGTGCTGAGCGCGCCCGACCTGCTGCCCTGGGTGGACATCGAGAACCTCAAGCGCTACCCCGACGTCTTCGAGCCCGGCGAGCCAGTGGTGCTGACCGAGAAGCTGCACGGCAGCTGCTGCCTGATGACGTACACCGCCGCCACCGGCGAGGTCCGGGTGTCGTCCAAGGGCATCGGGGCGCAGGGGCTCTCACTGGTCGAGGACGAGCGCAACCTGTACTGGCGGGCCGTGCGCGCGTACGACCTCCCCGCCGTGGCGGCCCGACTGGCCGAGCGGCTGGGCGCCGAGCGGGTCGGCGTCTTCGGCGAGGTCTTCGGCGCCGGTGTGCAGGACCTGACGTACGGAGCCTCCGGCCGTGCCGAACTGCCCGGCTATGCCGTGTTCGACGTGTCGGCCGTGGTGGACGGGCAGCTGAGGTGGTACTCCGCCGCCGAACTGCTCGACGGCGAACTGCTCGACGGCGAACTGCCGCTGGTGCCCGAACTGTGGCGGGGGCCGTTCGACCCGGAGACCGTGCTGGCCTTCGCCCAGGGCAAGGAGACCGTCTCCGGGCGTGAACTCCACCTGCGCGAAGGCGTGGTGGTCCGGCCGGTGACCGAGCGCTGGAGCCCGGTGGTGGGCGGACGGGCGATCGCCAAGGTGGTCGGTGACGCCTACCTGACGCGCAGGGGCGGCACCGAGTACGAGTGATCCCCGCCCCGTCGCGCCCTCTCGCGCCCTCCCCCGCGCTTTCACGCCTTCCGCAGCTGATGGATCGTCAGCTAGGTTGGTGGGTCGCCTGCGGAGAATGGAGTGCCGATGACCGCCGCCACCGCCCTCATCCCCGGGCCGGCCGGAAACCCCCTGGTCGGGTCGTTGTTCGACCTCACCCGCCGCCCGCTGCGCACCTACCTCGCCGCCCGCCGCGACCACGGGGACGTGGTCCGGTTCCGGGTCGGGCCGCCCGGGCTGCGGGTCGAGTTCTACGGGGTGTTCTCCCCGGGGGGCGTCCAGCAGGTGCTGGGCGGTGAGGCGGCCAACTTCCGCAAGGAGAACGCCTTCTACGACGAGTTGCGGACCAGCGTCGGTAACGGCCTGCTGACCAGCCAGGACGGCGACTACCAGTGCCAGCGCCGGCTGGTCCAGCCGCTGTTCACCCGCCGCCGGGTGGACGGCTACGCGGGCGCCGTCGCCCGGGAGGCGCGGGCGCTCACCGAGCGGTGGAACGCGATCCCGGTCGGGGTCGTGGACGCGGCGGGGGAGATGTCCCGGTTCGCGCTGCGAGCCGTCGCCCGGATCCTGTTCGGCGCGGACGTCGAGGAGGCGGTGGCGGTGGTGGACCGCAGCTTCCCGGTGCTCGGTGAGTACGTCTGGGACCGGGGCTTCGCGGCGATCCGCATCCCGCGCACCTGGCCGACCCCCTCGAACCGGCGCGGCGCCGAGGCCCAGCGCGCCCTGTACGCGGTCTGCGACCGGATCATCGCCGAGCGGGCCGCGCGCGGCGGCCTGGACGAGGACGCGGACGACCTGCTCACACTGCTCGGACGGGCCCGTGGCGAGGACGGGGAGCAACTCGACCCGGCCGAACTCCGGGACCAGGTACTTGTGTTCCTGCTCGCCGGGCACGAGACCACGGCCACCTCGCTGGCCTTCGCGCTGCACCTGCTCGCCAAGCACCCCGAGCAGCGGAAGCTCGCCCAGCAGGAGGCGCAGACCGTGCTGGCCGGCCGGGAGCCGACCGCGGCGGACCTGGAGTCGCTGCCGTACATCACCCGGGTGCTGAAGGAGGCGATGCGGCTCTACCCGGCGGCGGCCCTGGTCGGGCGGCGGGCGGTCGCCGAGACGGTCATCGACGGGTACGTGATTCCGGCGGGTGCCCAGGTCGTCGTCTCGCCACTGGTCACCCACCGGCACCCGGCGCACTGGCCGGACCCGGAACGCTTCGACCCCGACCGCTTCCTGCCCGAGCAGGAGAAGGACCGGCACCGCTACGCCTGGTACCCGTTCGGTGGTGGTCCGCGGGCGTGCATCGGGCAGCACTTCGCGATGCTGGAATCGGTGCTGAGCCTGGGCGTGCTGCTGCGGGACTTCGAGATGGAGGCGGTGGACGAGCGGGTGGCGCTCGCCCAGGGCATCACGCTCCGCGCGGCGAGCCCGATGCGGATCCGGGTGACGGCGCGGGGAGCCGCAGGGCTCGCCGGGTAACGGCTGACAGCGTTCAGATTTCAGATGACAGAGGATGAAATCTGTTATCTGTCATCTGTTTGTTGTTATCTGTTCGCTGCCTCTCCGGGTGTGTGGCCGGCCGGCGCCCACCGGGGGGTGCGGGTGCGCGGCGGGGGCGCCGCCCCGGCGGGACAGCGCCCCCGATCGGCTCTGCCGGTGCCTCAGCCCCGGCTCTGGAACACGATCTTGGTCCAGGTGGAGCCCGGGCAGTTGCCCCAGACGTCCCAGGCCTGGGATCGGGCGCCGATCCACAGGCCGGTGGTGCTCGTGCCGTTGGCACAGTAGGTGATGGTGCGCAACTCGCCCGAGTAGACGTTGCAGTAGCCCTCCCAGCGCCACCCGTAGTTCGCGGTGATGACGCAGTGGTAGGAGGCGGCGGCCACCTCGGGCGAGGCTCCGATGGCATTGGCGGTGATGGTCTGGTCGGCGACGGTGGGCGCGGCGGCGGCGGGCAGGGTGGTGGTCCCGAGCACGCCGAGGGTGGCCGTGGCGGCGGCCCCGAACGTGGCGATCTTCCTGGCGATGCGACCTCGCATGGCGGTTTCTCCTCGCTCAGCGGTACGGATCGGGCGGTGCGTCCCCGGCCGTCCAGATCCACGGGGTGGGTGAATTCCGGCTTCCCGTCCGGCCGATGACGTATTGCGCACGAATGACTGCGTACAGTGAGACGACGGCCTATGATGTGAGATGTGTCACAACCTTTTCTTTGGGTTGTGACCTGCCCAACTGGGCTTTCGGAGTGCCGATTTCCGGGGAGAGCGGCATGGCGGAATGCGGCGGTAGGTGTGGTGGCGGACGCGGGGGCGGCGGTGGGAAGGACTTCGGTCCGAGGCCTGCCGATCGTCAATCGGAC
Organism: Kitasatospora sp. NPDC043949; assembly: GCF_056435365.1. Classification (NCBI taxonomy): domain Bacteria; kingdom Bacillati; phylum Actinomycetota; class Actinomycetes; order Kitasatosporales; family Streptomycetaceae; genus Kitasatospora; species Kitasatospora sp. NPDC043949. The sequence continues at coordinate 304,931 of NZ_JBWKEQ010000002.1, read as the reverse complement.
GATTTCAACCGGGTGTTCACGGAAATGCTGCCGAGGCTCCACCGGGCGGCCGCGTCGCTCACCGGCGGGCTCGCCGCCGGGGACGTGGTGCATGACGCGTATCTGCGGATCGCCCGCAGGCCGGAGCGGTTCCTGAGCCATCCGCAGCCCTACGCCTACGTGTTCACCACGATGGCGAACATCCTGCGCGACCAGTGGCGCCGGGAGCGGCGGAGGGTCGTGCTGCCCGATCCGTGCGAGACGGCCGAGCGGGAGCGGGACCGGCCGCCGGTCGAGTCGCCGTCGGGCGGGATGGCCGAGCTGCAGGCGCGCTGGGAGGTGCTCCGACTGCTGGGCTGCCTGACGGCGAAGCAGGCCCGCGTGGTGGTGCTGGTGGACCTCGACGGCTACACCGTCGACGAGGCCGCCGAACTGCTGGGCCTGCATCGCAGCACGCTGGCCGTCACCCGTCGCCGCGCCCACGGGAGGCTGCGCGCGGTCCTCGCGCGGGAGCGGGAACATGAGCGGGAGGGCGAGCGGGACCATCGGCCGGGGCCCGCCCTCGAAGCGGCGCCCGGCGCGGGGTCCGCTGCGGGGTCCACTGCGGGGCCCGGTGCAGGCCCTGGGGCGGCGCCCGAAGCGGCACCCGACGCACCGAGCTGACGCCAAGTCAGCTGATGCGCCGCCCCGGCCCGTACGCTGAAAATCGTGATCACGTACGAGGACCACCGCCTCCGCGCCCTGGCTGACGACGGCCGCTGGCCCGAACTGCTGACCGCCTACCGGCAGGGTCGGGCGGCAGCCGTGGAGCGCGCCGGGGAGGAGCCCGCGGCGGCGCTGACCGCGCCGCTCGGCCACCTGATCGCCTACTCGGCGCCGCCGGAGCTGGCCGTCCGGTTGTTCGACCGGGACGGCGGCCCGGGGACGGTCGCCGGGGTCGCCGACCATGACGCCGGTCCGCTCTGGGAGGTGCTGGCGACCCGGCATTCCTGGCTGCGGCTGGCCCCGCTGCTCGTCCCGGCCCCGGTGCGCCGACTGGTCGCGCAGACCCGGGTGCTGCTCGGCGAGGACCTCTCGTACGGGGCCGAACCCGACCCGGAGGGCGTGCCGCTGCTGCTGGCGCCGTGGGAGGCGGCCGGCTGGGACGAGGGGGCGCGGGTGCGCCAGTACCTGCCCTGCGGGGGCGCGCGCAGTGCGCTGCTGACCCTGCCGGCCAGCCGGGAGGGTCTGGGCGAGGTGACGCTGCCCGCATCGGGCGTACGGCTGGGCGGGCAGCGGGCGACCCGGGCGCTGGCCGCACTGGCGGACTGGGCGGAGGTGGTCTGCGTCCGGGGCCCGGCGCCGCAGGCGGCCGCCCAACTGGCCCGTAGTTCCCGGGTCACCGGCGGGTACCTGCCGTTCGCGCTGGTCTATCCGGCGCTGGTACAGGCCGCCGTCGTGGACCGCGGACGGGGCTCGGCGCACGGACGGCTGGCGCTCTGGCGGGCGCTGGTCGAGATGGCCGGCGCGAAGGGTACGGACGGGTCGGACCGGGCGGAGGTCGACGCGCTGGTGGCCCGGATGCGCTGCTTCATCTGGCACGAGCCGACCGCCGGGCTGCGCCATCTGCACGTCGCGCTGGAGGACCCGGCCTGTGGCCTGGCCTGGGCGGTGAGCGGCTCCGAGGACCTGTGAGGACCTCCGAGGACCTGCGAGGACCTGTGGGGACCCGCGAGAACCGGTGAGGACCGGTGAGGGCCTGTGGCGAAGGCCCGTCGGACATGCGGAACCCCCGGTCCGGCGCCGTTTCCGGGGGAGGTGGTGGCGCCGGACCGGGGGCGTATGAGGGGGCCGCTCAGGCGGCCGCGGCCGCGCCGCTCTGGACGGGGACGGCTTCCGGAGTCGCCGGGACGGCCTCGGGGGCCTCGACCGGCCCGCCGTGCGCGTCGACCAGGGTCCGCTCGTCGAACGGCTCCTCGCCGGCCAGCACCCGCTGGGCGCGGTCCGCGTCGAGTTCGCCGGTCCAGTGCCCGATCAGGACGGTGGCGACGGCGTTGCCCGCGAAGTTGGTGAGCGCACGGGCCTCGGACATGAAGCGGTCGATGCCGACGATCAGGCCGACCCCGTCCACCAGCGCGGGCTTGTGCGACTGCAGTCCGCCGGCCAGGGTGGCCAGCCCGGCGCCGGTGACCCCGGCCGCACCCTTGCTCGCGATCACCATGAACACCAGCAGCGAGAGCTGCTCGCCGATCGACATCGGCTTGTCCATCGCCTCGGAGATGAAGATCGACGACATGGTGAGGTAGATCGCGGTGCCGTCGAGGTTGAAGCTGTAGCCGGTCGGCACGGTGATGCCGACGACCGGGCGGCTCACGCCGAGGTGCTCCATCTTGGCGATCAGGCGGGGCAGCGCGCTCTCGGAGGAGGAGGTGGAGAGGATCAGCAGGAACTCGCGGCCCAGGTAGCGCAGCAGGGCGAACACGTTGACCCCGGCGACCAGTCGCAGCAGCGCGCCCAGGACGACGACGACGAACAGCACGCAGGTCGCGTAGAAGCCGATCATGATGACCGCGAGGCTCTTCAGCGCGGCCGTGCCGGTCGCCCCGACGACGGCGGCCATCGCCCCGAAGGCGCCGATCGGCGCGACCCACATGATCATCGACATGACCCGGAAGACCAGCCGCTGCACGTGCTCGATCCCGCGCAGCACCGGGGCACCGGCCGGGCCCATCGCCTGGAGGGCGAAGCCGGTGAGCAGTGCGACCAGCAGGGTCTGCAGCACCTTGCCCTCGGTGAGGGCCGAGAATGTGGTGGTGGGGATCATCCCGAGCAGGAAGTCGGTCGTCGACTGGGCGCCGCCGGCGACGGCCTGGGCGTGGCCGGACTTCGCGAGCGCGGCAGTCAGGTGCAGGCCGCCGCCGGGCTCCAGCAGGTTGCCGATGGCCAGGCCGATGGCCAGCGCGACGGTCGACATGACGAGGAAGTAGCCGAGGGCGAGGCCGCCGACCTTGCCGACCTTGGCGGCCTTGGTCACCGAGCCGATGCCCAGCACGATGGTGCAGAAGATCACCGGGCTGATCATCATCTTGATCAGGTTGACGAAGCCGGTGCCGACCGGCTTCAACTCCACGGCGAAGCCGGGGGCGGCCAGCCCGACCGCGATGCCCGCGACCACGGCGGCGATGACGGCGAGGTAGAGGTAGTGGGTCCGGTCCCTGCGTCTGGATCCCCCCGCCGGTGCGGCTCCATCGATCGACATCTGCGGCTCCTTCGCCGTGCGGTCCTGGCGGCCCCGGGTGGTGGGCCGCTCTGACTATCGGGCCTGGGCGTGACGGAGGTCACGTTTGCGTTCATAGAGTTCACGGCCGGGTGTCGCTGGGCCGTGGGGTGCGACGGGGCTGGGGGGCGTTCGTCGACAGGTCGTCGGCAGGCCGCCGACCTGTCGCGGGCCCCTGGGGGACCCCGGGAGTGTGGTGCACACTGGCAGGCATGTCCGTGCGCACCGCCCCCACGCCCTCGCGCCGACGGCTCCCGGCACCCCGCGGGCTGGTCCGCAGCCTGGCTGGGCAGCTCTTCGTCGTCCAGGTGGTCATCGTCGCCGCCGTGGTGGCGGGCGGTGCGGTGCTCGCATACCTCTTCACCGCCGACCGGGCCGAGGACGCGGCCCGCCGTCAGGTCACCGCTGTCGCCCACGCCGTCGCCGACTCGCCCTCCGTGCGGGCCGCCGTCACCACGCCGGACCCGACCGCGGTGCTCCAGCCGTACGTCGAGCAGGTGCGGGTGGACACCGGCGTCTCCTTCATCACCGTCATGGACACCGAGGGCGTGCGCTGGACCCACCCGCTGCCCGAGCAGATCGGCAAGCGCTTCCTCGGACACATCGACTGGGCACTCGCGGGGGAGACCCGCAGCGAGACGTACACCGGCACGCTCGGGCCGTCCGTGCGGGTGGTGACGCCGGTGTTGGACGACCGGCACCAGGTGATCGCGCTGGTCAGCGCGGGCCTCACGGTGGAATCCATCTCCGCGCAGTTGAGCGGCCCGCTGCTCGCCCTGGTCGGGGTGGCGGTGGCCGCGCTCGGGGTCGGCGGTGTGGGCACCTACCTCGCCAACTCCCGGCTGCGGCGGCACACCCACGGCATGGGGCCGGCCGAACTCAGCCACCTCTACGAATACCACCAGGCGACCCTGCGCTCGGTGCGCGAGGGGCTGGTCCTGCTGGACCGCGCGCACCGGGTGGTGCTCTGCAACGACGCGGCCCGTGAACTGCTCGGACTGGGCGGCAACTTGGAGGGCCGCCTGATCGTGGAGCTGGGACTGCCGCAGGCGCTGGTCGCGGCCGTGCTCGGCGACGAGCCGGTCCGGGACGAGGTGCACCTGACCGCCGAGCGGGTGGTGGTGCTCAACACCTCCACCATCGGCACCGGCCTCGGCCGGGTCGTCACCCTGCGCGACCACACCGAACTCCAGTCGCTCAGTGGAGAGTTGGACTCCGTACGGGGCTTCACCGAGGCCCTCGGGGCGCAGGCGCACGAGGCGGCCAACCGGCTGCACGCCGTCGTCTCGCTGATCGAACTCGGCCGCCACGAACAGGCGGTGGAGTTCGCCACCGCCGAGCTCGCGCTCGCCCAGCAGCTCACCGACCGGGTGGTCGCGGCGGTCGGCGAACCAGTACTGGCCGCGCTGCTGCTCGGCAAGGCGGCCCAAGCGGCCGAACGGGGAGTGGAGTTGACCCTCACCGACGACAGTCGGATCGACGACGGGCTGCTGCCGCCCGGGCTCTCCGCGCGGGACCTGATCACCGTCCTCGGCAACCTGATCGACAACGCCGTGGACGCCGCCATCGCCGGAGCCGCGCAGAGCGCGGTGCCGCCGGAGGTCACCGTCACCGTGCGGATCGATGGCGGTGGCGTGGGTGGCGTGGGTGGCGTGGGTGGCGGCGACGCGGCTCCGGGTGGCGGCGATTGCCTGCTGCTGCGCGTCGCCGACACCGGGGCGGGGATCGACCCGGCCGCCGTCGAGGACGTGTTCCGGCGCGGCTGGAGCACCAAGCAGGACGTGCGCGGGCACGGTCTCGGGCTGGCGCTGGTCTCCCAGGCCGCCCGGCGCAACGGCGGCAGCGTCGAGGTCGGGCGCGACCGGGGTGCGGTGCTCACCGTCCGGCTGCCGCTCGCTGGGCTGCCGGCACGATCCGGTGAGCGGCAGCCGGGGCAACTCGGGAGCCCGGAGCAACTTGGCCAGCCGGGCCAGCCAGGCCAGCCGGGGCAGCCGGGCCAGCCAGGCCAGCCGGGGCAGCCGGGCCGACGGGAAGGGGTGTCGCGATGACCGAGGTGACCGCCGGGCCGGGGATCTCCGTGCTGGTCGTCGAGGACGACCCCGTGGCCGCCGCCGCGCACACCCTCTACGTCGAGCGCGAACCCGGCTTCCACGCCGCCGGGACGGTGCACAGCTGCGCCGACGCGCTGCGCTTCCTGGACCGCGCCCGCGCTGCCGGGAGGCCCGTCGACCTGACCCTGCTCGACCTCTACCTGCCGGACGGCCACGGCCTCCACCTATGCCGCTCGCTGCGTGCCGCCGGCCACACCACCGACGTCATCGCGGTGACCTCGGCCCGCGACCTGGCGATGGTGCGGCAGGCCGTGTCGGCGGGCGTGGTCCAGTACCTGCTGAAACCGTTCAGCGCCGCCGCCCTGCACGACCGCCTGGAACGCTACGCCCGCTACCGCGACAGCCTCGGGCGCACCGGCGAGGCGACCGGGCAGGACGAGGTCGACCAGGCGTTCGCCCTGCTCCGCACGCCCGAGCGCAGCAGCCTCCCCAAGGGGTTGAGCGCGCCCACCCTGGACACCGTCGCCGCCGTACTGCGCGAGACGGCGACGGGTCTGTCCGCCGCCGCCGCGGGCGTCGCCGCCGGGGTCTCCCGGATCACCGCGCGCCGCTACCTCGAACACCTCGTCGACACCGGGCGGGCGGTGCGGGAACCGCAGTACGGGAGCGTGGGGCGGCCGGAGCTCTGCTACCGGTGGAAGGGTGGCGGGGCGGCTCCGGGTCGGCGGGGGTGAGGGCCGTGACCTTTTCGCCGGTGGCTCGTTGGCAGGACCGGGGGCGGTTCACTCACTCGGGTGGTTCTGGGGGCCCATGGGGTATCCCGCCAGGTCAGGGGCGGTAAAGTTAGGCTTACCTAACTTCTTCTGGGGGTTTGCCTTGTCGCTCGCCGCCGTTCCCGCCCAGGTTCCGGCCTCCTCCTCCGGAACTGTCGGAGCCGCCGGAGCCGCCGGAGCCGCCGGAGCCGCCGGAGCCGTCGGAGGTGTCGAATCCGCCGGTGTCGCTGGAGCCGCCGGTGCCCCGGCCTCCGGCGAGGCCATCCTGCGCCGCCAGCGCGTACGCGAGTCCGCCGCCCGTACGTACGCCCGGTCCTTCCCGATCGTCCCGGTACGGGCCCACGGCATGACCGTCGAGGGCGCCGACGGGCGGCGCTACCTGGACTGCCTCTCCGGCGCCGGGACGCTCGCCCTCGGGCACAACCACCCGGTGGTGCTGGAGGCGATCCGCCGCACCCTCGACAGCGGCGCCCCGCTGCACCTGCTCGACCTCGCCACCGCCGAGAAGGACGACTTCACCAGCGCCCTCTTCGAGAGCCTGCCCGCCGACTTCGCCGCCGGCGCCCGGATCCACTTCTGCGGGCCGGCCGGCACCGACGCCGTCGAGGCCGCGCTCAAGCTGATGCAGACCGCCACCGGCCGGTCCGGCGCGCTCGCCTTCACCGGCGCCTACCACGGCATGACCGCCGGAGCCCTGGCGCTCACCGGAAACGTCGCCGTCAAGGAACCGCTGCCGAGCGGCGGCGAGGTCGTCCGGCTGCCCTACCCGTACGGCTACCGCTGCCCGTTCGGCGTCGGCGGCGAGGCCGGCGCCGACCTCGCCGCGACCTACGTCGAACGGCTGCTCGACGACCCCTCGGGCGGGGTCGTCCCGCCCGCCGCGATGATCCTGGAAGCCGTCCAGGGCGAGGGCGGCGTCGTCCCCGCGCCCGACGGCTGGCTGCGCGAGATGCGCCGGATCACGGCCGAGCGGGGCATCCCGCTGATCGTCGACGAGGTGCAGACCGGCGTCGGGCGCACCGGGGCGATGTGGGCCGTCGAGCACAGCGGCATCGTCCCGGACGCCATGGTGCTCTCCAAAGCCATCGGCGGCAGCCTGCCGCTCGCCGTCGTCGTCTACCGGGAGGACTACGACGGCTGGCGCCCCGGCGCCCACACCGGCACCTTCCGCGGCAACACCCTCGCCATGGCCGCCGGCGCCGCCACCCTGCGCCACGTCGCCGCCCACGGGCTGGCCGAGCGCGCCGCCGTCGTCGGCGAGCGGATGACCGCCCGGCTGCGCGGGCTCGCCGCCGAACTGCCGGTGATCGGCGACGTGCGCGGGCGCGGCCTGATGCTCGGCGTCGAACTCGTCGACCCCGCCGCCGATCCGGACGCCTGCGGGGCCAGGCCGGCCGACCCGGCGCTCGCCCGCCGGGTGCGGGAGGCCTGCCTGGCACGCGGGCTGATCGTCGAGCTCGGCGGGCGCCACGACGCGGTGCTGCGACTGCTGCCGCCGCTGACCATCACCGACGAGCAGGTCGCCGCGGTGCTCGACCGGCTGGCCGACGCGATCGCGGCCGCTGCGGCCGTCGAACCCGTCGCTGCGGCGAGCGCCGCGGCTCCCGCGGCCCGGGGCGCCGAATGAGCGCGCGGCGAGGGGGCGATGGCGGTTCAGGGGAAGGCTCGGGAGGAGGCTCGGGCGCCCGAGCCGGGGCCGGTGGTGACTCCGGTGCCGAGGGCGGTTCCGGGGCCGGAGTCGGGGCCGGTTCTGGAGTTGGAGGCGGTTCGAGGGCTGGTGGCGGTTCCGATGCGGGTTCCGGCTCGGGTTCCGGTGCCGCAGCCGGACTGCCCGGCGGGCCCGCCCCGTTGGACGCCCTCGCGGGCGGCGTCGGCGGGCCTGGCGCGCTCGGACCGCTGCTGGCCACCGTCCTCGACGCGCTCGACCACGGCATCGCCCTGCGCGGCGGGCCGCTGCCCGCAGGCAGTCCGGCCGAGCTCGGTGCGCTGGTCGCCGACGGTCTGGCCGGCGCCCACGGGCCCGGCGCGCTCGCCCGCCTCACCGAACTCCTCGCCTACGGCGCCGCCGACCCCGCCGACCCGGCCTGCGCCGCCCACCTGCACTGCCCGCCGCTCGCCGTGGCCGCCGCCGCCGACCTCGTGGTCAGCGCCCTCAACCCCTCCCTGGACTCCTGGGACCAGGCCCCCGCCGCCACCGCCCTGGAGACCGCCCTCCTCGCCGAACTCGCCGCCCTCGTCGGCTACGACCCGGCCCGCGCTGCCGGCGTCCTCACCTCCGGCGGCACCGAGTCCAACCTCATGGGACTGATGCTGGCACGGGACCAGAAGCTGGACGGCATCGTCGAATTGGACGGCATCCCGGCCGGAGTCCGGCCGTGCGTCGTCGCCTCCGAGGCCGCGCACTTCTCCGTCCAGCGCGCCGCCGCCCTGCTCGGGCTCGGCGAGCGCGCCGTCACCACCGTCCCCGTCGACCGGCAACTCCGGATGGAACCAAAGGAGTTGGAGCGGACCCTGGCCGAGGCCAGCTGGGCCGGACGCACCCCGATCGCCATCGTCGCCACCGCCGGCACCACCGACACCGGCGGCATCGATCCGCTGCACGTCGCCGCCGACCTGGCCGGCCGCTACGGCGCCTGGCTGCACGTCGACGCCGCGTACGGCGGCGGCGCGCTGCTCTCCGACCGGCTCGCCCCGCTCCTCGACGGCATCGACCGCGCCGACTCCGTCTCCCTTGACTGGCACAAACTCGGCTGGCAGCCCGCCGCCGCCGGCGTCTTCCTGGTCCGCCGCACCGAGACCTACGTCTCGCTCGCCCGCCGCGCCGAGTACCTCAACCCCGTGGACGACGAGCAGGCCGGCTACCCCAGCCTGCTCGGCCGCTCGCTGCGCACCACCCGGCGGGCCGACGCCTTCAAACTCGCCGTCACCTTGCGCACCCTCGGCCGCGACGGGCTCGGCCGACTCGTCGACGCCTGCCACGAACTCGCCCGGTCGGCCGCCGAGGCCGTCCGCGCCGAACCGTCGCTCGAACTCCACGCCGAACCCGCGCTGACCGTCGTGCTGTTCCGCTACCGGCCGCCGGGCCTGACCGACGAGGCTGCCGTCGACGAACTCAACGGCAGCCTGCGCCGGTTGCTTCTGCGCACCGGGCGGGCGGTGGTCGGGCGGACCGAACTCCCGGGCGAGGGGCCGGGCCGGGTACGGCTCAAGCTCACCCTGCTCAACCCGCACGCCACGGCGGGGGAGGTCCGTGTACTGCTGCGCGAGGTGGTGGGCGCCGGGCGGAAGGCCGAGGGGGACCGGGCCGGCTAGGCGCGCGCTGCGGGGAGTCGGTCATCGCCGGTCATCGCCGGCCGACCGGCGCCCGGGCAGGCCCCGTTCGGGACCGAGGACCAGGGCGCCGATTCATGACCGCGACCGGATGACCATGGTTGCCGCGGTGGCGGTGGCGGTGGCGGCGTGGCTGTGGTTGCGGTCGGTCAGTCGCTCAGGAGTGTGGTGCGGGTGAGCTCCCAGGTCTCCGGGTCGGCGGCGACCAGCAGGCCGTTCTCGCAGCCGGGGGCCTCGGGGCGGTAGGGGGTGCCGTCCAGCCGGGCGGACACGCCGCCGGCCTCGGTGACGAGCAGGGAGCCGGGGGCGTGGTCCCAGGGGAGGGTGCGCCAGTAGAGGAGGAAGTCGAAGCGGCCCTCGACGACGTCCGGGTACTCGATTCCGGCGGCGTGCCGACCGGGGGAGACCTCGCCGAAGGCCGACTCGTTGGCCTGCAAACGCCGGCGGTGTTCCGGGTCGAGGTAGCGGCTCTTCACGGATCCGCGCAGCTTCGCGGCGTCGCGCGGTGCCGGCGGCCGGGTCAGGCGCACGCCGTCGCGCCAGGCCCCGGAGCCCAGTTCGGCACAGTAGGCGGTGGCGGTGGCGGGCTGCCAGATCCAGGAGGCGACGGTCTCTCCGCCGCGGACGAGCGAGCACATCACGGCGTACTCGGGGCGGCCTGCGACGAAGTTGGCGGTGCCGTCGACCGGGTCGACCAGCCAGGCGGCGGGCTCGTCGTGGAGGGCCTGGGCGAGTTCGGGGTCGGCGGAGACCGCCTCCTCGCCGACCACGGGGACGGGCAGCAGCTCGCGCAGGCGGCGGGCGATGATCACCTCGGCCTCGCGGTCGGCGACCGTCACGATCTCGCCGGGCGCCTTCTCCATCACCTCGCCGGCGGCCAGCGCCCGGAAGCGCGGCTCCACCACCTCGGCCGACGCCTCGGCGAGTATCGCCGCCACCTTGTCCATCAGCACGTTCGCGCTCCCTTCGCTGCCTACCACTGTCGCACGAGTGTGCGGAGGCGACCTGCGGCGACCCCTGGGGCGGGCGGGGCCCGCGGGTGGGGTCCGGCGCGCGGACGGGCGGGCGGCGGGGCTCGAACAGGGAACGGCGAACAGATAACAGATAACAGATTTCGAAATCTGTTATCTGTTATCTGTCAGCTGTTACCTGCTGCCCGTCCTCCCGGGGGTGCCCTCAGTCGCCCAGGTAGTGGAACCCCGGGCGCGGGTGCATCAGGAACTCGTGGTGCGAGATGTTCCAGGCGTACGCGCCCGCCATCGCGAACAGCACCCGGTCGGCTGCCCGCAGGCCGTCGGCGTCGGCGGCGGCCCGGGCGAGGACGTCCTTCGGGGTACAGAGCTGGCCGGCCAGGGTGGCGCGGCCGGTGGCGACGGCGGGGCGCGGCCACGGGTGCGGCCAGGCGTCGACCGGGAGCACCTCGAAAGGCTGGGAGTGCCCCCGGGTGGCGGGGGTGCGCAGGTGGTGGGTGCCGCCACGGACCACCGCGAAGTCCTCGCCGTGGCTCTGCTTCACATCCAGCACCTCGGTCGCGTACCAGCCGCAGTGGGCGGTCAGGGCCCGGCCGGGTTCGATCCGCAGGGTCAGACCGGGGTGGGCGTCCAGCAGCTTGGCCAGCCCTTCGCCGAAGGCCGTCCAGTCGAAGTGGTTCGCCGGGTCGTCGTAGTCCACGGCCATTCCGCCGCCGACGTTGACCTCCGCCAGCGGGAAGCCGTGCCGCTCGGCCAGCGCGGCCGACCAGGCCACGATCTGCTCGGCGACGGCCAGTTGCTCAGCCGCCGCGAGCCCGCTGGCCAGATGGGCGTGCACGCCGCGCAGACGCAGCCGCCGTCCGAGCGGGCCGGTGCCGTCGCCGGTGAGCTGGCGCACGCACTCCTCGGCGCGGTCCGGGTCGAGCCCGAAGGGCGTCGGTCGCCCACCCATCGCGAGTGCCACCGCGTCGAGCGCACCGGTGGCGACCGGCAGGTTGACCCGTAGCAGCACGTCGACCACCGTGCCCGGCCGGTCCGCGAGGACGGCGTCGAGCCGGTGCAGTTCCTGCTCGCTCTCGATGTGCCAGCGGTGCACCCCGGCGTCCACGGCGGCGGCGATCTCGGCGGGCGTCTTGCCAGGGCCGCCGAAGGCCAGCGGCGCGTCCGGAACGGCCGCCCGCACGTGCGCCAACTCACCTCCGCTGGAGACCTCGTAGCCGTCGACCGCGTCGCGCAGCGCGGCCAGCAGCGGCGCCTCCGGATTGGCCTTGGCGGCGTAGTACAGCTCGACCCGCGCGGGCAGCGCGGCCCGGACGGCGGTGGCGTGCGCGCGCAGCGCCGCCAGGTCGTAGACGTAAGCGGGCAGGGCGTCGGGCGCGAGGGCGGCGACGTGCCGGCGGACGATCTCGGTCATCGGGCGGCGCTCCCGAGGGAGAGGGGGGTAGCGGTGCGGGCGGCCTGGGCGAGGACGGATCCGGCGAGCGGCGAGGGCAGGCGGACGTAGCCGGCCTGTCGGTCGGCCTTGCGCTCCCAACGGGTGAGCAGGTTGGCCTTGGCCGGCAGCGGCACGCCCGCGAGCAGCGCCCGCAGCCGGGGCGGGCGGCCGTGGCCTGCCGCGTACTGCTCCAGGGTGTCCCGGACCGCCTGCCACAGGGCGCCCTCCAGCTCGGGGTGGCGGTCGGCGAGGACGGCCAGCAGTTCGGCGACGTGGTTGACCAGCAGGCAGTAGACCACCCGGTCCCAGCCGCGTTCGGCGTCGTACGTCATCGGCCCGGCGACCTCGGGCGGGAGGGCGGCCAGGAGGTCGGCGTTGTGCTCGGGGACGAGCTTGGTGCCCTCCAGGTCGCGGAAGAGCACCTGGGTGGGGTGCCCGGTGGCGTCGACGCCGATGAGCACGTTCTGCAGGTGCGGCTCCAGCACCACGCCGTGGTCGAAGTAGGCGGCGAGCACGGGCGGGATGAGCAGCCCCAGATAGGCCCGCCACCAGTCCAGGGCCCGGGAGGCGTCCGAACTCCCCGCCAGTAGACGGGAGATGTGGGCGGAGCTGGTCGGGTGCTCGTCGGCGACGGCGGCGGCCAGCAGCGGGGTGACGCCGGGCCGCAGCACGCCGCCGAAGCCCTCGCGGACGATCAGGCCGAAGCCCTCGTACAGCGCCTGGTCGGGTCGGCCGTCGGCGCCGGGCAGGGCGAGGGTGCGGAACGCGGGCTCGCGCAGCATCGCCGCGTCGGGGAAGCGCCGGGCGAGGTCGGCGAGGGCGGGGGCGAGCAGCCGGGTGAGTTCGACGGCGCCAGTGAGCTCGTAAGCGGCGTTCTTGCGCAGGCAGTTGGTGATGCGCACGTTGAGGCTGAACTTGAGGAAGGCGTCCGCGCCGTGGAGGGTGCGCACCGAGGCGGTGGCGGCGAACTCCTCGCCGCGCGGCCCGAGGTCGAGGACGTCCCCGCGGTCCAGGGCGTCGCGCAACAGCGGGTGATCGCCGATGAGTTGGTACTGCCAGGGGTGGGCGGGCAGCAGGCGGTATCCGTCCGGGACGTCGCCGAGGCCGTCCAGCAGGGCGCTCGCGCTGTTGTCCAGGGACTGCTCGGTGAGCAGTTCGGCGCGGACGGCGAGGTGGCGCAGCGGGAACGCCGCGCGGGACTCCGGGGCGTACCCGCGCCAGTCCCCCCGAGCGGCGGAGCGGGACTTGGGCGCCGGGTGGAAGCGGTGGCCGAACAGCAGGGCCTGCTCGGACTCCAGGTAGCGATCCGGTCCGGAGACCGGGCGGTCGGCCAGGCTCTGCCGGAGGCCGTCGTGGCTGGAGGTGACCTGGCCGAGGAACTCCTCGTTCACCGTGCCGGTGCGCAGCTCCAGTTCGTCCTGCACGTGTTCCGCCAGCTCTCGCCAGTTCAACTCCGCCCAGATGCCGCCTCGTTCGATCTCGACCGGGCCGGTGAAGCGGTGCGCGCCGAGCAGCGAGGTGCGGCGCAGGGCGATCCGCAGCAGGGCGCCGCGCCGGGGCAGGCGCAGCAGCAGGCGGCCGTCGGCCACGGCGGTCTGGTGCTCGGGGGCGGAGACCTCGCGCAGCAGGCAGTTCAGCAGGGTGTGGGCCACCGCGTCGTCGGCGGTGGGCAGTTCGTGGCTGATCGGCTCGTGGGTGATCGACTTGGGGGCGATCGGCTCGGGGGTCATCGGCGACTCCAGCGCTGGCGGAGGGACGGGAGGGAGAATGCGGTGGCCGCGACGGCGGCCAGCAGGGCGGCGGCGGTGCCGGCCACCACGGGCGCGGCGGCGCCGAACTGCCCGTTGGCCAGCGCTGCGACGGCGCCGGCGGCGACGGCGCCGCCCTTGGAGACGAGTTCGAGCGTGCCGAACATCCGCCCGGGCGCGCGCCCTTGGGCCGCTCCGGCGGCGAGCACGGCGAGGCAGACCAGGCCGAGCGTGAGCCCGGCGCCGAGCAGCAGCCGGACGGCGACGAAGACCGGGAGCGAGTACGCGACGGCGTGCCCGGCCAGGCCGAGCGCGACGAGGCCGAAGCCGAGTGCGATGCCGGTGTGCGGGCGGGCGTGGAACAGCGTGTGGACGCGTGCGGCGAACACCAGGTAGCACAGGTGCGGCAGGGCGAACAGCACGCCGGTGGTGGTGCCGGAGACGCCGGGAAGCCGTTGCTCGGCGAGCGAGATGAGATAGGGGAAGGAGATGACGGTGGCGAAGACGAAGACGAACTCGAAGACGTAGAGCGGGAGGAGCGGGGCGGCGGGTGCCCGCTCGGCGCGGCCCTCCGACGCGGGGGTGGCCGCCGGACGGTCCGGCTCGGGCAGCAGGGACAGCAGCAGCGCGGCGGCGAGCGGGAGGACGGCCATCACCAGGTACTGGCGGTGCGGGTCGATCCACGGGGACAGCGCGCCGACCAGGATCGGTGCGGCCACCAGGGCCGCCCGGGCGCTGCCTTGCATCAGGGTGAGTGCGCGGGACAGCCGCGGTCCGTCGAGGGCGGCGGCGAGGTAGCCGTTGGTGGCGGCGAAGGTGCCGCCGAGGAAGCCCTGAAGGACCAGCGCGAGGGTGAACGCGGGCAGGCTGCCGGCGGCCCCGGCCAGCAGGAAGGAGACGGTGAGCCCGAGTTGGGCGCGCAGCAGCAGCCGCTTGCGGCCGAAGCGGTCGGCGAGCCGACCCCACAGCGGTGCGCCGAGCGCGCTGAAGACCGTCGGGACGATGTAGAGCACGCCGGCCCACCGGGCCTGCGGATCGCCGAGCGTGGGCAGGATCGCGGTCAGGTACGGCGGCAGGCCCAGCGCGGCGAAGGAGGCGACGAAGTAGCAGGCGGCGACGGCGTGCACCTGGCGGCGGCCGAGTCCGCCGGAGTGGTCGGTCCCGTGGCCGGACCGCTGCGAAACGGTCTCCACACTCACCGGGTGATCCCGTCCGCCAGCAGGTAGTTGGGGCCGCTGGTGTAGTGCTTGTTGATGTCGGCGGCGCCCGAGCGCTGCTTGCTGAGCAGGGTCCCGGCGCTGACCATGGCCTTGACCGGCAGGCGTTCGGCCTCCAGCAGGTCCGTCCGCAGCGGCTCACCGGCCGGTCTGATCCGGTCCACCGCTTCGGCCAGGCGCTTTCGCAACAGTGTGAGCACGTCGGTGAGTTCGGCGCGACGGTGCTCGGCGAGGCCGAACGCGAGCGCGCCGGTGCACAGGTGGCCGGTGATGGTGGTGAACAGGTCGGTGAGCGCCCGGTCGTCGTCGCCGAAGATCCGGGCGTCGTCGAAGTCGGCCCGGGTCGGGGCGAGTTCGCCGAGGCGGGCGGTCATCCGGGCGGTGTGCACGCGCGGGCCGTCGTCGTCCTTGTAGAGCAGGCGCAGTCCGTCGCCGTCGAGCACCAGGGAGGTGTTCTGCTGGTGCGACTCCAGTGCTATGCCGTAGTCGAACAGCGTGGTCTGCCAGTCCAGCAGCAGTTCCAGCAGGGAGTCGTAGAAGGCGAGTTGGTCGCCGTCGTGGAAGCGGTCGGCGAGGTGGTCGAGCACCAGGCGGCCCCCGGGCGCGGGGGCCAGCAGGGCGGCCAGCGGGACGGTGACGGCCCGCTCCAGCCCGGCGGGGTAGCGGCGCAGCAGGACGGCCAGCAGTTCGTGACCGGCGTGCGCCCAGGTCTGCTCGTCGGCGTGCAGGACGCGGCCGGCGAAGCGCGGCTCGCGGGCCAGAACGGCCTCGATCAGGCGCTGGCCGGCGGCGCCGTCGAGCAGTGTGCCGGGCTTGATGGTGCGGCGGTTGAGCCGGCCCAGCGTGGCGGTGGCGAGCGGGAGTTTGAGGTGGCAGGCGGGGTCGTCGGCGACGGCGACGGTGCGCATGGAGAGCGTCGGCACGACGGTCAGGTAGGGCCGTTCGGCGAGCACCGCGCGGTCGGCCAGGCCGACCGCCTCCAGTGCCTCGTCCAGCGGGGCGCCGACGGTGAGGGGGTGGACCGGCAGGGTGGTCCAGCCGTCGCCGGGGCAGGCGTCCGCAAGGCCCAGCCAGGCCGGAGTGGGCCACCAGCTCGGGAGCGGGCGCCGGCCGTGGGTGGTGAGGGCGTCGGTCGGGACGGCCAGCCAGCGCAGCTCGAACGCGGGGTGGAACTCCGGTGCGTAAGAGTTCAGTTGGTGTTCGGTGAGGCCGGACCGGCCGCGTGAGGTCGGGTAGACGGGGTGGTCGAGGTAGGCGGCCAGGGTGTCGTGGCCGAGGGCGGCGGCCAGACCGGTCCAGTCGGCCGGGTCCTCGCCGTACAGGTCGGTGAGCCGGGCGTGCACCTCGGGCCGCGCGCGCTCGTGCAGTTCCATGGTGGCGAGGGTCTGGCGGCACTCCTCGGCGAAAGCGTCCCAGCCGGGCCGGTCCTCGGCCTCGGCCAGGCCGGCCAGGGCTGCCACGATGGCGTCCAGGCCGGTGAGCCGGCGCCCGGCCAGCTCCAGTAGGGGCAGCCGGGCGGCGTACTCGCACTGGAAGCCCTCGACGGCGACGGGCAGGGCGAGTTCGGCGTCCGCGACGGTGAACCAGGCGCCGTCCGCGCGGTCCTCCACGGCGCCGCGGGTGCGCAGGCCGAGGACGTCCTCGCGCAGCAGGGCGGAGAGCACCCGCAGGGTGAGCTGCTCGTCGGCGGTCACGGGGTGATCTCCCAGCGGTTGGCGGCGCGGAACCGGGCGACGGCGGCGTCCACGGCTTCCTGGTCGGCGCCGATGGCCCACATCACGCCCAGGTAGTCGCGGTTGGTGCGGTAGTGCTCGTGCCGCTCGCCGAGCGGGCGCAGCGGGCGGTAGGCGAGCCGGACGCCGTCGCGCTCCTCGTCGTACGGCCCGGGGGCGGCGGTGAGGAGGCCGGCGCGGTCGGCGCAGACCACCTCGTTGCGGGCCCGGCGCGGGGTCGCGGCGCACTGCGCGCCGAGGTCCGCGGGGAGTTCCCGGCCGAGGTGGGCGGCGAGGATGTGCTCGAAGAGCGGGACGCCGAGGACCTCGGCGAGCATCAGGTCGCACTGGTCGCCGATGGCACGGTAGTTGACCTCGATGATCCGGGCACGGCCGTCGGGCTGCACGACGAACTCGGTGTGGCAGGCGCCGAGTCCGATCCCGAGCGCGTCGAGTTGGGCGAGCACCTGCGCGACCACCTCACCGGGGTGCGCGGGGACGAACTCCAGCACCTCCTCGATGAAGTCCGGCGGCGGGGAGAGCTGGGTGCGGAAGCCGCCGAGGACGTGCCGGCGGCGGCCGTCGCCGAGCGTCTCCAGGGTGCACAGCCGGCCGTCCAGGAACTCCTCGACGACCAGCGTCGCGCCGGCCCGGCGGTGCTGGATCTCCCGGCAGCGGAGGGCGAGTTCGGCGGCGTCGGCGACCAGTGTGACGTCCTCGCTGGCCACTCCCTCACGAGGTTTGACCACGCACGGGAACGGCGGCTCCAGCTCGGCCGGGTCCTGCCCGGGGGCCAACTCGGCGGACCAGACGGCGTCCTGGCCGGTCAGGGCGAGGTGGCGGCGCAGCTGGCCCTTGTCCTTGGCCCGCAGTGCGGCCTTCCAGTCCTTGGCGGGGAGGCCGAAGTACTCGGCGGCCAGGGCGGTCTGGGTCTGCAGGTGGTCGCTGTTGCTGAACACCGCGTCGGGCGCGTGGTGGCGGGAGACCAGGCTGATCACGGCGCGGAAGTCCCGGACGTCGCACTCCAGCACCGCGGGTGCGGTGAACGGGAGGTCGGCGTAGGCCTTCTGGTGGGGTTCGGCGTGGTCGGTCAGGACGGTGACGTCGAGCCCGAGCCGGGCGGCGGCGGGCAGGAAGCCGGCGGTGACCGAGTCGGTGGGGTTGAGGGCGAGCAGGTAGAGCCGCATGGGGTGGTGGTCCTTGAGGGTGGTGGCGGACGGGAGTGACGGCGGGCGGTGGCGGTGGCGGCCACAGCGGCAGCCGCCTCCGCCCGCCGTCGTCCGTCGGCGGTTACTTGGGCGCGTCCACGCCCGCGGCCTTGGCGATGTCGCCGAGCATGGCGTCGGCGGCCTGGACGCCGATGCCGGACATCCAGGTCTCGTCCGGGACGTTGAAGACCTTGCTGTTCTTGACGGCGTTCAGGCCCTGCCAGACCGGGGTCTGCTGGACCTCGCTCTCCTTGGTCTTGGACGGGTCGTCGGCGGTGGTGACGAACACCAGGTCGGCGTCGGCCTGGTTGATCTGCTCGGCGCTCACCTCGACGATGTTCTTGTCGACGTCCTGGGCGGCCGGGCGGGCCAGGCCGACGTCCTTGAGCACCACGCCGCTGTAGGAGGCCTTGGCGTAGAGGCGGGTCGGTCCGGCCACGAAGCGGACCACCGAGGCGGTCGGCATGGTGCCGCCGTTCTTCGCCTTGATCGCCTCACCGAGCTTGGCTGCCCGCGCCTCGTAGTCGGCGAGCGCCTTCTTGGCCTCGTCCTCCTTGCCGAGCGCCTGCGCGTAGAGGGCGAGGTTCTCCTTCCACGGGAACCCGGTGGTCTCGGCGAGCACGGTAGGCGCGATCGCGTTCAGCTGGTCGTAGACCTTGGCGTGGCGGACCTTGGAGGAGAGGATCAGGTCGGGCTTCAGGGAGGCGATCAGTTCCAGGTTCGGCTCGTTCATCGGGCCGACGTCCTTGGTGTCCTTGATCTTGTCCTTGAGGTAGTTCGGGAACCCGCCCTCGGTCTTCATGTGCGGCGACACCGCGCCGACCGGCGTGATGCCGAGCAGCGTGACGTCGTCCAGCTCGCCGCTGTCCAGCACCACGACGCGCTTGGGCTGGGCCTTGATCTGGGTCGTTCCGGCGGCGTGGGTGACGGTGCGCGGGAAGCCGGCGGAGGCGCCGGCGCTCGCGGAGGAGGCGTCCCCGCTCTGCTTGGTCCCGCCGTCGCTGCCGCAGGCGGCGAGCAGCGTGGTGGACAGGGCGACGGCGAGGACGGCGACGGGGAGGCGGCGGTTCATGGGGGTCCTTGGATCGGGTCGAGCGGGCGTCGGGTTGCGGAGCGTCGAGGGTGAGGAGCGTCGGGGGTGACGAACGGGGGCAGTGGTCAGTGGTCAGCGGTCGGCGGCGCGCGGCCGGGTCCGCGCCCGGGGGACGACCAGCGGCGTGCCGGTCTCCGGGTCGGGCACCACCCGGCACGGCACCTGGAACACGGCCTCGACCAGGTCGGCGGTGAGGACCTCGGCGGGCGGTCCGGCGGCGGCGAGCCGCCCGTCCTTGAGCACCACCAGGTGGTCGGCGTACCGGGCGGCCTGCCCGAGGTCGTGCAGCACCATGACGACGGTGCGTCCGGCCTCGGCGTGCAGGTCGGCGACCAGGTCGAGGACGTCGAGCTGGTGGCGCAGGTCGAGGAAGGTGGTCGGCTCGTCGAGCAGCAGCAGCTCGGTGTCCTGGGCGAGTGCGAGCGCGATCCAGGCGCGTTGGCGTTGTCCGCCGGAGAGCCGGTCGACCTGCTGCTCGCGCAGTTCGGCGGTGCCGGTCCGGGCGAGGGCGTCCTCGACGGCGGCCTGGTCGGTCTTGGACCACGGGCTGAGCATCCGCTGGTGCGGGTACCGGCCGAGCCGTACCAGCGCCTCGACGGTGATCGCCTCGGGGGTGACCGGCTGCTGCGGCAGCAGGCCCATCCGCTTGGCGAGGGCCCGGGCGGACATCCGGTGGATGTCGGAGCCGTCCAGGGTGACGGTGCCGGCGGCGGGGTCGAGCAGCCGGACCAGTCCGCGCAGCAGGGTCGACTTGCCGCAGGCGTTGGGCCCGACGATGGCGGTGACGGCGCCGCCGGGCAGTTCGAGGTCGAGCCCGTCGACGATCGTGCGGTCGCCGTAGCGCAGGTCGAGGCCGTGCGCGGCGAGCCGGTTGGCGGTGGTGGTGACGGACTCGACGGTCGTCGTGGGCGTCATCAGTTGCTCCTCTGGGGAGGCCGGCCCTGGCGGATCATCAGCGCCAGGAGCCAGGGCGCGCCGAGCGTGGCGGTGACGGCACCGACCGGCAGGCCGTGGACGGGGATCACGTGGAGCACGAGGAGGTCGGCGGACAGCAGCAGGACGGCGCCGGTGAGCGCGGTGAGTCCGAGCGTGCCGAGGGTGGGCGGCCCGGCGAGCAGCCGGACCAGGTGCGGTACGGCGAGCGCGACGAACGCGACCGGGCCGGTGAGGGCGGCGGCCAGCGAGGCGAGGGTGATGCCGAGCAGCAGCAGCCAGAGCCGGTCCCGGCCGGGGTTGAGGCCGAGGCCGCCGGCCGAGTCGTCGCCGAGGTCGAGGACCGCGATCCGCCGCTGGCAGAGCAGCACGGCCAGGGCGGTCAGCGCGATGGCGGTGCCGCCGATCCACACCTCGGTCCAGTTGCGGCCGTAGAGCGAGCCGGTGGTCCACTGCATCGCGGAGGAGGCCAGCTCGGCCGGGAACCGTACGATCATCAGGTTCACGGCGGCGGCGAGGCCCTGCTGCACCGCCAGGCCGACCAGCACCAGCCGGGTGACGGCCATCTTCGACCGCCAGGCGAGGCCGCCGAGCAGCAGCGCCGCCAGCAGTCCGCCGCCGAGCGCGGCCAGCGGGATCAGCTGCTGGGAGGCGCCGGTGGCGAGCATCAGCACCGCGCCGAAGGACGCGCCGCCGGTGACACCGATGGTGTCGGGGGAGGCCAGCGGGTTGCGGAAGAGCCGCTGGAGCATCGAGCCGGCCATCGCCAGCCCGGCCCCGGCGATCAGCGCCGACACCACCCTGGGCGCCCGGAACTGCTGCACCACCAGGACGTTTCCGGGTTCGCCCTGCCCGACCAGGGCGCGCAGCGCGTCCCATCCGGACAGGCTCACCTGTCCGGTGCCGAGCGCGACGCCCGTCAGCACCACCAGGACGACGGCGGCCAGCGCCGACCACACGGCGGTGCGGGCCCGGCGGCGGGCGAGCGTGCCGACGGGTACGGCGAGCGCGGTCACCGGGCCACCTTCCGGGCCAGTACGGCGAGAAGCGGCGCGCCGAGGAAGGCGGTCACGATGCCGACCTCGATCTCGGAGGGGCGCACCACGAGCCGTCCGAGCACGTCGGCGGCGAGCAGCAGCAGCGGACCGGCGATCAGGCAGCCCGGCAGCAGCCAGCGGTGGTCGTTGCCGAGCAGCGGGCGGACCAGGTGCGGCGCGGCCAGTCCGATGAACGCCACCGGCCCGGCGACGGCCACCGCACTGCCCGCGAGCAGGACGACGGCCAGCCCTCCGGCCAGTCGGATCCGGGCCACCGGCACGCCGAGCGACTGGGCGGTCTCGTCGCCGAGGGCCAGCGCGTTGAGGGCGGGCGAGATCGCGAACGCGCCCAGCAGGCCGAGCACCAGGAACGGCAGCACGGGGGTGAGGGTGTCCAACTGCCGCCCGCCGATCGAGCCGGCCAACCAGAACCGAGCCTCGTCCAGGGTGCGGTGACTGGCCAGCATCAGCGCGGAGGTCCAGGAGGTGAGCACCACGGTGAGCACGGTGCCGCCGAGCGCGAGCCGGACCGGGTCGAGGTCGCCGCCGCGCCGGGACATCGCGTACGCGGCGACCGCGGCGACGGCCGCCCCGGCGAAGGCGAACCAGACGTACTCGACGGGCCGGGTGAGGTCCAGCGCGTAGATCGCGGCGACCACGGCGAGACTCGCGCCGGCGTTGACGCCGAGGGTGACCGGGGAGGCGAGCGGGTTGCGGGTGACGCCCTGGGCGACCGCCCCGGCGACGCCGAGCGCGGCCCCGACGGCCAGTCCGATCACCGTTCGCGGCAGGCGAAGGCCCGTCACCACATCGGCGTCGCCGCCGTGGGCGGCCCCGGTGAGCGCGTCGGCCACGGTGGACAGCGGGATGGATCGGGAGCCGAGCGCGAGGCTCAGCGCGGCACACAGCACGAGCGCGCCCACACCGGCGACCAGCAGCAGGGGCCGCTGGACCGCAGACGATCGAGGCGTCGCCGGGGCCGTGGTGGCCGGCGGGTCGGTTCTCAACACGAGTCGACATCTTAGGTTAGGTTTGCCTAAGTTCGTCAATCTCGGGTCGCCTGGTCCGATGTCGGGCCGTTCGCCGCGGCGTCACCCCGCCCAGGTGTCGCGGGTGTCGCGCCGCCCAGCCCGGTCCCGGGTGGTGCACTCCCTGGGGCATTGTAAGGTGAGCCTCACCTTATTCGATCATGCGGAGTCGATCCACGGAGCGCCGATGATCCCCGGAACACCCCTGCCCGTCGCGCCGACGTCCACCCTGCCCGGCGACTACCGGCGCCTGCGCGAACTCTGCCCGGTGCTGGAGCTGCGCCTGCTCGGCGCCGAAGAGCCCGACCCCCGTGCCGCCGACGGCTGGTACTCGGGGGCCGAACTCGCCGCCGACGAACGGGCCCTGGCCGCCGTTCTGGCCGGCGAGGAGGAGCGCATCGCCGCCGAACACGGCCGCGCCCCCCGCCCGCACGTCACCGCCTCCAGGCTGCTGCACCACTACGTCTGGTCCGCGTGCCTGCTCATCGCGGGCCCCTGGCACCTCGCCCGGAAAGTACCCCTCGTCGACCCCGCCGACCTCTGGCTGCACGCCCCCACCGGGGACCTCGCGCTGCGCCCGCGCGGCCACGTCACCCTCCCCGGCGACGACGAACTCCGCGCCGAACTGCGGGCCGCCGTGGTCGCCCACGTGGAGCCGGTGCTCGCTGCCTTCGCCGCCCCCAGCCGGCGCCGCGACCGCGCGCTCTGGGGCATGGTGACGGACGACCTCGCCTCCGCCGTCTGGTACCTCGGCCGGATGCTCGGCGAGGAGGACGCCGCCGTCGTCGCCGCCGGGGCGGTGCTGCCCGGCGGCACCCTCCCGCTGCCCGGCGCCGCCGACTTCCGCCGCCTGCACACCCCCGACGGGCGCGGCCACCACACCCGTACCCGGCTCGGCTGCTGCCTCTACTACGCCGTCAAGCCCGAGGCCGCCGCCTGCCTGACCTGCCCGCGCACCGGCGACGAGGAACGGCTGCGCCGGTTCTGAGGGGTCCGTCCGCGGATCGCCGTCGGGGATCCGCGGACGGGATTGTGTGGGGGAACCGTCGGGGACGGTTCGTTGTCAGTGGTATCGGCTAGGGTCGCGGCCATGATCGATTCGACGACGCGGGTTCGCATCGCCCGGCCCTCGCGCGACCTCGCGGCGGCCGAGCGCTTCTACGTCGGCGGCCTCGGCCTCGACGTGCTGTGGCGCACCACCGAGCGGGTGTCCGGCGAGCACGACCTGCTGATGGTCGGTCCGCCCGGCGGAGCCTGGCACTTCGAACTCACCCACGACCCGGAGAACCCGCTGGAGCCCACCCCGACGGTCGACGACCTGTTCGTCGTCTACCTCGGTGCGCCGGTGGACGACGCCCTGGTCGCCCGGCTGGAGGCCGCCGGCGGCACCCCGGTCCGGGCCCACAACCCCTACTGGGAGGAGTTCGGCGTGACGATATCCGACCCGGACGGCTACCGGCTGGTGCTCTGCTCCCGTGGCTGGGGAGCCTGACCGCCTGTCCGACCCCGTTCGGTCTCGCCGCCCGCCCCGTCCCTGCCGCGCAGCACCGCCACGCCCCGGTCCAGGTCCACGCCGAAGTGCGGCGGCGCTCCGACCTGGGCGTCGTCCCGCAGCGTCAGCTGTTCCCGCCGTTGTTCGACCTGCACCCGCTTGCCCGGGCTGAACAGCGCCTGCAACTCCTCCAGCCCGCCGCCCAGGCCAACCCCGGTGCTCCCGCCGCCGCGCCGCCAACGCCCCGACGACTCGCCCCGGATCTGCCACGCGATCAGGAGCATCAGCCCGATCACCGCCGCCGCCACGCACGCCACGTCTACGATCACACCCATGTACGCCCAACGCCGGTCGGCAGCACCCGTGTTCCCCGAGGGCGCCGCGCCGGTGGCGGCGTCCACCCGCTACCCTGCCGCGCGAACCGAAGGAGACCCCTCACCATGACCGTGCGCGGAACCACCGTGGACATCCCGACGGCGGACGGCACCGCCGATGCCTACCTCGCCCGTCCCGACGACGGGCGGGCCCACCCCGGCGTCATCCTCTATATGGATGCCTTCGGGCTCCGACCCCAGCTGAAGGACATGGCCGACCGGCTCGCCCGGGCCGGGTACGCCGTGCTGGTCCCCAACGCCTACTACCGGAACGGCCGCGCGCCGGTCGTCGAACTGCCGCCGCTGATCGACCTGGAGAAGGACCCGGCGATCTTCAAGCAGATCGGCCCGCTGCTCGCCACCCTCACCCCCGAGGTGACCGCCCGCGACGCGGACGCCTACCTGCGCTGGCTCGCCGATTCCCCGCTCGTCGAGGACGGCCCGGTCGGCCTCACCGGCTACTGCCGCGGCGCGGTGCTCGCCCTGCGGACGGCCGCCAGCCACCCCGACCGGATCGCGGCCATGGCCGGTTTCCACGGCGGCAGCCTCGCCACCGAGGCGCCGGACAGTCCGCACCTGGGCGCCTCCCGGATCACCGCCGAGGTGTACTTCGGCCACGCCGACGAGGATCCGTCCATGCCCGCCGAGCAGATCGAACGGCTCGCCGGGGCCCTCGCCGCCGCCGGTGTCCGCCACCGGGAGGAGGTCTACCAGGGTGCCCCGCACGGCTACACCCAGGCCGACACCACCCGCTACGACGCCGTCGCCGACGCGCGCCACTGGGAGGCGCTGCTCGACCTGTTCAAGCGGACCCTGTCGGCCTGAGCCGCCGGAGGGCCGGGGCGGCCAGCGACGCCGCCCCGGCCTGGGCCGTGCGGGCGCGGGCCGGTGACGGCCTCACGCCACAGCGCCTCCTCTTCGTCCTCCGGTCACACAACGGACGCGAGGTGTTCGGGTTTGCGTGGAGCCGGGCCGTCATGGTCTGGTGCCTGACAGCGAGTCCGGGCCCGGCCGGGGGCCGACCCGCCGGGCGTCGGGGAGGCACCCGGGACTCGTGGCAGTGGTGAGCAACGAACCCGCGTCACCCGGTACCACAGGCCGGGACCGGGCGGACGGATCCAGGGGGGAACCGAACGTGCAGAAGACGGAGAACAGGCAGAACGCGCAGGAACCGTGGGGCACGCGGGACACGCAGGGCGCACGGGGCATGGGGGGCGTACAGGTAGTACGGGGCACGCGGGCCATGCGGGATGTGCAGGACGCCATCGCGCAGGCGCTGGCCGAGAGCGTCCCCGGCGGGGTCCGGCAGGGCGAACTCGACCGTGACGGGCGGGCATTGCGCTGGGTGGAGGCGGGGCGCGGCGGCCCGCCGGTGGTCCTGCTCGCGGGCTGCGGCACCTCGTCGCTGACCTGGGCGCCGGTGCTGTCCGAACTGGCCGCGCACAGCCGGGTCGTGGCGTACGACCGGGCCGGGCTCGGTGCCAGTGACCCCGCTCGCGTCTCCGGTCCTTCGCTGGAGTCCCCGACCGGGGACCTGGCTGCCCTGGTGGAGCACCTCGGCGCCGGCCCGGCCATCCTGGTCGGGCACAGCTGGGGCGGCCAGCTGGCCCAACTCCTCGCCTGGCGGCACCCGGAACTGGTGGCCGGCCTGGTCCTGGTGGATCCGGCGCACGAGGAGTTCCAGCCACCGGCCATCCGCGCGGCCGAGGCCGTCCTGTTGCGGGTGGGGCTGCTCCGGGCGGCCATGACGCCCGCCGCACGCCGTGCCGGGGGAGCCGTCGCGAGGGCCGAGGCGGCCGTCGAGGCGCATCGCCACCAGCGGCGGACCGTCCTCGACGAGAACCGGCTGACGGTCCTCGCGGTCTCCGAGCTCCGGCGGCGGCGCGCGGCCGCGCGGCTGCCCGACGTGCCGGTGACGGTGCTGAGCGCGACCGACGGCCTGCCGGGGGCGATGCGCGCCCGCTGGACCGTCCTCCAGTCACACGTCGTCGCCGGCGCGGCCAAGGGGTCGCACATCGTGGTGCGCGGCGCCGGCCACCACGTCCACGCCGACCACCCGCAGGCCGTCGCCGCCGCCGTCCTGGAGGTGGTCGAGCACGCCCGGCAGGGCCGGGACAGCTGACGGCGGCGGCCCTCAACCGCTGGCCGGACAGCGCCTGCTGACCGTTCGACCCCCTCTGGCACACTGGGGGCCGAACGGCCCGCTGGGGAGGGTCATGACACATGGGGGCGGGAGTATGAGGGGTCCGGGCGCCGTGCTCGGCGGGCGGTACACGCTGGTCGAGCGGATCGGCGGCGGGGGGATGGGTACGGTCTGGCGGGCCGACGACACGGTGCTGGCGCGGCCGGTGGCCGTCAAGATCCTGCACTCGGCGCTGTTCGAGGACGACACTTTCATCCAGCGCTTCCGCCGGGAGGCCCAGCTGGTCGCCGCGATCGACCACCCGGCCGTCGTGGACGTCCACGACTACGGTGAGAGCGGCGGCGGTGCCGAGGGCCGGGAGGGCGGCGAGGGCGGTGACGCCGGGGACCGCTGCGCCTACATCGTCATGGAGCTGGTCGACGGCCGGCCGTTGGACCGGGTGCTCGCCGAGGAGGGCCCGATGCCTCCCGAGCGCGCCCTCGGTCTGGTCGCCGCCGCGCTGGACGGCCTGCACGCCGCCCACCGCCGGGAGATCGTGCACCGGGACATCAAGCCGTCCAACCTGATGGTGCGCACGGACGGCCGGGTGACCATCACCGACTTCGGCATCGCCCGGGCGATCGCCAGTACCAAGATCACCGCCTCGCACGCGATCGTCGGCACCGCCCTCTACATGGCCCCCGAACAGGCCGAGGGTACGGGCACCGGGCCGGCCTCCGACCTCTACTCGATCGGCGTGGTCTGCTTCGAACTGCTCACCGGGAAGCCGCCGTTCGTCGGCGAGAGCGTGTTGGAGGTCGCGCTCAAGCACGTTCGCCAGCCGGCGCCGGAGCTGCCGGGGGCCTTCCCGGCGGCGGTCCGCGAGCTGGTCGCGAAGGCACTGGAGAAGAAGCCGGAGGACCGGTTCGCCGACGCCGCCGAGATGGCGGCCGCGGCCCGGGCGGCGATCGGTGCGAAGGACGCGGGCGCTGCGGCGGGTGCGGCCGGTGCCCCGGCCGACACCGGGACGGTCGACCTCAGGGCGGCGGCCGGGGGAGCGGCTGCGGGTGAAGGGGCCGGGGGTGGGGTGGCCGGGGGCGCCGGTGCGGCGAAGGCCGGTGCCCTGGTGCCGGTCGCGGACGGCGCCGACCAGCCCGCGTCAGGCGAGCGCCCGGCGTCGGGTGGCCCCGTGCCGGACGAGGACGAGGTCGCCAAGGTGGGGCCGCAGCCGGTGACCGAGCCGGGCAAGCGCCGGTCGCGGCGCGCACTGCTGGTGCCGGTGATCGTCCCCGTGGTCATCTCGATGGGCACGGCGACCGTCCTGCTGGTGGACCGCGGCCCCGGCCGGTCGGACGCGGCCGAGCCGCCCGCCGCCCAGCCGACCGTCGTCGTGACGGCCCCGGTGACCCCGGGCGCGGGCACCCCGGCGGCCCCGGCCGTGACGCCGCCCGCCACGCCGACACCCTCCGACACCCCGGTCGCGGCCCCGGCCGCCGACCAGCAGCCGAGCACCCCGAACCAGCCGGGCGCGCCCGTCCCGGCCCCCGCGCCGGGCGGCAACGGAGGCGCGGCGGGCCGAGGCGCGGGCGCGGCGGGCGGCGGCGGCGCTTCGGGCGGCCAATCCAACCAGTCCGGCGGCGGGGGCGGCACCGCCAACCAGCCCGCCAACCCCAATCCCAATCCCAACCCGCAGCCCCCGGCCCAGAACGCGGCCGGTGGCTCCCCCGCCGGGGGCGGCTCCCCGTCCGGCGGCGGTTCGCCCTCGGGCGGCGGCAACCCGCCGGCTCCGCAGACCCCCACCCGGCCGCCGTCGTGCGGCGGCACCTCCTGGACCACCATCGTCAACGTGAAGGACGGCCGCCCGATCGGGATGGCCCGCGACGAACTGAGCGGCGACAACCCGATCGTGGTCGGCGGCGCGTCCCAGTACGGCTGGGTGCGGGCGACCGACCCCGGCTCCTGGATCAGTTTCAACGCCTGCAACAGCGGCGGGCCGCTGCTCGTCCAGACCATGGACGGCAAGGTCACCCTGAGCGGAGGCTTCAGCTTCCTGACCAACTGGACGGTGCGCAGCGGATCCGCCCAGGGCTCCTACACGCTGGCCGACTACCAGAACCAGCGCTGCATGACCGACAACGGCCCGGGAAACGCGGTCACCATGGTGACCTGCACCCCCGGCAACACGGCCCAGGAATGGCGGTTCCAGTGACAGCGACCGGCGGAGCCGACGACGGTGTGGTCCTCTACTGGCGGCCGCTGTGCACGTTCTGCATGAACCTGCGCCTGGCGCTGCTCTTCACCCGCCTGCGCTACAGCCGGCGGTTCACCATGGTGAACATCTGGAAGGACCCGGACGCCGCCGCCTTCGTCCGCTCGGTCGCGGACGGCAACGAGACCGTGCCGACCGTCACCGTGGCCGGGCGGCCGATGGTGAACCCGTCGATCCGCCAACTGCTCGCCGCAGTGCGGGAGTACGCGCCGGACGTGCTCCCGGGGAGGCCTCGCTGACCGGTCCGGGCGAGGAGTGGTACCCCTTCGCTCTCCCGGTCCAGATCCCGATCCCGCCGTTGCCGTTGCCGTTGCCGTTGCCGTTGCCGTTGCCGCTGCCGCTGCCGCTGCCGCTGCCGCTTCTGCGACCGGACGGGCCCGGCGCGGGCGGCGGTTGAGCGCGTGTGCCGACCCGGCCCGGGTGTCCGTACGGGCTGGTCGCCCGGGAGCCGGGGGCGGGCGAGCGGGGCGCCGCGGGAACCGGGCGTCATCGCAGATGCCAGTGGAGGAGGGGCTGTTGTGGGACACGGGGTCTCACCGGCTCCGGTGCGCCCTCAGGTGTCGAGCCCAACTCGCCGACTGCGCTGAGGAGTCGGGCGAACACGAGGCCCGGTGGCGCTAGCAGATGACCCGGCGGCGGGCAAGGGTGGCAGGTGGCGGGACCTCGCCAAGCGGATGTCAAGATTCCGTATTGGAAGTTCTACAGGGATGTAAAAGTCGATTCCGGCCCGCTCGGCTCCGCGCGCCGAATCGGCGTTCGACGGTCGATCGGACATCGGTGCAGGCGGTCGGGCGTGGTTCGGGTGGGAACCCACTGCAAGGCGCGGTGAATTGCCCCGTTTTGCCCACCACTTGAGGGCCCTGGCGAGCTGGCGGGACCTGGCCAATCGCTGAAGTAGACCTGTCAATTCACCTGCTGGATTGTCATGCTTCTGGACAGCCCCGGCGGTAGCCCCCACCCCCACCCCTTGGTGGCTCGCCGCTCGACCGCTCGGGGTTTCAGCACGTCAGCGCCCATTTCCGCCCCACAGGTGCCGACCCCGGCCCCCGGAACGCGGCGCGACCGCGTCCACACGCGGTTTCCCGGAAGGACTCGCACGTGAAGCGAAAGCTCGCAGCTGTCGCCGTACTGTCGGCCACCGCCCTGCTGACCGGTGTGATCCAGGTGAGCACCGCCGCCCAGGCCAGCCCCGTCGCCGGCCTCCAGGCCCAGGCCGACCACCAGCACGCGGCCGTGCTCGCGCTGGCCGGCGGCCAGTCCGGCCCGCTCGCCAAGGCCCTCGCCCTCGGCGAGAAGGAGCGGCTCGTCGCCAAGGACGCCGTGGTGGACAAGGACGGCACCCGGCACCTGCGCTTCGAGCGCACCTACGCCGGCCTGCCGGTGCTCGGCGGCGACCTGGTCGTCCACCAGAAGGCCAACGGCTCGGTCAAGTCGGTCGACAAGGCGGTCTCCGCCAAGCTCGCGCTGCCGAGCCTGACCCCGCAGATCCCGGCCGACCAGGCCGCCACGCAGGCCACCGGCGCGGTCAAGGCCACCGTCGGGGTCACCCTCGACGCCGACGAGTCCCCGCTGGCCGACGTGCACCAGACCGGCAAGGCCGAACTGGTCGTCTGGGCGACCGACGGCAACCCGCGCCTGGCCTACCGGACCACCGTCGAGGGCGTGCGCGCCGACGGCACCCCGAGCAACCAGGTGCTCGTCACCGACGCCGCCACCGGCAAGGTGCTGTCCACCCACGAGAAGATCCAGACCGCCGCCGGCACCGGCAAGGGCGTCTTCGTCGGCCAGGTGCCGCTCACCACCGCGCAGAGCGGCTCCAGCTACTCTCTGAAGGACGACAGCCGCGGCGGCCAGTCCACCAGCGACATGAGCAACGGAACCGCCGGCAACGGCTCGCTGTTCGCCAACACCTCCAACAACTTCGGCGACGGCACCGCCTCCAACCGCGAATCCGCCGCCGTGGACGCCCAGTTCGGCGCGGCCACCACGTGGGACTTCTACAAGAGCACCTTCGGCCGCAACGGCATCCGCAACGACGGTGTCGGCGCCGCGAGCCGCGTCCACTACGGCTCCAACTACGTCAACGCCTTCTGGGACGACAGCTGCTTCTGCATGTCCTACGGCGACGGCAACGGCGACGCCGCCCCGCTCACCGAGATCGACGTGGCCGGCCACGAGATGAGCCACGGCGTCACCGCCGCCACGGCGAACCTCAACTACTCAGGTGAGTCCGGTGGCCTCAACGAGGCCACCTCCGACATCATGGGCACGATGGTCGAGTGGTACGCCAACCTGCCCTCCAACCCGCCGAACTACTGGATCGGCGAGCTGATCAACCTGAACGGCAACGGCACCCCGCTGCGCTACATGGACCAGCCCAGCAAGGACGGCCAGTCCGCCGACTCCTGGTCCGCCGGCGTGGGCAACCTCGACGTGCACTACTCGTCGGGCGTGGCCAACCACTTCTTCTACCTGCTGTCGGAGGGCAGCGGCGCGAAGAGCATCAACGGGTTCGACTACAACAGCCCGACGGCCGACGGCTCCTCGCTCGCGGGCATCGGCCGGGACAAGGCCGCGCAGATCTGGTACCGCGCGCTGACCGTCTACTTCACCTCCACCACCGACTACGCGGGCGCCCGGGCGGGCACCCTCAGCGCGGCGGCGGACCTGTACGGCAACGGCAGCGCCGAGTACAACGCGGTCGCGGCCACCTGGACGGCGGTCAACGTCAACTGACGACCGCCTGAGTGGGCCCTGCCGAACCGTGGGTGCCGGCGGGCGGGGCCGCACGGCGGGGGCGACGGTGTGCGGACCACCGTCGCCCCCGCCGTCATGTGCGCGGGGCGCGGCGCGCGGGCGCAGCGATGCGGGGTTGGACGCCGGAACCGTCAGTCCCACCGTCAGTCCCACCGTCAGTCCCACCGTCGGTCGGAGCAGTCGGAGCGGTCGGAGTGCGGCGGCGGTAGCGCTGTTCGGTCGCGGTGCACGCGGCGAGCAGCAAGGCCGCCGCCGTGGCCGCGGTGATCGCGAACGGCGCGGCGGGCGCGAAGTGCGTGGTCGCCCAGCCGCCCAGGAAGGTGCCGGCCGATTGCGCCAGGATCAGCGCGCTGACCAGCGCAGCCATCGCCTCGCCCAGCCGGACGGCCGGCACCGTCCGCTCGGCCAGGCCGAACATCGTGATCATCTGTGGTGCGACCGCCACCCCGAGGAGGCCCACGGCAACGGTCAGGCTCCACAGGCTCCCGGTGGAGACGAGCAGGACGCAGGAGGCGGCGAACAGCAGCGCCATCCCGGCCAGCAGCAGGACGTAGGGCACGGTGAGCAGTCGCTCAGGGCGCGAGGTGCTTCCGGATCTGGTCCAGGATCAGGCCGGCCCCGGTGTAGCCGATCCCGAGCATCCACAGGCTGTCGTCGACCCGGAACACCCGGCCGGTGCGGACGGCGTCCAGGCTCTTCCACAGCGCGCCATCGGTGATCCTGCCCTGGTCGGACTTGGCCGCGTCCCCGTAGACCGAGTAGAAGATGACGTCGGCCGCCGCCTGGTCCACCTGCTCGGGGCTGATCTCGACCGAGAACCCGGGCTTGTCCTGGTTGGCGGGCCGGCCGAGCCCGAGGTCCTTGAACAGCGAGCCGACGAAGGTGTCGTTGAGGTACAGCCTGGTCGGTGCGCCCGCGAGGAAACGAGCCATCTCGACCCGGGTGGCGGCGGCCTTGGCCGGGCCGCCGAGTGCGGTGACGAGGTCCCGCGCCTTCGTCCGGTACGCCGCGTCGGCCGCTTCGGCTTCGGCCTGCCGGCCCATCGCCTCGGCGTGCAGCCGGACGTTCTCCTTCCAGGTGGGCCCGGTGGTCTTGGACAGCACGGTCGGCGCGATCTTCGTCAGTTCGTCGTACCGCTTGTCGTCGCGCACCTGGTTGCTCAGGATGAGGTCCGGCCGCAGCGCCGCGATCGCCTCCAGGTTGGGCTGCCCGATGGCGCCGACGGCCTTCGTCGTGGCCAGCCGTTCGGCGGGCAGGTAGGCCGGGAAGGGAGCGCCCTCGGTGACGGTGGTCGCGCCGACCGGCGTGAGCCCGAGGGTGACCACCGAGTCCAGCGCGTCGGTGTCCAGCGCCACCACCCGGGTGGCCCGGGCCGGTACGGTGCTCTCGCCGCGAGCGTGCCGGACGGTCCGGGGGCCGGCCCCGCTGGACCCGCCGGAACCGCCCGGCGCGCCGGGCTCACCGGTCGCGCCGGTCGAACCGGCGGACGGTGCCGGGGAGTTCGGTCCGCAGGCGGCGAGCGCGAGGCCCGGGGTGAGCCCGGCGGCGAGGCCGAGTGCGGCGCGGCGACTGAGGGGTCTGGGCATCGGCGGTTCCTCCAACGGGTGGGCAGGGCGCGGGAATCCCTGCCCTCCCGTCGGAGGGGTTACGCCTCGGTGTCGTTCTCCCGTCGCTGGCGCAGCAGTTCGTCGTACTCTGCGGGCACCCGCCGGTCCATCGCGAGGGCGAACTGCGCGTCGACGACCGTACGGGCCAGCGGCCGCACCCGCAGGATGCGTTCGGTGAGCCGGGCCGCCTCGCCGGGCGGCAGCGGGGCGTCGGCGGCGAGGGCGCCGAGCAGGTGCTCGCCGACCACGTCGATGAAGATCTCGGCGATGGCTTCCACGTGCTCCTGGGTTCGTCGGCTGGCGTCCAGCACCACGGAAAGCGGTACGCCCTCGGCGACGAGTGCGGTGGTGGCGTCCATCAGGCGGCGGCTGATGTGGGTGATCCCGTCGTCGTCGATCGTGATGTAGCCCTGGGCGATCGACTCGGCGGTGTTCTCCTCGGTGAGCTGGTCGTTGAAGACGGTCCTGAGTTCGTCCCAGTCCAGGCGCACCGGGGTCTCGTCCGACCAGGGGGCGACGATCGCGGCCTCCAGCCCGATCAGCTCGGCGACGTCCCGCCCGCTCTCGCCGGCGCCGATCAGTTCGGCGATGCCGCCCAGGGTGTGGCCGCGGTCCAGCAGTTCGCCGATCATCCGCAGCCGGGCCAGGTGCTCCTCGCCGTACCAGGCGATCCGGCCCTCCTTGCGGGGCGGCTGGAGCAGTTTGCGCTCGCGGTAGAAGCGCAGCGTCCGGCTGGTGATGCCGGCCGCCTCGGCCAGTTCCTCCACCCGGTACTCGCGTTTTCCGTCACCCGCAGCAGCTCTGACCTTGTCCACGGCGATCAGCATAGGTCCGGCACCTCCGAAGGCTCCCGGAATCCGGGTGGCCGCGCTTCTTCCATCCGGTGTCAGCAAGGGCTACCCTGCCAATCATGCCAGTAATTACTGGCGCGATTAGCGGGGCTCCGACGCCGGTCGTCGGGGAGCCCAAGGCAGTGCGCACAGCACCATGCGGAGCAGCACCAGAGCGACACCGCGGCTTCACCCGGGCGCATCAGGGCAACATCAGAGCAGCGCCAGGGCGGTACGAGAGCAGTCGAGCACAGCACGAGCACGGCGTCGTCGGCGCGCCAGGACGCGCGGCACGAGCGGGCGCCACGGTACGGCAGCGCGAAGATCATCGCCCCACCCTCAGGAGGAGGCCGCATGGCATCCAGCAGCAAGCGCCCCCGCTCCGGCACGTCCGGTGCCCCCGCGGCGGACGAGGCCGTCCCGCACGTGCGGGTGGCGGTGATCGGCTCCGGCTTCGGCGGTCTCGGCGCCGCGGTCCGGCTGCGCCGCGCCGGGATCACCGACTTCGTCGTCCTGGAGCGCGCGGACTCGGTCGGCGGCACCTGGCGCGACAACAGCTACCCCGGCTGCGCCTGCGACGTGCCCTCGCACCTCTACTCCTTCTCCTTCGCGCCCAACCCCGCGTGGCCGCGCAGCTTCTCCGGCCAGCCGGACATCCGCGCCTACCTGGAGAAGGTCGCCACCGTCTTCGGCCTCCGCCCGCACCTTCGGTTCAACACCGAAGTGCTGGAGGCGCGTTGGGAGGCCGAGCAGGTCCGCTGGCGGATCACCACCTCGGCCGGTCAGTGGACCGCGGACGCGGTGGTCTCCGCCGCCGGACCACTGGCGGACCCGCAGATCCCCGACCTGCCGGGGCTCGGCGCCTTCCCCGGCAAGGTGTTCCACTCCTCCCGCTGGGACCACGACTACGACCTGACCGGCAAGCGGGTCGCGATCGTCGGCACCGGAGCCTCCGCCGCCCAGATCATCCCGTCGATCCAGCCGAAGGTCGGCAGGTTGACGGTCTTCCAGCGCACGCCCGCCTGGGTCCTGCCGCGCCGGGACCGCGAGATCAGCCAGCTGGAGAAGTGGCTGCACGACCGCGTGCCGGTCACCGGGAAGATCCGCCGCGGCACCCTGTTCGCCCTCCGAGAGCTCCAGGTGGACGCCTTCGTGCGCCGCCCGGGAATGCTGCGCGTGGTCCAGCAACTCGCCGAACGCCACCTCGCCCAGGGCGTTCCCGACCCGGCCCTGCGCGCCAAGCTGACCCCGGACTACCGGATCGGCTGCAAGCGCATCCTGCTCAGCAACACCTACTACCCGGCGCTCGCCGCGGCCAACACCGAGGTCGTCGCCTCCGGCCTGCGTGAACTGCGCGGCTCCACCCTGGTCGCCGCCGACGGCAGCGAGCACGAGGTCGACGCCATCGTCTTCGGCACCGGCTTCCACGTCACCGACATGCCCATCGGGGCCCGGGTGTTCGGCGCCAACGGCACCAGCCTGGCGGAGGAGTGGAAGGACGGCATGGAGGCGCTGCGCGGCTCGGCCGTGCACGGCTTCCCGAACCTGTTCTTCGTGATCGGTCCCAACACCGGCCTCGGCAACAGCTCGATGATCCTGATGATCGAGTCCCAACTGAACTACCTGATCGACGCGTTGACCACGCTCAAGTCGATCGGTGCCACCGCGATGCAGCCCACCGTCCGGGCCCAGCGGCAGTGGAACCTAGAACTCCAGCACCGGATGGACCGCACCGTCTGGACCACCGGCGGCTGCCGCAGCTGGTACCTGGATCCGAACGGCAAGAACACCGTGCTCTGGCCCGGCTCCACCACCGCGTTCCGCCGCGCCACCCGCAAGGTCGACCTCGGCGAGTACGAACTGATCATGCGCGCCGGCCAGGACGCCGCCCGTACCGCGCAGGAGGTGTCCGCATGAGCGCCGCCGAGCTGCCCGCCGAGTACGTCCCGCCCGTGCCCGTCGAGGAGTTGAGCATCCGATCGGCGGACGGGATCCGGCTGCACGTCGAGGTCCACGGCCAACCCGGGGCGCCGACCGTCGTGCTCGCCCACGGCTGGACCTGCTCAACCGCCTTCTGGGCTCCGGTGATTCGCCAACTCACCGACCGCTACCGAGTGGTGGCCTACGACCAGCGCGGCCACGGGCACAGCGAGATCCCGCCGAGCCGGGTCCGCTACTCCACCCGGGCACTGGCCGAGGACCTCTCCGCCGTCCTCGCCCGGACCGTCCCGGCGGGGGAGAAGGCCGTGCTCGCCGGGCACAGCATGGGCGGGATGACCATCATGGCCGCCGGTGGCCGCCCCGAGATCGCCGACCGGACCGCCGCCGCCGTCCTGGTCTCCACCGGGCCGGGGGAGCTGGTGGCCGAACTCGCCGTGCTGCCCGAGGCGGTGCGTTCCCCGGGGCTGCGCCGCTTCCTGAACCGCCTGCTGCTGCGCTCCCGGCTGCCGCTCGGGCCGGTCTCGCCGGTCACCCGTGTCGCGCTCAAGTACGCGACCATGGGTCCGGGTTCGTCCGCCGGGCAGGTGGAGGCGACGGCCCGGATCGTGCATGCCTGCCCGACCGCCGTACGCGCCAACTGGGCGGGCGTCCTCGACCGCCTGGACGTCCACGCCGGACTCGCCCGGCTCGCCGTACCGACCGCGGTCGTGGTCGGCACCGCGGACCGGTTGACCCCACCGGTGCACGCGCACCGGATCGTCGCCGAACTCGCCGACCCACAGGGGCTGTTGCTGCTTCCGGGGGTCGGGCACATGGCGCCGCTGGAGCGGCCGGTGGAGGTCGCGGCCGAGATCCACCGCTTGGCCGCCGCGTACCTGTCCGCCGCGCCCGCTTCCGTCTCCGCTCCTGCTCCCTCCCCCTCCACCTCCGCCTCCTCCGCCTCTGCGCCCGTCTCCGAGAGGACCGCCGCCGCATGAACGCCATCCCGCCGTTGTCCGCGCAGGTCGTCGTCGTCACCGGGGCCGCCCGCGGGGTCGGGGCTTCGCTCGCCCACACGCTCGCCCGGCGCGGGGCCAAGGTCGCCCTCCTGGGGCTGGAGCCGGACGAGCTCAAGGCCGTCGCGGCGCAGTGCGGCGCGGCCGCGACCAGTTGGGAGGTGGACGTCACCGACCTCGACGCGCTCGGCGACGCCGCCCGTCGGATCAAGGAGCACTACGGCCGGATCGACACCGTGGTCGCCAACGCCGGCATCGCCATCGGCGGGCCGGTGGTGGACAGCGATCACCGGGCGTTCAGCCGGGTGATCGAGGTCAACCTGCTCGGCAGCGTCGCCACGGCCAGGGCCTTCCTGCCCGCCCTCGCCGAGAGCCGGGGCTACCTGCTGCAGATCGCCTCGCTCGCCGCGCTCACTCCCGCGCCGCTGATGAGCGCGTACTGCGCCAGCAAGTCCGGGGTGGAGGCCTTCGCCCACTCGCTCCGCGCCGAGGTCGCCTACCAGGGGGTCAAGGTCGGCGTGGGATACCTGAGTTGGACCGACACCGACATGGTGCGCGGCGCCGACGAGGACGCCGTGCTCAAGCAGATGCGCACCAGGCTGCCGTGGCCGGCCAACAAGACCTACCCGCTGGAGCCCGCAGTGGAGCGGATCGTCGCCGGCATCGCCCGGAGGTCCGCCCACGTCTACGCGCAGGCCTGGCTGCGCGGCATGCAGCCGGTCCGCTGGCTGCTGCCGAGCCTGATCGCGGCGGTCGGCTCCCGCGACGTCGCCCGGATCGCGCCCCAGCTCGCCGCCACCGCCGCCTCCCGGTTGCGTGCCGTCGGCGCCGGCGGAGCTGCGGACACGGCGGTGCGGGGCGGCCGGAGCGGCGCCGTCGACTGACGGCCGTCGACTGACAACTGACAACTGACAGATTTCAACTGACGGATAACAGATAACAGATTTCAACAGCTGTTATCTGTTATCCGTCAGTTGTCCGTCGGTCCGTCGGTCCGTCTGGCCGCCCGGCCGCCCGTCACTCCATCCACTCCTCCGCCGTCCCCCGCGCGATCCGCGCCAGCGTCTCCAGCGCTCGCGTCAGCACGGGCAGCGGCGGCGAGGCCAGGGCGACTCGGACGGCGGACGGGGAACGCCGGGGGTCGGCGGCGAACGCCGCCGCGGGTGTGACGGCGATGCCCGCCCGCGCCGCCGCCGCGACGAACGTCTCCGCCCGCCAGGCCGTCGGCAGCTCCCACCACAGGTAGTACGAGCAGGGGTCGGCCCGGACGTGCTGCCCCGCCAGCACCTCGCGCGCCAGCCGCTGACGCGCGACGGCGTCGGCGCGCTTGGCTGCCGCGACCTCGGCCACGGTGCCCTCCCCGATCCAGCGCACGGCCGCCTCCAGGGCGAACCCGCTGGGCGTCCAGCCACCCGAGCGCAGTGCGCCCGCGATCCGCTCGCGCAGCGCGACGGGGACGACCGCGAACCCGGTGGTCAGCCCGGGCGCGAGCCGCTTGGAGAGGCTGTCGACGAGGACGGTGCGTTCCGGTGCGAGGCTGGCGAGGGCGGTCAGCTCCGGGCGGAGGAAGGACCAGATCGCGTCCTCGACGACCGGCAGGTCGAGGCGGCGCAGTTCCTCGGCGAGGGCGGCCGTCCGCTCGTACGGCAGGCTCCCGCCGAGCGGGTTCTGCAGCCTCGGCTGGACGTAGACGGCGCGCAGCGGCGCGGCCCGGTGGGCGGTGGCCACGGCGTCGGGCAGCAGCCCGTGCTCGTCGACGGCCAGTGGCACGAGTGTGATGCCCAGCCGCTGGGCGACGGCCTTGACCACCGGGTAGGTCAGCGCCTCCACCCCCAGCCGGTAGCCGGGCAGCACCAGTGCGGACAGCGTCGCGGCGATGGCCTGCCGCCCGTTGCCCGCGAACAGCAACTCCTCCCCGGCGATCTCCGGGTTGACCTCCTGATCCCCGCCCGAAGGGTCCCCGCCCGACCGGACACCGCCCGACCGGTCGCCGTCCATCCGATCCCCGCCCGTCCGGCGTTCGTCCGACAGCAGTGCCGCGAACGCCTGCCGGGCCGCGCCCGTCCCGGCCGCGCCCACCGGTGCGAGCGCGGCACCCAGCGCGTCGGCCCGGAGCAGCGGCGCCAGTCCGGTGGCCAGCAGTCCGGCCTGCTCGGGGACGGCGGGGTAGTTGAGTTCCAGGTCCACCGGCGCGCCGGCCGGTTCGGCGAGTGCCACCTGCCCGCCGGTTGCCCCGCCGCCGGCCCCCTGCCCGGCCCGGACGAAGGTGCCGCGCCCGACCTCCCCGGTGGTCAGTCCGCGCCGGGTCAGTTCCCGGTAGACGCGCCCGGCCGTGGAGTTGGCGATGCCCCGGCTGCGGGCGAAGGCGCGCTGGGTGGGCAGTTGCCGGCCCGGTCGCAGCCGCCCGTCGGTGATGGCGCCGGCGATCTCGTCGGCGATCAGGCGGTAGTCGTCCATCGGGGGGACCCCTCCACACGAGTTGACGGCATTGCACGGCATCGCACCGATATTGCACCGAGTGCAAAGTCATCATTGCATTGAGATCGACGCCGGGCCTAGCCTCCTCGCATGGAAGCACTGACCCCCACCGCTCCCGCCGCATCCGCCCTGTCCGCTGTGGGCGGGCACGCCGTACTCGGGATCGCCGCCGTGGCGCTCGGGATGGTGCTGACACCGGGGCCCAACATGATCTACCTGGTCTCCCGGTCGATCGCCCAGGGCCGCCGCGCCGGGCTGCTGTCGCTGATCGGGGTCGCGGCCGGCTTCCTGGTCTACCTGGCCGCGGTGACGGCGGGCGTGGCTGCCGTGTTCTCGGTGGTGCCCGCCCTCTACACCGCGATCAAGCTGGCCGGCGCCGGCTACCTGCTGTGGTTGGCCTGGAAGGCCGTCCGTCCGGGCGGTACGGCGGTGTTCGCCCCGCAGCAGCTGCCGCCGGATCCGCCGCGCCGGCTGTTCGCGATGGGCTTTCTGACCTGTCTGCTCAACCCCAAGATCGCCATCATGTACATCTCGCTGCTGCCCCAGTTCGTGGCGCCCGAGCGCGGTCACGTCGCGGTGCAGAGCCTGGTGCTGGGGCTGGCCCAGATCGTGGTGGCGGTCACCGTCAACGGGCTGATCGCGGTGAGCGCGGGAGGCATCGCGTCCTTCCTCAACCGCCGTCCCGCCTGGCTGCGGATCCAGCGCTACGCGATGGGGACGGTCCTCGGCGGCCTCGCCGTCCACATCGCCGCCGACCGCGCCAAAGCCGTGGCAGCCTAGGCCCGTCGCCTCGGCCCGCAGTGCCGCGATGCCGCAGCGCCGCAGTGCCGCACCCCCCAGGGTCCTAAGCCGCCCGCAGCACCTCGTACGCCGCCTGTAGGAAACGCCCGTCCAGCGACGGCCCGGTGTTGGCCAGGGCCGCCACCGCGGCCGACGCCTGGGGCGAGAACCCGACGAAGGCGGTGAACCCCCGGGTCGCCCCGGCGTGGAAGTACAGGTCGCGCCCGCCCGGGCGGCGGTGGTTCCACACCAGGCACAGCTCGTCCGTCGAGCGCGGCAGCCGCAGCCGCGGTCGCTGGACCTCGCGCAGCGCGGCCGCCAACTCGCCGTGGCCACCGCCGAGATGCGCCCTCAGGTAGCGCAACAGGTCGGCCCCGCTCGCCCGGAGCGCGCCGGCCCCCGGCAGTCCGGGGATGTGCCAGGGTGGCAGTTCCTGCCCGCGCCGGTACCCGACCGCCCGCCCCGGCGGGTCCGCCGTACAGGTGGTGGCACCGAGGCCCAGCGGTCGGAGGACCCGTTCGGCGAGCAGTTCCCCATAGGGCGACCCGCCCGTCTCGGAGAGCACCCGACCGAGCAGTGCGACGCCGTAGTTGGAGTACCGGTACCGGCTGCCGGGCCTGCACCGTACGGTGGTTCGGGCCACCCCTGCCATCAACTGCTCGTCCCCGAACGCGACGTACGGATTGGTGAACCAGGTCGGTACGGCGCGCGCGGCCAGTCCGGGCGGCAGCCGGGGCAGGCCCGAGGTGTGGGTGGCCAGGTGCAGCAGCCGGATCGGCTCGGGGGAGCGGACGGTCACCGGGCGCCAGCAGTCCGGCAGGCGGCGTTCCACCGTGTCGTCCAGGGAGACGTCTCCGCGCGCGGCCATCTGTGCCAGCAGCAGCGCGGTGAAGGTCTTGCTGACCGAACCGAGTTCGAAGACGGTGTCCGGCGAGCACGCGGCCGTCCGCCCGTGCCCGAGCCGCCCGTGGCAGCGCACCTCCTCCGCGTCCCCGCGCGCGACGGCGACCGTGACGGCGCTGGCGTACGGCCCGGCCGCGCGCACCACCTCCGCGACCGCCGGACCCAGCCCGTTCACGCGACCGCCGTGGTGGCCCCGAGCGCCCGGGCGAGCGTGATGCCACCGGCCACCACCGCGACGACGGCGGTGTGCTGGTGGTCCTGGAACGCCTGCGCGCGGTCCTCGTCGACCGGGTCGGCGTCGCGCGGCAGCAGGCCGTCCTCGTGCTGGACGGCGGCCAGCGCGTCCCAGCCCTGCCGCCCGGTGGCCGGCTCACCGATGCACGCGTCGACCACGAGGAGTTCGGCGGCGAGGTCCCACTGGCCGATCTCCAGCCAGATGTCGAGCCAGGCCGGCAGCCAGTCGCGCACGTGGTCGCGCATCGGCTCCGGCAGGCCGTCCGGGCGGGCGCCCCAGTCCGTGAGGTGGAAGACGGTGTGGGTGATGTCGTAGCCGGTCATCCAGTTGACGGCCCACGGCTCGGGCGTGGCGCCCAGCCAGGTGCCGGCGGCGAGTGCGGCCCAGTCCGGCTGGTGGGCGAGCCCGATGACCCGTCGGGCGTTGGCGACCCCCAGGCGCCGGTTGGGGTGGATCTCCTCGGCGTGCGCGGCCCGCAACCGGCTGAGCGAATTGAGCAGTTCCTCCAGCGCCGGGTGGCGGTAGCCGGCCCGGGCGAAGTGGGCGTAGGTCTCCAGCGGGTCGGTCATGGTGAAGTGGCGCAGCTGCCGCTCGTACAGCAGGTCGCCCTCGCGCAGTTGCGCCCAGGCGTGGTTGAGCAGCTCGCGTGCGGTGCGGGCCTCGGTGGGCCCGGTGACGCCGTCGCGCAGGATCAGCGAAGCGGCCAGCGCGATCTCGCCGAGCGGCTTGTAGGCGTCGTCGGGGTCGGAGAGGTCGACCACGGTGTTGTCCGGGATCCGGCCGAGGCCGTCGGCGTGGGAGGCGTGCAGCCAGGCCAGCGCGCGGGAGGCGAGCCGCTGCGCGGTGGCGAGGACGTGGGTGTCGGTCATCGGACCCGGCTCCGTCGGTCGGTCGGCGGACGGGAGGAGCGGTCGAGCAGTCGACGGGCGACGGCCAGCTCGAGTCCGGTGCGGGCGCTGCCGTTGCCGGCCAGCCGGATGCGTTCCAGGACGGGCTCGACCTCCAGCCGCAGCGGCCGGCCCTCGGCACCGGCCCAGGCGAGCCAGCGGGCGAGCCGGGCGGCGGTGGGGAGGTCGCGGCGCAGCATGGAGCGGACGGTGCCGCGGGCAAGGGCCAGGGTGTGCGCGCGGGCGGTGTCGTGCACCGGGCCGTCGAGCCCGGGCAGCGCCAGGACGGACAGCTGGGCCATCCGTACCGACCAGGTCTGCCAGCCGACGGCCTCCGGGCCCGGAGGCGGCACGGGCGGCGGGGCACCGGTTCCGGAAGGCGTGCGGGCGAGCACCTGCCCGGCCGCCCAGTCCTGCCATGCGATCACCAGCGCGGCGTCGGCCGAGGCCGCTGCCGAGTCCGGTGCCGGAAAGGCCTGCCGCGCCTCGGCCAGCAGTACGGAGGTGGGCCCGTCGGGCGCGGCCCCGGAGAGTAGTTGCGGGGCGAAGAGGTCCGCGCCGAGCACCCGCAGCGCGGCCAGTGTCGGGCGCGGCACGGCGCCGTCCGGGTCCGCGAGCGCGGCTGTGCCTCCGTCGCCCCGGACGGCGTCGAGGGTCCGGCGCGCCACCCGTTCGACGGCTGCGGCGTACTCGTCGCGCAGTGGCGTCTCGGCGAAGGGCATCGGTGGTGTTCCTCCTGGTCGGGGAGCCCCCGGCGGGCGGCCTCGCGGGCGTGGGTTCGCGCGGACGGGCTCACGGGCGCGAGTTCACGCGGACGGACTCACGAGCGTGGGCTCACGAGCGCGGGTTCGCGCGGACGGTTCACGAACTCGGGCTCACGAGCCCTCGTCAGGCCCGCCGAGGAGCCGGGGAAGGGGGGCCGGTCCACGTCGGTGGACCGGCCCCGCGATCGGGCCGCCCGGCTACCGGGTCGGTGATCGGGTCGCCCGGCTGCTAGCGGGTCGACTTCTCCTTCGGCGGCTTCGGCGACAGCAACAGCGCCAGCAGCAGGAGTCCGAGGGCTTCGGGCGAGTACGTGGGCGCGTCGGACACGACGGCCTC
The DNA here is from genome assembly GCF_056435365.1 of Kitasatospora sp. NPDC043949. NCBI lineage: Bacteria > Bacillati > Actinomycetota > Actinomycetes > Kitasatosporales > Streptomycetaceae > Kitasatospora > Kitasatospora sp. NPDC043949. Next base: position 262,389 of record NZ_JBWKEQ010000002.1, on the reverse strand, counting down.
GTCCTCCACCATCAGGCTCGCGAGTGTGTCCGTCTCGGCGCGCGTCGCGGTCGTCGCGGTCGTCGCGGTCGGCGTGGTCGTGGCGGTCGGCGTGGTCGTGGCCTTGTGGGTCCGGCAGTGAGTAAGCATCAGAAGTGCCTCCTCAGTTGAGCGTCACCGCCCGGTCGGGCGATGCCCCCGTCCGAACGGTACGGGCGCGGTCCGGTACCTGCATCCGCAGATGGCCGGCAGGGATAGTCCGTTCGGAGTGGGCGCGGCCGCGGTGAGTCGGTACCGTCGGGGGCATGACCACAGCCTTGATCACCGGCGCGACCGCCGGCATCGGAGCCGCGTTCGCCCGCCGGCTCGCCCGCAGCGGCTACCAGCTCGTCCTGGTGGCCCGGGACACCGGGCGCCTGGAGCGTGCGAGCGCCGACCTGCACGCCGAGCACGGAATCGAGGTGGAGGTGCTGACCGCCGACCTCGCCACCGACGAGGGCATCGCGGCCGTCGAGGCCCGGCTCGCCGACTCCGCCCGCCCGGTGGACCTGCTCGTCAACAACGCCGGTTTCGGCAACAAGGGCGCGTTCGGGACCGTCCCGCTCCAGGACGAGCTGGACATGCTGAAGGTGCACATCGAGGCGATCCTGCGGCTGACCACGGCGGCCCTGCCGGGGATGCGCGAGCGCGGTCGCGGCGCGGTCGTGAACGTCGCCTCGGTGGCGGCGTTCCTGCCGCGCGGCACGTACGGGGCGAGCAAGGCGTGGGTGGTGAGTTTCACCCAGGGCGTGCTGCGCGACCTCGGTGGCACCGGGGTGCGGATGATGGCGCTCTGCCCGGGCTTCACCCGCACCGAGTTCCACCAGCGGGCCGGCATGGGCACCGGCAACATTCCGGCCTGGTCCTGGCTCTCGGCCGAGCGGGTGGTGGCGGAGGCGATGCGCGACCTGGCCCGGGGCCGCTCGTTGTCCGTGCCGGGCAAGCGCTACAAGGCGGTGGTGGCCCTCGCCCGCCTGTTGCCCTCCGGCCGGCTGGGCGGCCTGTCCTCGAAGGCGGCGCGCAGCTACCGGACGAACTGACGCGGTCGGGGCGGTCGGGGCGGTCGGGGCGGCCGGGGCGGCCGGACGGTAGGCCGGGCGGTCGCGGCGCCGTGGGAATAGATCCAGCCTCACTATTAGCTAGTCTAACTATGAGCTATTCTCGCTATGCTGGCGGCCGTCCGACCGCCCCACCCACGGAGGTTTGCCCTTGAGACCCACCACCATCAACTGGACCCCGCCCGAACGCGCCCAGGGCGAGCCCCGCCCGCCGGCCCAGTGGCGGCGCATCCTCGGCCTCTTCCGCCCGTACACGGGCCGCCTCACCGTCGTCGGGCTGCTGGTGGCCGCCTCCGCCGTGGTGTCGGTGGTCTCGCCGTTCCTGCTCAAGGCGGTCCTGGACACCGCGATCCCGCAGGGCCGCACCGGGCTGCTCAGCCTGCTCGCGCTCGGCATGGTTCTCGCGGCCGTGGTGAACAGCATCTTCAACGTCCTGCAGACGCTGATCTCCACCACCGTCGGCCAGCGCGTCATGCACGACCTGCGCACCGCCGTCTACAGCCACCTGCAACGGCAGTCGCTGGCGTTCTTCACCCGCACCCGCACCGGCGAGGTGCAGTCCCGGATCGCCAACGACATCGGCGGCATGCAGTCCACCGTGACGTCCACCGCGACCAGCCTGGTCTCCAACTTCACCGCGGTGATCGCCTCCGTGGTCGCCATGGTCGCGCTCGACTGGCGGCTCACCGTCGTCTCGCTGCTGCTGCTCCCGCTGTTCGTCTGGATCAGCCGGCGGGTCGGCAACGAGCGCAAGAAGATCACCACCGAGCGGCAGAAGCAGCTGGCCGCGATGAGTTCGGCGGTCCAGGAGTCGCTGTCGGTCAGCGGCATCCTGCTCGGCCGCACGATGGGCCGTTCCGACTCGCTCGCCCGTGAGTTCACCGGGCAGTCCGACCAGTTGGCCGACCTCGAAGTGCGGTCCAGCATGGCCGGGCGCTGGCGGATGAACACCATCCAGATCGTCATGGCCGCGATGCCCGCGGTCATCTACTGGGCGGCGGGGCTGTCCGCGGCGGGCGGCGCGCCGATCGTCTCGGTCGGCACCCTGGTCGCCTTCGTCACCCTCCAGCAGGGCCTGTTCCGCCCGACCGTCAGCCTGCTCTCCACCGGCGTGGACGTGCAGACCTCGCTCGCGCTCTTCCAGCGCATCTTCGAGTACCTCGACCTGCCGGTGGAGATCGCCGAGCCGCCGAAGCCGCGGAACCTGACCGACATCCGCGGCGAGGTCCGCTTCGAGGACGTCGACTTCCGCTACGACCCCGCGCAGGAGCGGCCGACGCTCTCCGGGGTCGAACTCAAGGTCCCGGCCGGGAGCTCGCTGGCCGTGGTCGGTGAGACGGGCTCCGGCAAGACCACGCTCAGCTACCTCGTCCCGCGTCTGTACGACGTCACCGGCGGCCGGGTCACCATCGACGGCGTGGACGTGCGCGAACTGTCCTTCGACACGCTGGCCCGCGCGGTCGGCGTGGTCTCCCAGGAGACCTACCTCTTCCACGCCTCGGTCGCCGAGAACCTGCGCTTCGCCAAGCCGGAGGCCACCGACGCCGAACTGGTCGAAGCCGCCCGGGCCGCGCAGGTCCACGAGACCATCGCCGCCCTGCCGGACGGCTACGACACCCTGGTCGGCGAGCGCGGCTACCGCTTCTCCGGCGGCGAGAAGCAGCGCCTCGCGCTCGCCCGGACGATCCTGCGCAACCCGCCGGTGCTGATCCTCGACGAGGCCACCAGCGCGCTCGACAACCGCACCGAACAGGCCGTCCAGCAGGCCGTGGACACCCTGGCCGCCGGCCGCACCACCATCACCATCGCGCACCGGCTCTCCACCGTCCGGGGCGCCGACCAGATCGCCGTCCTCGACCACGGTGAGGTGGTCGAACTCGGCACCCATGAGGAACTGGTGGAGCTGGACGGCCGCTACGCGGCGCTGCTGCGCCGGGAGGCGCCAGAGCCGGCCGTCGACGTACCGGAGCCGGCCGCGCTCGGACACGTGTGAGCGCCCGAGCGGGTGCGGCGAGGCGTGATGTGGCGGGGTGTGACGTAGCGAGGTGTGGCGGGGTGTGATGCGGCGCGGCGCGCGGCCGGGGCCTACGCGGCCTTCGGCGCCTCGTTGTAGCTCTCCGCGACCTCCTGGCCGGAGAGCCGCTGGATCGCCGCCATCACCTCGTCGGTCACCTGTCGACGGGCCTTCAGCGAGCGGGCCTGCCCGTGCAGCTCGTCGAAGTGCAGCGGCTCGCCGAACCGGACGGTCACCTTCTTGATCCGCGGCACCCGCTTGCCGACCGGCAGGATCTGCTCAGGCCCCTCCAGCGCCACCGGCACCACCGGTACGCCCGCGGTCAGCGCCAGCCAGGCGACGCCCGTCTTGCCCCGGTAGAGCCGGCCGTCCAGCGACCGGGTGCCCTCGGGGTAGATGCCGAAGGCCTTGCCGTCCTCCAGGATCTCCAGCGCCGACTCCAGCGAGGCCTGAGCAGAACGGTAGGTGCCGCGCTCGACCGGCACCGCGCCGATCGCCTCGAAGAAGTCCTTGGAGAGCCGGCCCTTGAGCCCCGTTCCGGTGAAGTACTCGGCCTTGGCGAGGAAGTGGACCCGGCGCGGGGCGGTGAGCGGGATCACCACGCTGTCGATGAAGGACAGGTGGTTGCTGGCCAGGATGACCCCGCCCTTGCGCGGCACGTTCTCGATGCCCTCGATGGTCGGCCGCCAGATGCCGCGTGAGACGGGTTTCAGCACCAGCCTGGTGGCGAGATCGAGCATGGTCCCTCCCTGGACGAACGATCGCCCGGGAGGAGCCCGGGCCTGCAATCAGATCCGCAGACTACGACAACCACCCCCGCGGCCGTCCACTCCCGGCGACCGTGGCGCGCACCACGGCCGGGTAGGGTACGCCCGTCCGAACAGAGCACAACCCCGCAGTACCAGGAGGGCACGATGGAGACCACCGAGGCGATCAAGGCCATGTTCGACCGTTTCGACAAGAACGGCGACGGCAAGATCACTCCGGCCGAATACGCGCTGGTCGCGAACGAGATGGGCGACCACGACGTGACGCTGTCGATGGCCGAGGCCCTGATCCACGCCATGGACACCCACCACCAGGGCTTCCTGACCTTCGACGAGTTCCTGGCCGCCCGCCAGCGCTGAGCGTGCCGACGGGTCCGGTCGCCGTACCGGCGGCGCCGGGCCCGGTGCCACCCGGCTCCTCAGGGCTCCGGGAGCGCCGCGCGACGCCTCAGGACTCCACCGGGAACACCCGGCGCACCACCCGCTCCGCCGCCCCGCCGTCGTCCCACGGGCAGAACCGCGCCCGGAAGCGCGCCCGCGCGGCCGGCTCCGGATCGCCCGCCAGCAGCGCCTTCGCCAGCCCGTCCGGGTCCACCGTGACGGCCCCCGGCGGCTGCTCGAACAGGTCGAAGTAGACGCCGCGCACCCGCTGGTACTCCTCCCAGTCCGGCGCGAAGATCACGACCGGCCGGTCCAGCACCGCGTAGTCGAACATCATCGACGAGTAGTCCGTCACCAGCGCGTCCGCCGCGAGGTAGAGGTCCTCCACGGTCGGGTGGGCCGAGACGTCGACGATCGCGGCCGAACCCTCGCCCGCCGCCAGGTCGCCCGGGCCGCCGGTGTGGAAGTAGTGCGTGCGCACCAGCAGGGTGAAGTCCGGGCCCAGCCGCCGGGCCAGCTCCCGGACGTCCAGCAGCGGCACGTAGCCGCCCTGGTCGCCGCGGTGGGTCGGGGCGTACAGCACGGCCGTGGTGTCCGGCCGCAGCCCGAACCGCTCGCGCACGGCCCGCACTTCGTCCGGTGTGGTGTTGGCCAGCCGGTCGTTGCGCGGGTAGCCGGTGTCCAGCATCTCGTACCGGCCGGGGAAGGCGCGGGTGAAGTGCTCGCTGGTGTGCGGGTTGGAGGAGACCAGGAAGTCCCAGCGGTCGACGGCCTCCTGGAGCCGGTCGAAGTCCATCCCCTCGGCGGCTTCGGGGCGTTCGCGCAGGTCCATGCCCATCGCCTTGAGCGGGGTGCCGTGTTGGGTCTGCACGTGCACGGTGCCCGCCCGCTTCGCCATCGTGCGCGGGAAGTTGACGTTGTTGACGAAGTACTTGGCGGTCGCCATCGCCTTGAGGTAGGCCGGGGTGTTGACGATCACGTACGGCACGCCGGGCGGCATGGCCGCGGCCTGCTTGCGGTTCTCCACCACCCACACGCCCCGGATCTGCGGCGCCAGCTCCCTGGCCTTCTCGTAGATCGCCGCCGGGCTGCACGCGTAACCCCGGTGCCAGTACGCCGCGTAGACCGCCAGGTGCTCGTCCAGCGGCAGCCGGCGGAAGGCGTTGTACGCGGTGAACCGGGCGCCGCTGCGCACGCCCTTCTTCACGGCCGGGGCCACCGCCCGTGCCCCGCGCTTGAGTTCGCGCGGCAGCTGCCCGGTGCGGCGCAGCTCCGCGTACGCGATCCGGGCGCCGCGCGCGGCCAGCCGGTACTGCACGCCGCGCACGCCGCCGGGGTAGCGGTAGCCGGTCGGGCGGTGCCGGGCGAAGTGCCGGGCGATCTGGCGGAAGAAGTCCTTGCGCCGGTCGACGGGGACCAGCCCGGGGGTGTCGTAGACGTTCAGCGCCTGCCGGACGGTCCGGTCGAAGACCAGGGTGCGCAGCGCGTCGGGGACGGGCCGGCCGGGGCGGTCCGGGCGGTCCAGGAAGGCGAAGATCGCGTCGTACTGGGCGAACACGTCGGCGTGCTTGGGGGAGGCGGTGGCGGTGATCGCGCCGTCCCGGCCGCGCCGGTAGAAGTAGCAGGGGCGGTCGAGGTAGCGCAGCCGCTCGGCGGCCAGCAGCGCGGGGTAGGTGACCGAGATGTCCTCGTAGTAGCCGCGGCCGAAGGAGACGCCGAGGCCCTCCAGGAAGGCGCGGCGGAACACCTTGTTCCAGACCGACATCACGGTCTGGAACAGCGCCGGGTGCTCGGCCAGCGTGCACCCCTCGACCAGCGGGGAGTCGGCCAGCACGTGGCGCCAGGGGTTCGGCTCGGTCCCGCCGTCCGGGTAGACGTGGGTGAAGCCGGTGAGCAGGACGTCGGCGGGCGTCCCGGTCCCGCGCTGCCGCTCCTGCTCCCGCTCCAGTTCGTCCAGGATCGCGCCCACCGTCCGCTCGGGCAGCCAGTCGTCGCTGTCCACGAACCAGACGTACTCGCCGCGCACCTGCGCCAAGGCGGCGGTGCGGGCGCCGCCGAGGCCCTGGTTCTCGGTGAGGTGCAGGACCCGAAGTCGGGGATCGCGGGCCGCGTAGGCGTCCAGGATCGCGCCGGAGCCGTCGGGGGAGAGGTCGTCGACCGCGATCACCTCGAAACGGGACTCCGTGGCGGGGGTGTCGCCGAGGATCGAGTCGAGGCAGCGCGGCAGGAACCGCTCCACGCCGTGGACCGGGAGCACGATGCTGAGGAGGAGGGGCACGCTGGCCGAGTCTACCGATCCACCGGGTGCGACCTGCGGGGACGTCCGGCCGGAGTGATCGGTCGAGGTGACCGGCCGGGCTGACCGGTTGCCGTGGAGCCGTGGCCACGGTCGCCCCTGAGCCCGGAACCGCCGGTGCCGGGCCCTGAACGGGGCGGCACCGGCAGCCTGGCGGCGGCCCGGCCGACCCTCTACGGCCGGCCGCCTTTCCGGGCAGCTCGCGAGCCTGGCCACCGCAGCGTCGAGGCGGCCGGGCAGTGGCTCGCGGGAGCCGGAGTTCTTCATCACTCGAACACGCACCCGGGTGCGATGCGGGCGCGCACGTGTTCTCACAGATATTGCTTGGAGGATTGCCGGGAGTCAATCCCTCGAATGTGTTCACTTCATGAAGCCTGGAGGTGTCGACCGGTCGCTTTGTCGATGGCCCCGGCTGTCCCCTATATCCACCGCGGCATCCGCGTCGTGTCCACCGCCGCATCCCTCATGGCTCTCGGGCGGACCGGCGGGCCGCCCGCGGGACCACCGGCAGGACCGTCCGCAGGGACGCGTGCGGGGTCGCGTGCGCCCGGCGCGCGCCGCGTGGCCGGGCGCCGTGCCCGTGCCCCGGGTACTGCTGACAGATGGCCGGTCGTGCACCATCATTGATGCCTAGTCGTGATCGGCCTGGTGGCCCCTGGTGCATCGTCAGTTGACGCCGCACGATACGGTGGCACAACACCAAGGACGGTTGCGCGAAGGCCGTCCATCGCGGATAGTCTTCGCCTCACGGCCCTGGCGCCTCGTAGGGGTGGGAAAACTGATGGAACACATGCAAGTGCGGACTCGGCCCCGCGTGCCGGCGATCCAGTGCGGTGTCGGCACGACCGGCCGTCGGATCGACCGACACCTGGCCGTGCTCGGCGCGCCCGCGCTCCCGGCGGTGGACACCGCCGAGGCGCTCGGGTTGATAAGGGAGCTGACGCCGCGCGGCGCGGACGCCCCGACGGCCAAGCGTCGTCACGCGCGGATCTCGCTGCTGACGCCACTGCGCCGGCTGCGGCGAAGCCTCTTCGGCGGGCGCGGCTAGCGCCCGTCGGCTCGGGGCCCACGGCTCCGCGGCCCGGGGCCTCCCGGGCCACCCGATGCGGATCGGGACCCCGACCCGGCGGACCACACGGACCGTCGGGTCTTCGGCGTACCCGGCTCCGGGGCCGCCCCGGCTGGACCGATGTGGTCTAAACCTTTCACCCTAGTGCACCTCGCCGCCCCCACAGGCGGAGTCGGCGAGGTGCTGCGCGAGGCCCGCCGAGGTGGGTCAGGATGGCGCCATGGCGGACAACATCCACTCCACCCACCAGGGCCTCTTCCAGACCACCACCTTCGAGATCACCACCGGCAGCCGAGAGGTCGCGCTCGACATCACCGACCGCTGTGCCGCGTTCCTCACCGAACGGGCCGCCGGCCGCGACGGCCTGCTCAACGTCTTCGTCCCGCACGCCACCGCGGGAATCGCCGTCCTGGAGACCGGATCCGGCAGCGACGACGACTTCCTCGCCACCCTGCGCGAACTGCTCCCCGCCGACGACCGCTGGCGCCACCGGCACGGCAGCCCCGGCCACGGCCGGGACCACGTGGTGCCCGGCCTGGTCGCCCCGCACGCCACCCTGCCGGTGATCGGCGGCCAGCTGGCGCTCGGCATCTGGCAGTCCGTGGTGCTGATCGACACCAACGGTGACAATCCACGCCGGACCGTGCGGCTCTCCTTCTTCGGCTGATCCGGCTCCCTCGGCCGACACTCCTTCGGCCAGGAATTCTTCGGCCGACACTCCTTCGGCTGACTCGACGCTCTACTCGACGGCGGGACCGGGGGGGGGCGGGGGGGCGGGGGGGGGGGGGGGGGGGGGGGGGGGGAACAATAGCAAAAAGAGGACCAGCCCGCCGGGAC
>NZ_JBWKEQ010000002.1:177832-253939 GCF_056435365.1 Kitasatospora sp. NPDC043949 | reverse complement strand
GGGGAGCGGGACCTCCCCCCCCCCCCCCCCACCCCCCCCCCCCCCCCCTTCTCCCCCCCCCCCCCCCCCCCCCCCCCCCCCCCCCCCCCCCCACCCCCTCCCCCCCCCCCCCCCCCCCCCCCCCCCCCCCCCCCCCCCCCCCCCCCCCCCCCCCCCCCCCCCCCGGGCCCGGCCGGCTCGGCCACGGCGGCGGCGGCCACCGCGGCCAGGTAGCGCTCGATCGCCAGGTACTGGCAGAGCAGCGCGACCGGCCGGCCCAGCCGCGCGTACCAGGCGGTCAGCCGAGAGAACGCCGACACCTCGAACCACACCTCGCCGGCGGCGTCCATGGACACCAGGAACGCCTCTTCGCCGCACTCCGGGTGCCCGGGGAGCGTGCCGTACGCGAAGCCGATCCGGTCCGGCTCCTCGACCGTCCACACCACCCGGCACGGGATCACCAGCCGGGGCCACCGGCCGCCCGGCAGGCTCAGCCGCAGCAGCACCGTCGACCCCGGCTCGGCCGGCGCGTGCGGGTACACGGCGAAGCCGGTGCCCAGCTGGCTTCCCCAGCCGAGCACGTACCGCCCGGCCCGGGCCAGCACCTGCGGCCCGCGGCCCAGGTGCACCCGCCGCCGCAGGTGCGCGTAGCCGTCCGGCAGCGGGCCGCCGCGGGTGGCGCCGGCCTCGGGGTAGGAGGGCGCGGTGGCGCGGGCGGCGAGCAGGCGCCGCTGGAGGTCGGTGGCCATGCGGTCACCGTAGCCGGGCCTCGCGGGCCCGCCGCCGGCGGGTCGCCCGGGGCGGAGGGGGGCGGGGCGTGGGGCGGGGCGGTCCGGCGCTCGGGTCGGGCTCGGGCCGGCGGCGCCTTGCGGCGGGGGCCGGGGGCGGAGTAGGAAGGCGGCATGAGCGACAGCGCGAGGAACGAGGACACGGCGGTCTGCGAGTTCGCCCCCGACGGCGGGGTGCAGGCGGCGCAGGCGGCGCTGGTGCGCGATCCGGCGTCGACCGGGCCGCGGGCCGACTGCGTCCTGTGCGGGGAGCCGACCGAACTGCCCGCCGACCACCCGGGCAGCACGCTCTGCCCGGTCTGCACCTGGCAACAGGCCCAGCGGGTGGCCTGTTCGGGCTGATGCGACGCAGTGTGCCCTAGCCGCAATGCCACCGGCTTGACAGTGCCCGCAAGCCGTTGACCTGCGGCGATGCAGGGCCCAGAAGGCACCGGAAGGCCGCCTCAAGACCGCTGGCAGTGCCCCTGAGCGGTCCCTAGGCGTCCTCCCGCCCGGCCAGGGCCAGGGTCGAGCCGCGTCGCCCCTTGCGGACCAGGAGCTGGGCGGGGATGCGGGTGCGCAGGTCGGCGACGTGGCTGACGATGCCGACCGCCCGGTCGCGTTCGCGCAGGCCGTCGAGGACGTCCATCACCTCCTCCAGGGACTGCTCGTCGAGCGTGCCGAAGCCCTCGTCGATGAACAGGGTGTCCAGCGGCATGCCGCCGGCCTCGTCGGTGACCACGTCGGCCAGGCCCAGGGCCAGGGCGAGGGAGGCGAAGAAGCTCTCGCCCCCGGAGAGCGTCGCGGTGTCCCGCTCGGTGCCCGTCCAGGCGTCGACCACCCGCAGGGCCAGACCCGAGCGCTTGTTGCCGGTGCCCCGGTCGTCGCTGTGCACCAGGGTGTAGCGGCCGCCGGACATCCGGACCAGCCGGTCGCTGGCCGCCGCCGCGACCTGCTCCAGGCGGGCCGCCAGGACGTAGGACTCCAGGCGCATCCGGAGCCGGTTCTCGGTGGAGGTGCCGGCGGCCAGCGCCGCGAGCCGGTTGATCCGCCCGTACCGGGCCAGCGCCGGGGCCAACTCGGCTGCGAGGTCCGCTAGTTGCCGGCCGATCGAGGCCAGTGCCGCGCACCGTTCGGCGGCCGCCGAGCGGGCGGCGTGGGCCCGGCCCAGCCGGTCGGTGGCGGCGCTGAGCGCGGCCGCGGCGGCGGACAGGTCGACCGGCGGACGGGCCGCGGCCTCGGCCAGATCGGGCAGTGCGAGTTCGTGCCGGACGGCGGCGGACTCGGTTCGGTGCCGCTCCAGCCGGGCCGCCAGTCGCTCGCGCTCCGCGCGGGGGAGCAGTACGGCGAGGGCCTCCTCGGGGCTCGGGAAGCCCGCTGCGGCGGCGGCCTCGGCGAGCTCGACCTCGGCGTCCCCGAGCCGGGCCAGCGTCTGCGCGCAGGCCCGCGAGGCCTCGGCCACGGCGGCGACCCGCTCGACCAGCCGCTCCAGCGCGGCCGCCCGCGCGGCGACGGAGGCCGCCTCGCCCCGGGCCGCGGCCACCCGCGCGGCGAGTTCGTGCTGTTCGTGCTGGAGCGCCTGGAGCCGGTCGGTACGGACGGCGGCGCGCTCCCGGGCCTCGCGCAGTTCGGCGAGCCGGCGGTCCTGGTCGGCCGACAAGCGGGCGATCTCCTGCTCGACCCGGCCGAGCGCCTCCGCCGAGTGCAGCGCCTCGCGGTGCTCGCGGTCCAGCTCGGCGAGGGCCTGCGCGAGCGCGTCGGCACCCTCCGGCCCGGCCGCGCCGGTGGCGGTCGCCTCGCGGACCCGCAGCGCGGTGAGGGCCTGGTCCGCTGCCGTCCAGGCCTGTTCGGCGACGGCTTGGGCCCGGCGGGCACGCTCCTCGTCGTCGGCGCCGACCCGGCCGTCGGCGGTCTCGGCGGGTGCCGGGTGTTCGGGCGAGCCGCAGACCCGGCACGCCTCGCCCGCGCGCAGTTGCTCGGCCAGCTCGGCGGCCATGCCCGCCAGCCGCCGCTCGCGCAGGCCGAGGCCGTACTCGCGGGCGTCCAGCGCGGCGGTGCGCAGGGCGGCAGCGCGCGGCTCGGCGGCGGCGATCTCGGCCCGCAGGCCGTCGCGCTCCCGGGCGGCGTCCAGGCGGGTGCTCAACTCGACCCGTCGGCCGTCGAGTTGCTCGACCAGCGCGCCCGCCGACCGGGCCCGGTTCTGCTCCTCCTGGAGGCCTCCGAGCCGCTCGTCATACTCGGCCAGCCAGTCCTCGGCCTCCTCGGCGAACTCGTCGGCCCGCCGGCGCTCCTCGTCCAGGCTCCGCTGCTCGCGGGCGAGTTCGGCGCAGCGCCGCTCCTCCGCCCCGGCGGCCTCCAGCCGGACGAGCCCGGCCCGCAGGCCCCGTTCGGCCTCGGCCAGCTCGGCGGCCCCCGCTTCGGCCAGCGCCGGGCCCCCGGCGGCCGCGCTGCCCGCGCCGCCGTCGCCGGCCAGCACCTCGCGGTGCCGGCGCTCGGCCTCCCGGGCCCGCCGGTGCGCCTCGGCCGCGCCCTCGTGCAGCCGCAGCGCGGACTCCACCCCGACGGCCGCCTGCGCCGCCGCCAGCCGCCGGCCGTCCCGGGCCGCCTCGGGCTCGAACGCGGCCAGCCGGTCGGCCTGGAGCAGCGCCTGCCGGTGGCGGTGCTGCCGCCCGGACAGCTCCTCGGCGGCCGCTCGCTCGCCCTGGGCGGCGCGTTGCGCCTCCTCGGCGCCCGCCAGCGCCTCCCCGGCGACGGTGAACTGTTCGGCTGCGCCGCTGCGCAGGATCGCCGCCCAGCCGAGCACCCCGGCGGTCAGGTCGGCGGCGTCCTCCTCGGCCGGCACCCAGCCCTCTGCGGACTCGGCGCCGGGGCCGGCCGCCTGCTCGGCCTTGCTGGCGAGATCCCGCAGGCGGCGCCGGCCGGCCTGGACGGCGGCCTCCTGGACGCGCCGCTGCTCCGCGAGCCACCCCTCGACGTGCTGGAACCGCTCGGTGTCGAACAGGCGCCGCAGCAGCTTGCCGCGCTCCTCCGAGTCGCCCTTGAGGAAGCGGGCGAAGTCGCCCTGCGGCAGCAGCACCACCTGGCAGAACTGCTCCCGGTTCATGCCGATCAGCCGGTGGATCTCCTCCCCGGCCTCCTGGTGCGACTTGCTCACCGCCCGCCAGCCGGGCGTGCCGTCCCCCGCGTCGGCGGCCCACTCGCGCAGCAGGGTCTGCGGCCGCTCGACGGTGGTGCCGGTGCCGACCTTCTTCGGCCGCCGCTGCTCCGGCAGCCGGGTGATCTGCAGCCGCCGCCCGCCGAGCGTCAGCTCCAGCCGGACCTCGGTCAGCCTGCGCGCCTCGGCGTGGTCGCTGCGCAGCCGGTTGGCCCGCCGGGTGCCGGGGACGTCGCCGTAGAGGGCGAAGCAGACCGCGTCCAGCACGCTGCTCTTGCCCGCGCCGGTGGCGCCGCGCAGCAGGAACAGGCCGCCGGCGGCGAGCGCGTCGAAGTCGACGCTCTCGCTGCCCGCGAACGGGCCGAACGCGCTGACGGTGAGCCGGTGCAGCCTCATCGGGGCAGGTCCGCCTTCCGGTCGGTGGTCTCCCGGACGCTCTCGAACCCGGCGCGCAGCCAGCCCAGCTCGTCCGGTTCCGGCTCGGCACCCGGGCGCACGTGCCGCAGGAAGCCCTCCGCGATCTCCAGGTCGGCCCGGCCGCTGACCCGGGCCGCGTACGACCGGGAGGGCTCGGCCTCGCTCTCCTCGGGGTCGAAGAGCAGCTGGAGGGTGTGCGGGAAGCGGCGGCGCAGCTTCTCCATCGGCTCGCTCGGGCGGGCCGCGTCGGTGAGTGTCGCCTGTACCCAGGCCTGCTCGTACGGCGCGTACTCGTCCTTGGTGAGCAGCGCGTCGAGGCTGTCGCGCAGGGTGGCGAGCGGGCGCGGGCGCGGGCAGTCGACGCGCTCGGCGGCGACCGAGCCGTCGGCCGCGAGGTGGACCAGCCACATGGTCTTGCGCTGGTCCACCTCGGAGAAGGAGTAGGCGAGCGGCGAGCCGCTGTAGCGCAGGTGCGGGGCCAGGGTCTGGCAGCCGTGCAGGTGGCCGAGCGCGGCGTAGTGCACGCCGTCGAAGACGGAGGCGGGCACCGAGGCGACGCCGCCGACCGCGATGTCCCGCTCGCTGTCGCTCGCCGTCCCGCCGGTGACGAAGGCGTGCGCCAGCACCACCGCGCGGGTGCCGGCCGGGCGGGCCGCGAGATCGGCCCGGACCTGGTCCATCGCCGCGCCGAGCACCGCCGCGTGCCCGCCGCGCTCCAGCCCGAACCGCTCGCGCACCAGCGTCGGCTCCAGGTACGGCAGCCCGTAGACCGCCACCGGCCCGTGCTCGTCCGCCAGCAGCACCGGGGCGGCGCACTCGCCCGGGTCGGTGCGCAGGTGGATGCCGGCCCGGCCGATCAGCCCGGCGCCGACGCCGAGGCGGCGGGCCGAGTCGTGGTTGCCGCTGATGAACACCGTCGGCACGCCCAGCCCGGCCAGCCGGTGCAGCACGTCGTCGAACAGGGCGACCGCGTCCAGGCCCGGCAGCGCCCGGTCGTAAACGTCCCCGGCGACGAGCACGGCGTCCACGCGCTCGGCCCGGACCACGTCCACCAGGTGGTCCAGGAACGCGCGCTGGGCGTCGTGCAGGCTCTCCCGGTGGAAGGAGCGGCCCAGATGCCAGTCGGAGGTATGCAGCAGTCGCATGGTTCCCGACCTTAACGTCCGGTACTGACAGTCCCGTCCGGATCAGGAGACCCGAGGGTCTCGGGACATGCGCGTTCGATTACTCGGGGTGGATTGTCAGTGGCTCTGTGTATGTTCCTCGACGTCGGCGGTTCCGGGGTCGGGGCCGTCGGCGGTGTCCGGTGCTGGGCTAGTCGGTGGGAGGAACCATGCGGGTGTGGTCGTCGGGTCGTGAGGGCTCCGGGGTTGCGGAGCGTTGTGCGGGGCGTTGTGGGGGCCCCGGGGGTTCCGAGTGTTCCGGGGCCGTGGATGTCTTCGGGCGGTCGCGGGTCCGCCGGCGGGTGCTGCTGCGCGCCGGGCGGCGGGCCGGGGCGGACGGTGGGCCGGGCGCTCCCGGTGGGGCCCGGCCGTCCGGTGGTGACCGGCCGCCGGGAGGGCGTGCGGGCGGGGCGGGTGCACGGGGGCGCCGCGGCGGGCGGGCCCGGGGTGCTCCGCCGCCGCAGCCGGTGGCGGTCGCGCTGGCGGCGGCTGCGGCCGACTTCGCCGGCCTCGCGCGGTATGGGTTGTTCGGCCGGCTCGCCCACCAGGAGTACCTGCGGCGCTCGGAGGAGCAGCTGAGGGCCCTGCACGCGCAGGGCCTGGAGGTGCACTTGCGGGTCTTGGAGGCGGGTGACTACGAGGACTACTGCACGGCGCTCGGCCTCGACCCCCGGACGCCCGCCGCCCGGGTCGCGTACGCGGGCGATCCGGAGCTGGCCGGGGAGCCCTTCGTCTACGCGGGGGAGCGGCTGGCCGAACTGCTCCCGGTCCTGCTGGACGACCACCGGGCGCGGGTGCGGATGTCCGTCGCGGGCGTGGCCCTGCTGGAGGCGGTCGGCGACGACCCGGACGGGCAGCGGCGGCTGGCGGCGGTGATGGGGTACGTGACGTCGGTCTACCTCGCGCTGGCCGAGGGCGCGGGGGAGGGTTGCCACCTGCTGACGCTGCGCTGCCACGGCCCGGAGGACGGCGAGCAGCTCAGCTCGGCGGTGGAGGTCTGTGTGGAGGCGGGCGGCCTCTACCCCGCCGGGCGGGACACCGAGGCGTTCTGCGTCACGCTGGCGGCGGGGGTCGCCGGTGGTGGGGCGGGGGCGTTGCTGCTGCACGGCGATCCGGGCGTCCCGGCGCCCGGGGCCCCGGCCTCGGACGGGCCGTGGGTGCGCGGTTGGGCGCTGGCCGGCGGGCGGTTGCGGCCGATGACGGTGCACGAGGTGTTCGACGAGCTGGCCGACGACGCGGCGCGCGGGCTGCCGTTCCCGCCCGGGGTGGTCCCGCGACCGGGCTTCCCGCTGCCGGGCTTCCCGGAGCCCGGCTCGGCTGGGCCGGGGGAGGGGGGTGGGC
The DNA here is from genome assembly GCF_056435365.1 of Kitasatospora sp. NPDC043949. Taxonomy (NCBI): domain Bacteria; kingdom Bacillati; phylum Actinomycetota; class Actinomycetes; order Kitasatosporales; family Streptomycetaceae; genus Kitasatospora; species Kitasatospora sp. NPDC043949. Next base: position 247,118 of record NZ_JBWKEQ010000002.1, on the reverse strand, counting down.
CGCTGGGGTGATCAGGGGGTTTCCACCCCTGTCATCCACCATGCGGCGCTGGGGACTGTTCATCGACCGCCTGTTCGGGGAAGATTCGGAGAAGATCAACAGCAGGAGCGCGCGGTGCCCCACGCCGCCGCTCCGGCCGCTCCGCTCCGTACCGTGCTCCGCAGGTCCGTCCCGCGCACTGCCGGTCCGGCGAGCCCGACAGCGAGAGGGGGACGCATGAGCCGGATCGAGTACAGCGCGGAGATCGCCGAGCTGCTCGGCAGGGTGCGCCGGCGTCCCACGGCGGGGTGGCCGTGGCGGCCGGGCGAGCAGGTGCCCGAGGGGCTGCCGGTGAAGCAGTCCTGGGGGTGGCTGTTCGCTCCCGACGGGCGGGTGCTGACCCTGGTCAACCCCAGGGACGGGATCTGCTCGCTCCCCGGCGGATCGCTGGAGCCGGAGGACGCCGGGGATCCGGCCTCCGCGCTGGCTCGGGAGGCGGCCGAGGAGGCCCAGGCCGTGATCGGCCGACCGTACTACCTCGGTTACCTCTACGACCGGGTCGGCTCGGCCAACGGCGGGCACGAGTGCGCGCGGGTCCGGATGGCGGCGGCGCTGCGCGCGGTCGGCCCGAGCGCGGCCGACCCGGCCTCCGGCCGGCACTACCGGCGGCTGCTGGTCGCGCCCGGACTCGCCGTCGAGCTGCTCGGCTGGGGCGCGCCCGGGCTGCGCCAGGCCCGGGTGGCGGTCGCCACCGCCGCCCGCCGGCTCGGCGTGCCGGTCGCCGCGAACGAGGCGATCGAGGAGCTGCCGGTGGAGGGCTGCGTGGTCTTCCCCGGCGCCGTCTATCCGGATGCGGTGTGCTCGGACGCCGGTTACTCGGATGCCGTCCACCCGGATGCGGTGTGCCCGAGCGAGCCTCACCCGGGCCTCGCGTAGCCCGAGGAGGGGCTGCCGGGTGCCGGCGCCGTCCGTCTGATCCGTGGTCAGGGTTTCGAGCCGGAGTCGCGTGCGTCGGAGTCCGCGTGCGCTGACGCCCTTGCGCCCGGGGTCGGTTCGTGCGGGGTCGGGTCGTGTCGCGCCGGTTCGCGCCGGTTCTCGGCGCGCTGTGCCATGGCGAGCCCCGGCACCCCGCGACGCGTCGTACGGCGGGTGGCCCGGCGGTGGCCGGGCCGTAACGGTGTCCTGGCCGTGCCCTGACTACCAACTGACCACTCGCTGACTTTTTCACCGACCACTGTCTACGCGCGATGACCGACGCCGGTCGGCGTACACCGGCGCTGACCAGCGCCAACTCACGCCCTGTGGACGGTGGTTCACTTCTGCGTTGTCGGACAGCCCGTCAATGTCCTTGGCATGAGCGCTTCCCGGTTCACCTACTGCCTGGTATCACTTCTGTGACCCATACCACACCAGGAGGTGCCATGCTCCGTCCAGCTCGCGCCATGTCCGTTGCCGCGATAGCGGCTCTGCTCACTCTGACCACGTTGTTCACCGCGTCATCCGCGAATGCGGCGAGCGTCAACTACGTCGCTCTCGGGGACTCCTACTCCGCCGGTGTCGGTGCCGGCAGCTACCTGAGCGACAGCGGCAACTGCAAGCGAAGCACCAACGCCTACCCGTACCTGTGGAAGAACGCGCACTCGCCGTCGTCCTTCTCGTTCGTCGCGTGTTCCGGCGCCAGAACCGGAGACGTCCTCAGCAACCAGATCTCCGCGCTGAGCTCCAGCACCACGCTGGTCAGCCTGTCGGTCGGCGGCAACGACGCCGGCTTCGCCGACACCATGAAGACCTGCGTGCTGGAGTCGGACAGCACCTGCCTCAGCGCCGTCAGCACGGCCCAGAACTACGCCCGCAACACCCTGCCCGCCCAGCTGGACAAGGTGTACTCGACGATCCACGCCAAGGCGCCGAACGCCCACGTGGTGGTGCTGGGTTACCCGCACCTCTACAAGATCGGCGGCAGCTGCATCCTCGGCATCAGTGACACCAAGCGCGCCGCGATCAACGGCGCCGCCGACACGCTGGACGAGGTCATCGCCAAGCGGGTCGCCAACGCCGGCTTCAGCTTCGGCGACGTGCGCGGCATCTTCACCGAGCACGAGATCTGCGGCTCGCAGACCACCTGGCTGAACAGCGCCACCCTGCCGGTCGACGAGAGCTACCACCCGAAGGCCGCCGGCCAGTCCGGTGGCTACCTCCCGGTCTTCACCCAGTCGTAACGGCTTCGCGCCGGTAGGCCGTCGCTTCAGGGCGCCGCCGAACCGGCACACGGGCCGTCGACCCCTCTCCCCGAGCGCGGGGAGAGGGGCCGACGGTATTCGTGCGTCTCAGTCCCGGGCCGGACCGGGCCGCAGCGGCGGGAACGGGACCCCGGCGAGCGTCGGCAGCAGTTCCGCTTCCTCGTAGTCGAGGTGCGCCTCCAGCTCGGCCGACATCCGGTCCAACTCGGCCCGGAGCCGGTCCGGTTCGGTGACCTCGATCCCGGCCAGCAGCGCCACCAGCTCCTCCCTGATCCGCCCGATCACCAGGTGCTGTTCGCCCAGCTGTTCCAGCACCCCGGCCAGTTCCGGGTGGTTGCGCGCGAGCGCGGGGAAGATCGCGGCGTCCTCGCCGGCGTGGTGGTGCGTCAGCCCCTCGCAGAAGGCGAGGCAGCGCTGGCGCAGCTGGAGCCCGAGGCCGGCCGGTCGGCCCGCGACGTGCGAGTGCGCCTCCTCCCGGACGTGGCGCAGCTGCGCACGCAGCCAGGTGTGCGCCTCCAACAGCTTGTCGGCGAGGCTGCGCACCTCGCGCGCGGGTGTCTCGGGCCGCTCCAGGACGACCACCGGTAGTTCCCGGTCGGTGTTCGCCTGGTAGTCGCCGTACCCGGGCGCCTGCCGGACGACAGCCGCGAACAGCCGCTCCCGTCGGGCGCCTTCGGCGGGTACGGCGATCACGTCGAACGCCTCGGAGCCGAGTTCGACCCGGACCACCGGTCGGGCGAGCAGGTTGCGGTACCACTGCGGGTGGTCCGGCGCCCCGGCGGCGGAGGCGACGACCAGGAGCAGCCCCTCGGCCCGGACGTATCCGAGCGGCACGGTGTGCGGCTTGCCCGAGCCGGCCCCGGCCGTGGTGAGCAGCAGCAGGTCGCCGCCCTCGAACGGGCCGCCCACCCGCCCGCCGTTGGCGCGGAACTCCTCGATGACGCTCTGGTTGAACTGGTTGACATGGTTCGTGGACATGGGTGTGGACATGAGTGTGGGTGAAGTCTCCTACAGGGATTGGGAGTCACGGCCACACGCGGTGCATGGGCGCGCACGCGGACACCGCGGTGACCGCCTACGTCAGATCAGGGCAGCGGAGAAAGTGCTCATCGCGCATCGTCCCTCGGATAAAAGGTGCTCGCCCGGCGGCCGGCCGGCCCACTACTCTGTGGCCGGCGCCACGCTGCACGCCCCCATTAGAGCCACGCCGCGGACGCCCTGTCAACGAGCAAGATCGCCGACGAAAGTTCCCTGACCGGGATCGTCGACGAAAGGGGAGTGAACGCCGTCGTGGAGCGCATCGTCGACCTCGACCACGCCGCCGAGCGGATCGCCGCCCGGGCCGTACGCTGGCGGGCCGCCGGCCTGACGGTCGGCGCGCTCACCTGGCGCGACGCCCTGGCCCCGTGGCCGCAGCCGCTGGAGACGGACCGCGCCCGCGTCGCGGACCCGGACTCCGTCGGCGTCCAGGTCGTGGACCCGCTGTCCGGCGGCGAGCTGCACGTGGTGCTGTTCCGGGGCGGCTGGGCCGACGTCGAGTACCTCGCCGCCGGCTGGGAGGAGCAGGAAGGCGCCGAGGGCGGAGTGATCCCGGCCAACGACTTCACCGGCGCCGCCGACTTCGACGAGCGCCTGCGCGGTTGGATGGCGCACGTCTTCGGCTGATCCCGGCCGCCGGTGGACGGGAGCCCGGTGAGTGGCTGCCCCCGTCGGTGGGCTCCCTGGGGAGCCCACCGACGGCGACGCGTCAGTGCAGGTAGTCGACCAGGCCGGCCGGCTTGAGCCCGGCCGCGTCAGCGGCGGCGAGGGCGCGCTGGAGGTCGGCGGCGAGGGTGTCGGTCCAGTGCATCAGGACGACGTCGCCCGGCTGCAACAGGCCCGGGTGCCAGATGTTGGACGCGCCCCAGCTGAAGTCCGCGTCGGCGGTGAGCACGGTGCGGATGCCGCAGTTGGCGGCGGCCTGGAGGGTGTCGGCGTTCCAGGCGAAGTACGGCGGGCGGAAGGCCACCGGCGTGGTGCCGAACTGGCGGGTCATGGCGTCGCGGGCGTCGCAGATCTCGATCTGCTGCTGCTCCAGTGGCAGTTTGCTGAGGTCGGAGTGGGAGACGCTGTGGTCCTGGAGGGAGGAGCCGGGCACGGCCGTGACGCGTCGGAAGAAGTCGGGGTCGGTGCCGGCCGGCATCGGCAGCGGGAAGGCGGTGATCGGTAGCCGGTGGTCGGCGATGAACTTCTCCGCCTCGGGGGTGCGCTGCCAGCCGTCGTCGACAGTGAAGAAGACGACCTTGTCGCTGGTGGGCGCGGATCCGGCGGCCACGGCCGGGGCGGGCGCGGGGCCGTCCACCCGGACGTCGTCGACCGAGAACGGGCCCTGCTGGTACCAGCCGTGGACGTAGAGCCGGACGCTGTGCGCGTTCGGGCCGGTGGTGAACCGGGTGGTGAGCTGCTGCCAGCCGCCGCCGGTGGTCTCGGTCCAGGCCGGGGCGACGTCCCTGCCGGTGCCGGTGGCGCCCAGGTAGACGAAGGCGCCGCGGACCCAGGCCGAGGCGGTGTAGGTGGTGTTGGGCTGGACGGCCACGGTCTGCGCGCACTCGCCGGTGGAGTCGGCGGTGGCCGGCGTGACGGTGAGTGCGGAGGCGCCGGAGTGCGCGGCGGTGGTGGTGACGGCGGCCTCGGCCGGGCCGCCGGTGCACTTCCAGCCGGGGACGGCGCCCCAGTCGGAGAGGTCGGGGACGGGCAGTTCGAAGCCGGGGTTGGTGGCCAGGTTGACGGTCGGGCCGCTCGGGGTGCTCGGACCGCTCGGGGCGCCGGCCGGGGCGGGCCCGGGGGTGGCGGAGGCCGCCGGGGCGGCGAAGGCGGTGAGCAGCGCGACGGAGGCGGCCAGCGCGGACAGGCGCGTGAACTGGCGCGTGGACTGGCGCGCGGACTGGCGCGTGGACAGGCGCGCGGACGGGCGCGTGGACATCGACACGAGAGGACTCCTGCATGTGGGGGACACGCCCGTGGGGAGGGCGTGGCGGAATCGGAACCCTGGAACCGGGGCCTTGGGTCGGGCCCCTGGAACCGGGCTCGCGGGACCTGGGTGCTCCCGGAGGGGCGGGAGCGGATGGTGCGCCGCACTCGGACCGAGGAGAAACAATGGACTGGACCAATCGGCCCGTCAAGGGAACGGCCGGTGAACCGAAGCCCACCGCACCCGCCGCAAAAGGGACAAGACGATCCGTCAGGGGACGTACAACTCCGCGATGTCATCGGCGTAGTACTCGGCGATCGCCGCCCGGCGCAGCTTCAGGGAGGGCGTCAGCAGCCCCTGGTCCTGGCTGAACTCGCGGGGCAGCAGCCGGAACGCGCGGATCGACTCGGCCCGCGACACCGCCGTGTTCGCCGCCGCCACCGCGCGCTGGACCTCGGTGTGCAACTGCTCGTCCGCGAGCACCGCCCACGGGTCCAGCTGCTCCAGCCCGTGCGTCTTCAACCAGTGCGCCAGCGCCGCCGGGTCGAGCGTGATCAGCGCGGCCACGTACGGGCGGTCGTCGCCCACCACCAGGCACTGGGAGACCAGCGGATGCGCGGCCACCCGCTCCTCCAGCGCCGACGGGGCCAGGTTCTTGCCGCTGCTGGTGACGATCAGGTCCTTCTTGCGGCCGGTGATGGTCAGGTAGCCGTCCTCGTCCAGCCGGCCCAGGTCGCCCGTCCCGAACCAGCCGTCGATCAGGGACTCCGCCGTGCACTGCGGGTGGTTGAGGTAGCCGCCGAAGACCGAGCCGCCGCGCACCCAGACCTCGCCGTCGTCGGCGAGGGCCACCGACGAGCCCGGCAGCGGATGCCCGACCGTGCCCAGCTTCTGCCGCCCGATCGGGTTGGCGGTGATCGCGGCGGACGTCTCGGTCAGCCCGTAGCCCTCGTACAGGTGCAGGCCGGCGCCGGTGAAGAAGAGGCCGAGTTCGCGGCGCAGCGCGGAGCCGCCGCACATCACGCTGCGCACCCGGCCGCCGAGTACGGCCCGCAGCCGTTGGTAGACGGTCCGCTCGTAGGCGAGGTGGCGCAGCCGCAGCTTGGGGCTGGGCCCGGGTCCGCGCCCGAACGCCTTCTGCTCCCGGGCGGCGGCCCAGTCGACGGCCACCTGCCGGGCCTGTTCGAAGAGTTCGCCGCGCCCGGCGTCCTCGGCGGCCCGCCGGGCCTGCTGGAAGATCTTCTCGAAGACGTACGGGACGACGTGCAGGAAGGTCGGCCGGAAGGACTCCATCGCGGGCAGCAGGGCGTCGGTGGAGACCTCGGGGACGTGTCCGATCCGGAAGCCGCCGCGGATCGCCGCGACCTGCACGGCCCGCCCGTAGACGTGTGCCAGCGGCAGGAACAGCAGGGTGGACGGCTGTCCGCCGCCGGTGTCGTGGAAGGCCTCCCGCCAGCCGCCGAGCAGCGCGTCGGCCTCGGCGGCCAGGTTGGCGTGGGTGATCAGGCAGCCCTTGGGGCGGCCGGTGGTGCCCGAGGTGTAGACGACGGTGGCGACGTTCCCGGCCGTGACGCCGAGCCGCTGGCGGTGGACGAGCGAGTCGGGCACGTCACGGCCGTCCTCGGTGATCGCGGCGACGCAGTCGCGGTCCAGCTGCCAGATGCCGGTGAGGTCGGGCAGCGCGTCGCAGACCGCGCCGACCGTCATCGCGGCGTCCTCGTCCTCGACCAGGCAGGCCACCGCCTGGGTCTCGGCGAGGATCCAGCGCACCTGCTCGGCCGCCGCGGTGGGGTAGACCGGGACGGTGATCGCGCCGATCGACCAGAGCGCGTAGTCGAACAGCGTCCACTCGTAGCGGGTGCGGGACATCAGGGCGACCCGGTCGCCGTAGCGCACGCCCCGGGTGAGCAGGCCCTTGGCGAGGGCGAGCACCTCGTCGCGGAACTCCCGCGCGGTGACGCCCCGCCACTCGCCCCGGTGCCCGAACCGGTGCCCGTCCCGGTGCTCGGCGGGGCCGCCGGGTCCGGCGGAGTCAGCGGGGCCCGGCGGGCCGACGCGGCGGGCCAGCTGCACCAGGTCCGGTGTGCGTTCGGCGGTGTCGTACAGCGAGTCGGCGAGTCCTCCGGTGGCCTCGGGCCCGGCCACGGCGGGGGTGGTGAACTCGCGCACATTCCCCCCGTTGGCGTCTCGCGGCGGCACTGCCCGCGCCGGAACCGGTGTCGGCGCCGGAGGCCGTGGCGGCGGTGCCGGGCCGCGCAGGTGGAGCGAAACTATCGGATCGGCCTGTCACTGCCCAGGGTTGTGACCGTGACGCGACGAGATCGGCACCGGTCCCTGCGGAAGGTGTCGCCGCCGGGGAGGAACCGCGTGCGTTCGGTGATCGGGCAAACCGGGCGGCGGCGGATGATCCGGACGCGAGCCCGCAGTGACCGGGACCCGATCCTGACGTGTGCGGGGCAAGCCGGGGAAGTGGACTGGTTCGACCCTCGAACGAGTGGTCAGGGCGTAGTAGGCTCTCGCAGACCTGCGACCGGGGGCCTCCCGGCCAGGCCCGATCCGACGACGCACCATCCACGCCGACCAGCCCCGAAGCCGATCTCCGAAGCCCGCACCCGAAGTCCTTTCCGAAGCCCTTTCCCAAGCCTTTTCCGGCCGAGCCCCGCGGCTCCTCCGAACCGCTCCCCGTCCGCGCCTGGCACTTCCCGACCGAGGACTCCATGCGTCTGCGCAGCAGCTCGATCCGCGCGAAGATCATCGCGCTGCTCCTGGTGCCCATCGTCGCGCTCACCGCGCTGTGGGTGTACGCGACCTTCGCCACCACCGGAGACGTCTGGGGCCAGCTGGAGATCAGCCGTACGTACAAGGAGTTCGGGACCCCGGTCGACCAGTACGCCGACGATCTGCAGAACGAGCGCCGCGCGGCCGTCCAGCGACTGGCCGTCCCGAACTCGCAGGTCGCCACGGACGCCTACGAACACGCCAAGGCCGCCACCGATCGTAGCCTCGACGTCCTGCGGCAGAAGAAGGATCACGCGGGCGGCAAGCTCTCCAGCTCCCAGCGTGGCCGCTTCCTGCAGATCATCGCCGCCGCCGACCAGATCGGACCGCTGCGCGCGCAGGTCGGCCGCTCCGCGCTCAACTGGGAGTTCGCGCTGGGGCAGTACAGCGACCTGGTCAAGCCGGTGTTCGGCTTCCGGTCCGCCTACGTCGCCCGGCAGACCGGCCAACTCCCGCGCCAGGGAACCATCCTGATCGAGCTGGTGCGCGCCCGCGAGTACCTGGCGCAGGAGGACGCGGCGATGGAGGGCCTACGCGGCGGCGCCGCCAAGCCCACCGCCGAGCAGTACCAGATCGCCCTGGACGCCCTGCACAACCAGCAGGCCCTGTTCACCGTCTACATCGCCGAACTCGAACCCGCCGACCAGTCCGACTACATCGCCCTGCGCGGTGGCGAGGCCTGGGCCGCGCTGGCCCGCGCCGAAGCGGACTTCGTCGGCGCCGGCGGCCCCGAGCGGGTCGCCCAGGCGATCAACGGCGACTCCTGGCGGGAGACCGCCGACCGGGCGCTCGGCGACCTCACCTCGATCAACACCCGGATCGCCAACGGGATCGGCGAGCGCGAACGGTCCGCCGCGATCGGGATGCTCTGGCGGGGCGGCATCGCCGGCGCGATCGGCCTGGTCGCGGTCGTCCTGTCGGTGCTGATCTCCTTCCGGATCGGGCGCGGCCTCGCCCGCGAACTGATCGGACTGCGCAACGCGGCCAACGAACTGGCCGGCGCCCGGCTGCCCTCCGTCATGCTGCGGCTGCGCCGGGGCGAGGCGGTGGACGTCGCGGCCGAGGCGCCCGAACTACGCTTCGGGGCCGCCGAGATAGGCCAGGTCGGCCAGGCCTTCAACGCCGTCCAGCGGGCCGCCGTCGAGGCGGCGGTCGAACAGGCCGAACTGCGGCGCGGCGTCTCGGCGGTGTTCGTCAACCTGGCCCGGCGCAGTCAGGTGCTGCTGCACCGCCAGCTCACCCTGCTCGACACCATGGAGCGCCGCACCGAGAACCCGACCGAGCTGGCCGACCTCTTCAAGGTCGACCACCTCACCACGCGCATGCGGCGGCACGCCGAGGGCCTGATCATCCTCGCCGGCGGCTCGCCCGGGCGCGCCTGGCGCAAGCCGGTCCGGATGGTGGACGTGGTCCGCGCGGCGGTCGGCGAGGTCGAGGACTACGCCCGGGTGATCGTCCGGCCGTTCCCCGGCACCGGCCTGCTGGGCAGCGCCGTCGCGGACGTCACCCACCTGATCGCCGAACTCGTCGAGAACGCCGCGGTGTTCTCCCCGCCGATCACCCAAGTCACCGTCCAGGGTGAGGTGGTGCCACACGGATTCGCGCTGGAGATCGACGACCGCGGGCTCGGGCTGAGCGATCAACTCCTCGCCGACATCAACGAACGCCTCGCTGTGGAGCAGGAGTTCGACCTCGCCGACACCGACCGGCTGGGCCTGTTCGTGGTCAGCCGGCTGGCCCGGCGGCACGGCATCCGGGTCCACCTGCGCCCGTCCCCGTACGGCGGGACGACGGCGGTCGTGCTGATCCCGCGCGAACTGCTCGCCGAGGCGCCGGACGGCCTGCCCGAGCCGCCGCCCACCGGACAGCGCTCCGCCCCGGTCCGGCGCGGACAGCGCGACCTGATCGCCGTGCCCGCGCTCGGTGGTGGCGGTGGCGGTGGCGGTGGCGGTACGGCGGAGGGCTCGGCTCGGGCCGCTGCCGGTGCCGGGTCCGGGGCCGGTTCCGTTGCGGGGGAGGACGAGCGGCACCGGGGCAGCGGCGGTCCCCGGCCGTCCACGTCCGAGCCTGCCCGGACGCCGGGCGGGCTGCCGCGACGGGCCTCGCGGACCAAGGGCGGGCCGGTGCTGGTGCCCGCGCCGCCCAGGGACACCGAGGACGGTGCGGCGACGGGGCGCCACCGTCGGGACGAGCCGACCACGGCCGCTCCCGTCCTCGACGGGCCCGCGGACCCGCCGTTGGTCGCAGGCCCGCGGACCGAGGGCGGGCTGCCCCGGCGGGTCCGGCAGGCGAACCTCGCGCCGCAGCTCAAGGAACAGCTGAAGGAGCGCCTCCGGGACCGGACCGACCACGGGCCCGAGGACGAGGCCGCGCTCGCCGCCCGCCGGGCCCGGGAGGCCCAGGAGGCCGAGCGGGCGCGTGAGCGCTCGCCCGAGGAGGCGCGGGCCACCTTCGCCTCGTTCCAGCGCGGCTTCACCCGGGGGCGCGGTGCCGCCACGTCCGGGTCGGCCCCGGCGAGTGCCCGACCCGCCGCCGTACCCGTCTGGCAGCCGCCGGACCCCGCCCGGCGGGCGATCAGTCCGGCACCCGCCCCGGCGGCGCTGTCCGCGCCGTCGGACGGTGCCCGGGCGCCGCTCGCCCGTCGGGTGCCGCCCGGTCCGCCCGTCCGGCGGAACCCGGCGCCCGCACCCACGGCACGACCCGTGCCACCTGCATCAAGGGCAACACCTGAACCATGGGCAACACCTGCACCATCGGCAGCACCTGTACCAACAGCACCACCTGCACCACCCGCTCCATCGGAAGGAACTGATTCATGACCACTTCGACGCAGCCGTCCGGGGACCTCAACTGGCTCCTGGACGACCTGGTGGGGCGCGTCGCGGCCCTGCGGCACGCCGTGATCCTCTCCAGCGACGGCCTGGCCACCGGCGCCTCCCGCGACCTCGACCGCGAGGACGCCGAGCACCTGGCGGCCGTCGCGGCCGGGTTCCACAGCCTGGCCAAGGGCGCCGGCGGGCACTTCAAGGTCGGCGGGGTCCGCCAGACGATGGTGGAACTGGACGAGGCGTTCCTGTTCATCACGGCGGCCGGTGACGGCAGCTGCCTGGCCGTGCTGAGCGAGGCCGAGGCCGACATCGGCCAGATCGCCTACGAGATGGCGCTGCTGGTCAAGCGGGTCGGCGAGCACCTGGCCGCCGAGCCGCGCACCGAAGCCGCGCCGCCGGGGAGATGAGTGGTCCGATGGCGGATCCGAAGGCTGAGGCGGCGGGGTGGCCCGAGCCGGGCGGCTCGGGCGGCTCGGCCGCGTCGGCCGGGACGGCAGGTACGGCAGGGGAGGTGGCGGAGCAGATGGGCCAGGACGGGGCCGAGTCCGACCTGCTCCACCCGCGTGCCCCTGCCGACGACCGCTGGTTCGACGACGAGGCCGGCCCGGTCGTGCGGCTCTACTCGATGACCCGCGGCCGCACCCGGCCGGTCGAGGACGGCCTGTTCGACCTGATCTCGCTGATCACCGCCGCCGAGCCCGGGCCGAACGCGGGGGCCGTGCCGGCGCACGTCCTCGACCCGGAGCACCAGACCCTCCTGGCCTGGTGCCGCCGCGAGCCGCTGTCCGTCGCCGAACTCGGCTCCTACACCGACCTGCCGGTCAGCGTCGTCCGGGTGCTGCTCGGCGACCTCTACGACGCCGAGCTGATCAGCGTCACCCGACCCGTTCCGCTCGCCGAGCTGCCGGACGAGCGCCTGCTGCGAGACGTGATCAATGGACTCCGTGCGCTCTGACCACGACGGCCGCGCCGCCGCCGGCGGTACCTCTGGTGGCGGCACTCCCGGCACTCCCGGCACTCCCGGCACCCCCGTCGGCCACGGCTCCGGCGGTCGCGCCAACGACCCGCGCTGGCGCGGCGGCCCGGCCGTCGCGGTGAAGATCCTCGTCGCGGGCGGCTTCGGCGCGGGCAAGACCACGCTGGTCGGCTCGGTGAGCGAGATCCGACCGCTGCGCACCGAGGAGGAGCTCAGCGAGCTGGGCCGCCCGGTGGACGACACCTCGGGCGTGGAGGCGAAGCGCACCACCACCGTGGCGATGGACTTCGGCCGGATCGACCTGCGGCCCGGACTCGCGCTGTACCTGTTCGGCACGCCCGGGCAGGACCGGTTCTGGTTCGTCTGGGACGAGTTGGCCCGCGGCGCGCTCGGCGCACTGGTGCTCGCGGACACCCGGCGGCTGGCCGACTGCTTCCCCTCGGTCGACTTCTTCGAGCAGCGCGGCATCCCGTTCGTGGTCGCGGTGAACTGCTTCGACGGCACCGAGCGGTTCTCCCCGGACGAGGTCCGCGACGCGCTCGACCTCGACCCGGACATTCCCGTGCTGCTGTGTGACGCACGCCTGCGGGAGGACGGGAAGGAACTCCTGGTCGCGCTCGTCGAGCACGCCGCCGCCCGTCGCCACCGCGCCCCGGCCCGGACCTGACGCCGCCGCACCCCGGTCCTGGCGCCGCCGCGACCCGGTCTGACGACACCGCGCCCCCGGTTCGGCACTGCACCCGCACAGAGGCTTCACAGAGCCTCCGAGCCACCCGACGTCTCATTCGGTTGTCCGCATCCCGGACGTTCGGTGTGCCGAAGGTTGCCTAGACCGGCCCGGCGTGGAAGGCTCTGGGCACGAAAGCCGCCCGGCCATGCCGTCGGGAGGGCCGGAAACGTTCCGTTCACGAAGGCGCGCATCGACGACGACGCGCCATTGTGCAGAGCAAGGGGGAGGGCAGCAGGATGACCGTCGGCCAGCAACGTGCCACGACCGATCCCGCCCCCGTCACGCCGGTGCTCACCGTCCGCCGCTACATCGACCAGGCGCTGATCTGCAGCGCCTGTTGTCGGTGACCGGCCGGCCCCTTCCCGGTACGTCCCCGACGATCCCGGCCCACCCGGCCGCCGTCTGACGCACCGCCAATCCCGTCGACCAGGCCGTAGCGGACCCGCCCCATCCGGCGTGCCCGCGACCGCCGATCCGGACCCGCCTCGCGGAGAGACCACCAGTGAACATCGCCTGCACCAGCCCCGCCCCCGGCATCGCCGGCCGTCCCCGCTCGACCGGGGCGGCCTCCGCGCTGTGCGACGGTGGACCGGCCAGGCGGTGGAACGGGCGCGCGAACCGCGCCGGGGACAGCCACCAGGGTCACCTCGACCTTGAGCCGTTCTGGCCGTCCCGGCAGCCGCACCTGTTCGATCAGACGTGTCCGGGCTCGCCCAGCGCGTCCCGGCCCTCCGCAGGCTGATTTCGGATCAGCCCGGCAGTACGCCCGGTCGACGCGCAGACGACTCCACCCCGTCCGTCACGCGCGAAATGAGCGGCACACCATGTCTTCTTCATCCACGGCCACCCTGCCCCTGCCTTCCCCGACCCCGCACCTGCGCGCGGTCCGTTCCGTCCCCGGCGTCCTCCCGGCCGGGTCCGGCCTCTCCGGCGCGCCGGGCTCCTCCGCCTCCCCGCTGTCGCACGGCTCGCCGGCCGCCGAGCGATGGCCCGGGGGAGCGGTCCGGTCCTCCCATGCGGCCCCGTCCCGTCCGGCGGGCGCGGGCGTCGCACCCCAGCCGGGCGCGGTCCTCCCGGCCGCGCCGGCTGCCCTGCTCGCCGCGCTGCCCGAGGGCGCGACCGTCGTCGCCGCCCTGCCGCAGGGCGCGCTGCCGCAGGGTCTGCTCGCCCAGTACGGCACACAGTTCGGCGCCGGTACCGGGAACCCGATGGTCGGGTACCTGGTGCTCGTGCCGGCCGACAGCCCGGTGGCGGCGGTTCCCGGTGCGTCCCTCGGCGGGCCCTCGGCTGCGCAGCACGTCGGTGCGCACGCCGGTGCGCCCGTGAGTGTGCCCGCACAGGGCGGTGTCCGTCCGGTCCGACCGGCCGGGCGCGGTATCGCCGTCGATGCGGAGCGGCGCAACGCCTACGTCGACGGGCGGCTGCTCGACCTCACCTACCTGGAGTTCGAGCTGCTCGCCCACCTCACCGAGCACCCGCAGCGGGTGCACACCCGGGACCACCTGGTCTCGGCGGTCTGGGGTTACGGCCACGTCGGCGACGGCCGCACGGTCGACGTGCACGTCGCCCGGTTGCGCCGCAAGCTCGGACCGGTCTACCGCGACACGATCGTGACGGTCCGTCGGGTCGGCTACAAGTACACCCCGGCCGGCTGATCGGCCACTGAACCTCCTGCCGCGGCGGGTTGCCCGTGACCTCGTGGAACGGGCAGCCCGCTGCGGCATTGTGACGTGACGTCAGGCGCGCTGGTCGGGCGGCAGCAGCAGGACGGCGAGTGCGTCGGCGCAGGTGCGGGCGTGGCCCAGGAACCAGTCCAGGCGGTCGTCGGTCAGGTGCGCCGGGGTCGAGCGGACGGCCAGCGCGAACCGGGCCTGCCCGGTGCCGTCCAGGACGGGCACGGCCACCGTCCGCACCCCGGCAGCCGACTCGCCGTCGTTGAGTGCGTACCCGGAGCTCCGGACCTTCGCCAACTCCTCGTCGAGCAGCGCCGGTTCGGTGATCGTCCGGTCGGTGAACGACGGCAGCGGGCCGAGCGCCGACACCGCCGGCTCACCCGGGCGCGGCCAGGCCAGCAGCACCTTGCCGAGCGCCGTGGAGTGCAGTGGCCGGCGCAGCCCGAGGCCGGTGTCCGGGCGGACGGAGGCCCCCACCAGGATGACCGCGTGCGGACCGCTGCGGATCGCGAGGTCCGCGGTCGCACCGGTGCGTCGGGACAGCCTGTCCAACTCGGGTGCGGCCAGGTGCAGTCCGCGCTGGTGGAAGGTGAGTTGGCCGAGTTCGGCGACCGCCGGGCCGAGCCGGTAGCGCGCGGTCTGCTCGTCCTGCTCCAGGAAGCCGGCGCTCACCAGCGTCCGGGCCAGCCGGTGCGCGGTGGAGACCGAGAGGTCCATCCGGCGGGCCAGGTCGGAGGCGCTCAGGTCGGGGCCGTTGTCGTGGAAGCAGTGCAGCAGCCCCAGCGCACGCTGGACGGCCTGCGCACCGGCCGGCGGGCCCTGGACGGCGGTGGCGGCCTCGGCCATGGCACCTCGCGTTTCGGTTCGGGAATCCGGCTGGATCACCGGGAGGAGTCTCAGCGTAGGGCAGCGAGTGCTGCGGGATTGTGTCGACGACGTTGCAATGGAATGGCGTTGATGAACAAGTGATCCCACCATGTGGCAAAACCTTGCCTCCGGCTCGATCGTCGTGGAACGCTCCTCACATCGCGCCGGACGCCGGCCGCCCGGCGCACCACCCGCAACCCCGACCCGCAGGAAGGAGCGACGCCGTGACGATCCACCGGTGCCCCGCCTCCTGCGCGTGTTGTCGCTGACGCTCCCCTCGCGCCGCACCGTCCGGCGTTCCCCGCCTCGCGCGACTCACGGCCTCGCCTGTCTCGCCCGACACGCCCGTCTCGCCCGACCCGCCCGCCTCGCCATCTCGTGCAACTCCCCGACGCCGTGGGCCCCGTGACCCGCGCGGCGTGCCCAGACCCGTAGCCTTCCGGCGCCCGCCGAACCCGCCCCCTCCGCAGAGGACCACACCCCGTGCCCAGCCCTTCCCCCAGTGCCCCCGACACCCTCTGGTTCACCCGCTGCCCGGTGCCCACCGCCACCGGGATCGCCGCCGACCAGGGTTGGCTCGCCCGCGAGTTCGCAGCCGACGGTATCGCCGTCCGCTCGCTCCAGGACGCCCCGCCGGAGGTGGCCGCAGACCACCACTACACCCACGCGCTCACCGGACTGTTCCGCGAGGGCGGCAACGTCCCGGCGCTGTGGGCCCGTTCGCACGGCGAGCGGACCCGGCTGGTCGGCCTCACCTGGATCGAGGAGCGCCAGGTGGTCCTGGTCCGGGCCGGCAGCGGCATCACCGGCCCCGGCGACCTGCGCGGGTTGCGGCTGGCGGTCCCACATCATGACATCGGCATCGACTTCTGGCGGGCGATGGCCCTGGCCGGCTTCCGTGGCGCCCTCGGCCTCGCCGGGCTCACGCTGGACGATGCCGAGCTGGTCGACGTCCCGGGCCTGCCCGGCGGCGGGCAGTGGGCCGGCGAGCTGGCCGCGCTGCGGGACGGGGTGGTGGACGCCGTGTACGTGAAGGGGGCGCTCGCCGTCGAGGCGGCCCGCCGGGTCGGGGCGGAGGTGGCCGTGGAGCTGGACGCGGTGCCGGACCGCCGGGCCCGGGTCAACAACGGGACGCCCCGGCCGGTCACCGTCCACCAGCAACTGCTGGACGAGCAGCCGGAGCTGGTCGCCCGCTTCCTCGCCGTTCTGCTGGAGGCCGCCGACTGGGCGGCCGAGCACCCGGCGGAGGTGGTGCGGATCCTGCGGGCCGAGACCGGCGCGGGCGTCGAGGGCGTGGCCGGGGCGTACGCGCCGGGTAGCCACCGCACCCTGCACCTGGACCTCTCGGCGGAGCGCCTGGAGCTGCTGGCGCAGCAGGAACGATTCCTCGGGGAGCGGGGATTCCTCGCCGCCCCGGTCGACATCCCCGGCTGGGCCGACCCGGAACCACTGCGCGCCGCCCGCGAGCTGCTGCGTGAACGGCGCCGCGCCGCGGTGGGCGGCTGAGCGCCGTCGACCGCCGGCTGACAGATCACAACTAACAGATTTCAGCAGACAGATTTCAGATAACAGATTTCGAAAGTTGTCACTTGTTAGCTGTCCTTCGTTTGGAGACCCCGTGAAGACCCCCCGCTTCGCCCTCGCCGCCACCGCGCTGCTCGCCTCCACCGCACTGGCCGCCTGCGGCTCGTCCGCCGACGGGGCCAAGGCCTCCGCCGACGGCGGGGCCGGCGGCAAGGCCGACGTGGTGCTCCGCCTGCCCGACCCCGGAAACAACGGGTTCCTCGCCCGCGGCAAGAAGGACGGCTCGCTGGACAAGGCTCTGGCCGCCGTCCACGCGAAGGTCGCCTGGACCGGCAGCGCGGGCCCGTTCGCCCCGGCCGCACAGGCCCTGTCCGCCGACCAACTGGACGTCGCCCAGGGCTCGATCACCTCGGCCGTCGCCGCGCTCGCCCAGAAGCCCGGCTTCAAGCTGTTCGCCCAGACCGCGCCCGACGGCGTCGGCGAAGGGATCCTGGTGAAGAACGACTCGCCCATCAAGTCCGTCCAGGACCTGGTCGGCCGCAAGGTCGCCGTCTCCCAGGGCGGCACCAGTGAGTACCTGCTGCTCAAGGCGCTGGAGAAGAACGGCGTCCCGGCCGACAAGGTCGAACGGGTCTACCTGCGCGCCGACCAGACGGCAGGCGTCTTCAACTCCGGCCAGGTGGACGCCTGGGCGACCTGGAACACCTTCTCCACGCCCACCATCGCCAACGCCGGGGCGCACTTCCTGGCCAACGGCAAGGAGGTCGGCTCCGACAACTACGCCGTCTGGGCCGTCCGCAACGGCTTCGCCGACAAGCACCCCGAGGTGGTCAAGACCTTCTACACCTACCTGCGCGAGAACGGCCTCAAGGAGAAGGCGGACCCGGCCGCCTACCTCAACGTCTTCACCGACTCCGGCCCGACCGCCGTCACCCCCGCCGAGAAGGACATCGCGGTGAACGTCAGCGGGCAGGGCGCCGCCGCGGAGGCCATCTCCGACGCCGACACCGCCCGCTTCGGCACCGTCGCCCGGTTCTTCGCCGACCAGAAGGTCACCAAGCAACTCGTGGACGTCAAGCCGTACCTGATCGACATCAACAAGCTCGGGGACGGTGCCAAGTGACCACCGCCGCCCCCGAACGCGCCACCGACGAGACCCGAACCGCCCTCGACGCCGGACTCGTCACCCCGCACACCAGGCGGCAGCGACCCCGCCCGCGCGCCCTCGCCGTGATCCTGCGCACCCTGGGCCCGCTCGCCCTGCTCGGCGGCTGGGCGCTCGCCTCCGCCACCGGCGCCCTCACCCAGGACGTCCTCGCCTCACCCGCCCAGGTCGCCGAAGCCGTCGGCGAGTTGTGGGGCAACGGCCAGCTCGCCGATGCCCTCGGGGTCTCCCTCACCCGGGCCGGCCTCGGCCTGTTCTTCGGCGCGACCACCGGTCTGGTGCTCGGCGTGGTCACCGGCTTCACCCGGCTCGGCGAGGAACTGCTCGACTCCGCGATCCAGGTGCTGCGCACCGTCCCGTTCCTGGCGCTGGTCCCGCTGTTCATGGTGTGGTTCGGCATCACCGAGACCGCGAAGGTCGCCCTGATCGGCGTCGCCACCAGCTTCCCGATGTACGTGTCCGCTTCCGGCGGCGTCCGCAACACCGACCGCAAGCTGGTCGAGGCGATGCGCAGCTTCGGGCTCGGCCGCTGGGCCATCGTGCGCACCGTCGTCCTGCCCGGCGCGCTGCCCGCCCTGCTGTCCGGCCTGCGGCTGTCGATGACGCTCAGCGTGATCGCCCTGATCGCCGCCGAGGAGATCAACTCCACCGAGGGGATCGGATACTTGATGGCCCAGGCGCAGAACTACTCGCGCACCGACATCCTCGCCGTCTGCATCCTGATCTACGGGTTGCTCGGCCTCACCGCCGACGCGGTCGTCCGGGTCCTGGAACGCCTCCTGATGCCGTGGCGCCAGGCCGTCCAGGGGGCAGCCCGATGAGCACCGCTACCTCCACGACCTCCGCCACCTCCGCGCCTGCGACCTCCGCGCCCGCGACCGCGGCTCCGGCCGTCCACCTGCGGGGCCTGCGACGGGTGTTCGGCACCCGGGCCGTCCTCGACGGCGTCGATCTCTCCATCGCCCGGGGCGAGTTCGTCGCGCTGCTGGGCGCCAGCGGCACCGGCAAGACCACCCTGCTGCGCATCCTCGGCGCGCTCGACCGGGCCGACGAGGGCACCGTACTCGTCCCGCCGGTGCGAACGGTGGTCTTCCAGGAGCCCCGACTCGTGCCGTCCAAGCGGGTGTTGGCCAACGTCACGGTCGGCCTGCCGCGCGGCGCCGCCACCCGGGAGACCGGACTCAAGGCGCTCGCCGAGGTCGGCCTCGACAAGCACGCCGACGCCTGGCCGGCCACCCTCTCGGGCGGCGAGGCGCAGCGCGTCGCCCTCGCCAGGGCCCTCGTCCGCGAACCCCAACTGCTGCTGCTCGACGAGCCGTTCGCCGCACTGGACGCGCTCACCCGACTGCGCATGCAGGACCTGGTCGGTGACCTCGTCCGCCGCCACCGCCCCGCCGTGCTGCTGGTCACCCACGACGTGGAGGAGGCCGTCCGGCTCGCCGACCGCGTCGCCGTCCTGCGCGACGGCCTGCTCGTGCGCGACGAGCCGGTCGCCGTCGACCACCCCCGCGACCCCGCAGACCCGGCCTTCGCCGACCTGCGCCGCCGACTGCTGGCCGACCTCGGCGTCCACTGACCCGTAATCGGCCCCACCGAACCGTCCTCGATAACGCCAGCCCGCACCACCGGAGTTGAACAGATGACCGTGACCCTCGGCGTCCACGCCAGCAACCCCTCGCTCTACTACCTCGCCCGACTGCCCTACCTGGACGAGGAACTGGCCCCGCTCGGCGAGACCGGCGCCTTCCACCACTACGCCGACGGCACCCGCACCGGTGCGCTGCTCGCCGACGGCACCATCGACTTCGGCGGGACGGGCTCGACCCCGCCGGTCACCGCCCAGGCGGCCGGCCACGACCTGGTGTACGCGGCGGTCTCCGCACCCCGGCCCGACCACGGCGCTCTGCTGGTGCTGGACGGCGGCCCGGTCCAGGCGGTGGCGGACCTCAAGGGCGGCACCGTCGTGCTGGGCATCGGATCCTGGCAGACCCATCTGCTCGCCAAGGCCCTGCACGCGCAGGGACTTTCGTACGCCGAGGACGTCACCCCGGTGCGCCCGGCGGCCGGCGAGGACCAGGCCCAGCGGCTGCGCGACGGCGAGATCGCGGGGTGGATCGCCCAGGGCGCCGAACTGGCCGCCGCCCGCCGGAGCGGGGGCTTCCGGGAGCTGATCCGCACCGGCGACGTCATCACCGACCGCTCGGTGTTCTTCACCCGCCGGGACTTCGCGACCGAGCGCCCCGAGGTGGTCGCCGCGATCGCCGCCGCGCTGCGCCGGGCCGACGCCTGGGTGGCCGCCCACCCGGCCGAGGCGGCTGCGATCGCGGCGGAGCAGCTGGGCGGCTCGGCCGTCGACTGGCAGGCGGCGCTGGCCGCACTGCCGTGGCAACTGGAGCCCGCCACCGCCGGGTTCATCGCCGAGCAGCAGGAGGCCGCGGACATCTTCCACGGGGTCGGGTTCATCGACCGGGCGCTGACCGTCGCCGACGCCCATCTGCCCGAGCTGGAGGCCCCGGTGGCCGCCGCGCTCGCCAAGGCGGTCTGAACCATGGCCTCCGAAGTCCTCTGGTACATCATCCCGCGCGAGGGCCACTACCCGTGGGAGCCAGCCGGACGCCGCCCGGTGGATCTCCGCTACTTGCAGCAACTGGCGGGAAGCGTCGAGCGGTTGGGCTACACCGGCGCCCTGCTCGCGACCGACCTCTACGATGTGTGGACGCTCGGCAGCGCGCTCGCGGCCGCCACCACCCCGGCGTTCAAGCCGCTGCTGGCCGTCCACCCGGGGCTGGTCTCGCCCACCCTGCTGGCCAAGATGGCGCTCAGCTTCGACCGGATGCACGGCGGCCGACTGCGGTTCAACGTGGTCAACGGCTCGACCGCGCAACTGCGCGAGTACGGACTGGACGTCGAGCACGACGACCGCTACCGGCTCAGCGCCGAGTACTGGTCGATCGTCAAGCGCCTGACCGCCGGCGAAGTCTTCGACCACAAGGGCGAGTTCTACGATCTGAAGAACGCGGGCGCGAGCCTGAGGGAGCTGGCGCCGGTCCAGCCCGGCGGCATCCCGCTCTGGTTCGGCGGCAGTTCGGCGGCCGGCATCGAGATGGCGGCCGAGCACGTGGACGTCTACCTGACCTGGGGCGAGCCGCCGCACCTGCTCAAGGAGAAGCTGGACCTGGTCCGGGCGCGGGCCGCCGCCCACGGCCGGACCCTGCGGATCGGGCTGCGGCTGCACCTGATCGTCCGCGACACCGAGGATGAGGCCTGGGCGGCCGCCGACCGCCTGCTCGACGTCACCAGCGAGGCCACGTACGCCCGTCAACTGGGCGGCGCCAAGGGAGAGGACGGGGTCGGCTGGCAGCGGCAGTTCCGCCAGCACGGCGGCAAGGTGCCCGCACGGGCCCGGGAGCTGGAGGCCTACCCGAACCTCTGGCCAGGAATGAGCCTGTTCCGCCCCGGCCCCGGTACGGCGGTGGTCGGCTCGACTGCCCAGGTGGTCGAGCGGTTGCAGGAGTTCGAGTCGTTGGGCGTCGACACCTTCATCCTCTCCGGCAACCCCCTGCTGGAGGAGGCCCACCGGGTTGCAGAAACGGTACTGCCCGCCTTGGGCATCCGCCGCTGACAGATGACAACTGACAGCTGACAGATGATGAAATCTGTCAGCTGTCAGTTGTTCGCCCGTTCCGCCGGCAAGCCCCGCCCGCCCCCCTCCCCGCTCAGAGGCTGAGTCGGTCGATCTCCGCCAGCTCCTCCGCGGTCAGCGGACCGCCCGCGAGCGCGTCGATGTTCTGGTCCAGCTGGGCGACGCTGCTCGCCCCGATGATCACCGAGACCACCCGCGGGTCCCGCAGGACCCAGCACAGCGCGAGCTGCGCCAGCGTCTGCCCGCGCCGCTCGGCGACCTTGTTGAGTGCCCGCAGCTGCTCCAGCTTCGGCCCGCTGAGTGCCTCCTCGGTCAGGAACCGCCCGACCGACATCCGCGAACCGGCCGGCACCTCACCTGACAGGTAGCGATCCGTCAGCAGGCCCTGGGCGAGCGGCGAGTAAGCGATGAGGCTGGTCCGGGTCTCGCCCACCGCGTCCAGCACGCCCTCCTCCACGTACCGGTTGAGGATCGAGTACGCCGACTGGTTCAGCAGCACCGGCGTGCCCAGCTCGCGCAGGATCGCCACCGCCTCCCGGTGCTGCTCCGCCGGGTAGTTCGAGATCGCCGCGTACAGCGCCTTGCCCGAGCGCACCGCGCTGTCCAGCGCGCCCATCGTCTCCTCGAGCGGGGTGTCCGGGTCGTAGCGGTGGGAGTAGAAGACGTCGACGTAGTCCAGCCCCATCCGGCCCAGCGACTGGTCCAGGCTGGCCAGCAGGTACTTGCGGCTGCCGCCGTTGCCGTACGGGCCGGGCCACATGTCCCAGCCGGCCTTGCTGGCGATGAACAGCTCGTCGCGGTACGGGCGGAAGTCCTGGGCGAACAGGTAGCCGAAGTTGCGTTCGGCGCTGCCGTACGGCGGACCGTAGTTGTTCGCGAGGTCGAAGTGGGTGATCCCCCGGTCGAAGGCGCGGCGCAGTACCGCCCGCTGGACCTCCAGCGGCTGGGCGTCACCGAAGTTGTGCCAGAGGCCGAGGGAGACGGCCGGCAGCTGAACGCCGCTGCGGCCGGCCTTGCGGTAGGTCATTGAGGCATAGCGGTCATCCGCGGCGAGGTAGCTCATGCCGGACATCTTGCCAGTCGCCGCGGGCGGATCAAGCCCTTGCCCCGTTTCTGACCGGTGCTTATGCTCGCGGAGGATCGTACGCGTGCGAGGCGAAGGGGGAGTCACGATGACCGTCCAGGCTGTGACCGCGCCCGCGACCCCAACCGCGACCGCACCCGCGACCGCACCCGCGACCGCCGTGCCCCGCTGTTGTCGCCGCCGCCGCACCTCGCGCTGACGCCGCCCCAGAGCCGCTCCGCCGCGATCCCCTCCCGGTGCCGCCCGCGTGAGCGCAGCCCGTACCGGGGCGTTCCGCGCGGGCCGCCGCCACCCCTCCTCGGCAGCCCTGCCCGCGCCTCGGGTCAGGGCGTCGCGCCGAGGCCCCATCGAGCGCCCCCAAGGAGACCGCCGTGCGGTTCACCGTCTCGTCCCTCGTCGCCAACGGACCCGATCCCGTGACCGGCGTCCAGCGCACCCCGCAGGAGAAGCTGTGGAACGTCATCGACCAGGCGGTCGTGGCCGAGCAACTCGGTTACGACGGCTACGGCGTGGGGGAGCGGCACGGTGAACCGTTCCTCTCTCCGGCGCCGCCGGTGCTGCTCAGCGCGATAGCGGCCCGCACCTCCACCATCCGGCTGTTCACCACGGTGACGGTGCTGAGCATCCTGGATCCGGTCCGGGTCGCCGAGGACTACGCCCTGCTCGACCAGCTCTCCGGAGGCAGGGTCGAGTTGATCATCGGCAAGGGCAACGACCCGCGGCACTTCGACCTGTTCGGTCTGCCCGAGGAACGCCAGTGGGACGCGCTCGCCGAGAACTACGGCCTGTTGCGCCGGCTCTGGCGCGAGGAGAGGGTGACCTGGGAGGGTTCGACCCGCCCGCCGCTCAAGGACGCGGCCGTCGTGCCGCGCCCGTTGCAGGACCCGATCCCGGTGTGGCACGGCAGCGCGACCAGCACCCAGTCCACCGACCTGGCCGCCCGCTACGGTGATCCGCTCTTCTCCGCCAACTCCTTCCACCCGCTGGCCAAGTACCGCTCCCTGGTGGAGCACTACCGCGAGCGCTGGGCGCACTACGGGCGCGATCCGAGGGGGGCCAGGGTGGGCGCGAGCTTCGGCGGGCTGTACGTCGCCAAGCGCTCGCAGGACGCGGTCGAGGGTTTCCGTCCGTACTGGGACGCGATGTTCGGTTCGGCGGCCGGCCGGCACAACAAGTCGCCGTTCACCTCGCTGGAGGACGCGCTGGAGCACGGTTCGGCCCTGGTCGGAAGCCCGCAGCAGGTGATCGAGAAGATCCACCGCTATCACGAGGCCTTCGGCAACGAGGTGGTCGGGATCGGAGTCGACGCTCTGACGGAAGGGGCGCAGCGGGAGCAGTTGGAGCTGTTCGCGGCGGAGGTAGCCCCGGTGGTCAGGCGCGAGCTTCCGTGAGCGCCCGCCCGACGTGACGCGCGCCACCGGCCGCGGTGGAGTGCCGCCGGTCGGGGAGGGGGAGACGAGCGGGCGAGGGGCCGTGGCCGCCGGGGGGCGGCGCACGGCCCTCAGTCGTCCCCGGCGCGTACCCGTCCGCCCGCCTTGTCCACGGCGCGGACCGCGTCGGCCCGCCTCGCGTCCGCGTCGAGCCGGGCAATCCCTGGCCTTCTGTACCTACTGGTATGTACAGTGGTTCGCATGACCACCCAGGACCGCCTCATCGAGAGCACCCAGGCACTCCTCTGGGAGCGTGGCTACGTCGGCACCAGCCCCAAGGCCATCCAGCAGCACGCCGGCGTCGGCCAGGGCAGCATGTACCACCACTTCGCCGGCAAGCCCGACCTCGCCGCCGCCGCGCTGCGCCGCAGTGCCGAGCAGCTGCGGGGAGTCGCCGCCGCCGACCTGTCCGCCCCCGGCAGCGCGTACGACCGCATCGCCGCCTACCTGCGCCGCGACCGCGACGTGCTGCGCGGCTGCCGGATCGGCCGGATGGCCCAGGACCCGGACGTCATCGCCGACCCCGAACTGCGCGCCCCCGTCGAGGAGACCTTCGACTGGCTGCGCGCCCGGATCGCCGAGTTGGTGGCCGAGGGCCAGGCGGCGGGCGAGCTCGCCCCCGGTGTCGACCCGGCCGACACCGCCGCTGCCGTGGTCGCCGTCGTCCAGGGCGGCTACGTTCTGGCCCGCGCGGCCGGCCGGGCCGAGCCCTTTGATCAGGCCGTACGCGGCGCCCTCGGCCTGCTCGCCGCCCAACGCACCGCCTGACCCGCGCCTCGCACGGCTGAGCGGCCGCGTGACCGACTGACCGAGTGACCGAGTGACCGCGTGACCGAGCGCGTGACCGACTGGCCGAGCGACGCCCGCTCGACGATCCGACCGAGGAGACCCGCCGTGCACGCCATGCAGTACGAGATCACCCTCCCCGCCGACTACGACCTGGGGATCATCCGCAAGCGCGTCGCCGACAAGGGCCATCTGCTCGACGCGCACCCGGGCCTCGGGCTCAAGGCGTACCTGGTCCGTGAGCGGGGCCGCGACGGGTCGCCCGTCAACCAGTACGCGCCGTTCTACCTCTGGCGCACCGTCGAGGGCATGAACAGCTTCCTCTGGGGACCGGGCTTCCGCGGCCTGAGCGCCGACTTCGGCCGCCCGGTCGTCCGTCACTGGCTCGGCGCCGGTCTGGCCCACGGCGCCGTGCCGGATGCTCCGGCGACCTCGACCTCGACCTCGACCTCGACCGTGACCACGACCGTGACCACGACCGCGACCACGGCTACCCGCCACACCGTCAGGCTCCCCGAGTCCGACGATCCCGCCGAGGCGGTCGAACGGGCCCTCGCCGAGTTCCCCGCGCACCCCGCTCTGCACACCGCCGCCGTCGCGGTGGACCCGAGCCGCTGGGAACTGGTCCGCTTCGCCCTCTGGCACGGCCCGGCCCCGGACGACGTGCCGGGCAGCCGCTACCAGGTGCTGCACCTGTCCCGTCCCGAACTCGACCGGCTGCCTGGCGGCCGGCACTGGTGAAAGGTTTCGCCACTCCCATGACCAGCCCCACGCCCGCCTCCGCGACCGCCCCCGTCACCCCCGCGACCGCGCCCGCCGTCCCACCCCCCGCCCCGATGACACCGGCCGACCTGACCCCCGCGCCGCTCGACCGCGAAGCCGGCTACGCCCTGCTCGCCGACCTCGCCGGCCCGGTCGCCGCCGCGACCCTCGGCGGCCTGGACGGTCTCGCACCCGGTTTCCCCGACTGGATCGTCACCAGTCTCTTCGGCGGCACCTACCAGCGCCCCGGTCTCGCCCTGCGCGACCGGCAGGTGGCCAACCTGGCCGCGCTCACCGCCCTCGGCGGCGTGGAGCCGCAGCTCGCCGATCACGTCCGCAACAGTCTGCGGATCGGCCTGACCAGGGAGGAGATCACCGAGGTCATCGTCCACCTCGCCCCCTACGTCGGCGTCCCCAAGGCTCTGGCCGGCCTGCGGGTCGCCACCGACACCTTCGCCGAGGTATCCCCGACCGAGACGTCCCCGACCCCCGTATCCCCGACCCCCGCAACCCCGACCGAGGCGGACCGGGCATGACCCCCACGATCCGTACCGTTCTCGGCGACCTCGACCCCGCGGAACTCGGTGCCACCGACTCCCACGACCACCTCTTCATCCGCAGCCCCCTGCTCCCCGGCGAGGAACTGGACGACCCGGCCGCCGCCGAGGGTGTCCTGCGCGCCTTCGCGGCGGCCGGCGGACGGTCGTTCGTCCAGTGGACCCCGTACGGCATGGGTCGCGGGGCGGACTCCCTCGCGAAGCTCTCCCGTGCGACCGGAGTCCACGTCGTCGCCGCCACCGGCCTGCACCAGGCGGCCCACTACGACCCGGACACCCTCCCTGCCGTGTACGACGGGCTGGCCGAACGCTTCACCGCCGAACTCACCACCGGGCTGACGGCCGAACCGGCCACCGAGTTGCCTGGACCGCCCGTAGCAGCCGAGGCCCCCGTAGCCGCCGAGGTCCCCGAAGCACCCGCGTCGCCCGAGGCCGTCCGGGCGGGCCTGATCAAGATCGCCTGCGACCCCGGGGCCATCACGGCGCACACCCGCCGGGTGATGGCCGCGGCCGCCGACGCGCACCACGCCACCGGTGCCCCGATCGCCGTCCACCTCGAACCCCGAGCCGACCCGCACCTCGTCCTGAACCGGCTGCACGTTCGACACGGCGTCCCGCCCCACCGGATCATCCTCGGTCACCTCACCCGGCTGCCGGATGTGCGGGTGCACCGCGAACTCGCCGCGGAAGGCGTCTACTTCGCGCTGGACAGCCCCTCCCGGGCCGGCCACCCGGCCGACCACCAGGCCTTCGACGTCATCGCCGACCTCGTCGAGGCCGGCCACGCCTCCCGCCTCCTCCTCGGCGCCGACACCACCACCCGCACCGCCCGTCGGGCCGACGGCCCGACCGCACTGCTCGACGACCTCGCCCCACGGCTCGCCCGCACCTTCGGCCCCGAACTGCCCGGCCTCCTCCTCACCGCCAACCCGGCCGCCGCCTTCGCCACCGAGTGGCGCACGCCCTGAACCGTTCCCGCTCGGCCCGCCCCGGTCTCGACCGGCCGCAGGCCGAACCCGGGTCCTCGGTGAAGGCCCGCCGCCCACGCCCTACCGTGACGGCCATGGTGACCCTGCGCATCCTCACGACCGACGACTGGCCGCTCTGGCGCGACCTGCGCCTCGCCGCCCTCTCCGACGCGCCGCACGCCTTCAAGGCCCGCCTGGCGGACTGGCACCACGGCGGCGAGGAACGGTGGCGCGCCCGGTTGCACCTTCCGGGCGCCCACCACGTTGCGGCGCTGCTGGACGGTCCGGACGGTCCGGACGCCACGCCCGTCGGCCTGGCGGACGGTCTCCCCGGAGCCGGCGGCGTACGGGAGTTGCGCTCGGTGTGGGTCGGGCCGGAGGCACGCGGCAGGGGCGTCGCCGACCGCCTGTTGGAGGAGGTCGAGCGCTGGGCCCGCGCATCCGGCGGCAGCACGCTGCGCCTCGCGGTGCTCCCCGGCAACGAACCCGCGATCACGCTCTACCGCCGGCACGGCTTCACCGAGCTCACCGCACTCACCGCGCTCACCGAGCCCGGCGGGCCCGGCGGGCCGCTCGCCGGCGGGGTCGCCCGGGAGCTCGTGATGGCGAAGCCGCTGCGCTGACGGTTGCAGCTGACGGCCGGGCGGGCCGGTCACCCGCCGATCCACCCCGCCACCCGCTCGACGGCCGCGAACGCGCCGAAGGCGAGCAGCTGCCACCCGGCACCGACCCGGCCGAGGTCATCAAGAACCTCGCCGCGCCGTTGTACTTCCGGGTCCTGATCACGGCCGAGCGGGTGGACGGCGACACCGCCGACCGAGCCGCCGCCGCCGTTCTCGCCGCGGCCCGCAACGGTGGCCTCGGCTGACCCGGGCGGCCGTCACGAGCCCGGCCCCGCCGTCGGGCGGCTCACATGTGAGTGCCGCCGTCGATGCGGAGCTCGGTGCCGGTGACGAACGCGCCGTCGTCGGAGGCCAGCATCGCGATCACCCCGGCCACCGTCTCCGGACCCGCGAAGCCCTGGCCGAGGGCCGGGGCGAGCTTGGCGAGCAGGCTGAAGTCGGCGTCGGCGGGCAGCCCGGGGTTGTGGGTCATGCCGCTGTCGATGCTGCCCGGCGCGACGCAGACCGCACGCAGGCCCTGCTTCGCGTACTCGGAGGCGATGGCGTGGGTGAAGGACTGGATGCCGCCCTTGGTCGCGGCGTACGCGGCCATGTAGGGGTGGGCGAAGCTCGCCGAGGTGGAGCTGAAGTTGACCACCACGCCCCTGCCGCCCGCGAGCAGCGCGGGGAGCGCCTCGCGGGTCATCAGGAAGGTGCCGGTCAGGTTGACCGCGAGGAGCTTGTTCCAGAACTCCAGGCTGGTCTCGTGGGTGTGCGAGGAGCGGAGGATGCCGGCCGCGTTGACCAGGGCGTCCAGCCCGCCGAGGTCCGTGATCGCCGCCGCGACGCCGGTGACGACGGCCGCCTCGTCCGAGATGTCCAGGACCTGGATGGCCAGGCGGTCCGCGGTGCCGTCGGCGGTCGCGCGGTCCAGGGTCGCCTTCAGGCCGTCCTCGTCGACGTCGACGGCGACGACCTTCCCTCCCTCGGCGAGGATCCGGTGCACGGTGGCCTGGCCGATGCCAGAGCCGCCGCCGGTGATCAGGACGTTCCGTCCGCTGAAGCGCTCCATGGTGGTACTCCGTTCGTTCGTTCGTGGCCTCTCGACCTCAAGAGGCACGGTACGCCTTAATGGCATAACGTGCCAATAAGTCCTCTGGGTGTCACTTCGGCGCAACGCGCCACAGTGGCACCGGCCCGCGTACGCTGACCCTGTGACCGGACGCCCCACCCTGAATCAACGCCGCCGCGACGCCACCCGGCTGGACATCGCCCGTACCGCCGCCGCACTCTTCGCCGAGCGCGGGGCCGAGGCGACCACCGCCGAGGAGATCGCCCTCGCGGCCGGCATCTCGCTGCGCACCTTCTACCGGTACTTCTCCGTCAAGGAGGACGCCGTCGCGCCGCTGCTGGCGGCCGGTGGGCGTCGCTGGGTCGACCAGCTCGCCGAGACCCCGGCCGATCTGCCGCTGCGCGAGGCTCTGGAGCGCTCGGCGGTCGCCTCGCTGACCCCGCCCGACGAGGAGGCGGTCGAGGCGATGGAGTGGACGCGAAGCCTGCTGCGCGACCCGCGCCTCGACGGCACGTGGCAGCGCGTCCACGCCGACTCCGAGGAGCGGCTGCGGGCGGTCCTCGCGGCGCGTTGCCCGGGCGGCACCGACCCGCTGGAGATCCGACTGGCCGCCGCTGCGGCGACGGCCGCGATCCGGGTCGCGCTGGAGGAATGGGCCGCCTCGGACGCGCCCACGACCGGCCCGGGCTCCCCGCGGGAGCTCGGTGCGCGCTGCATGCGCGAACTCACGGCGGGGCTGCGGCTCTACGGGCGGGAGGGCTGGGCCCGCCCGGCCGCGAACAGGTGACAGATAACAGCTGACAGATTTCGTTATCTGTTATCTGTTATCTGTTATCTGTCGGCTGTCATCTGTCATCTGTTCCTCCTCCCCGGCCCCGTTAGGGTGGGTGATCGCGCGCCCCGGTGGGGGAACCGGGGTGACCACCTCGGATGTCCTGGACGGAGGGGGCGGGGAGTTCGAGGCGTGGGAGCAAGTAGGACATGGGTCTGACGAGCCACAAGGTGTTGGCGCTGGCCGTATTGATCGCCGTCGTGATGACGGCCGGCACGGTCTGGCTGTGGCCAAGACTCGCCAAGCAGACCTGGCAGGCGGTGCTCGGCCGGATCGGCTCCCTGCTCGCCACCCAGCTCGCGGTGCTGGCCGCGCTCGGCCTGGTGGCGAACAACTACTTCGCCTTCTACAGCAGTTGGGACGACCTGCTGGGCACCGGTGACACCGGCCCGGTGGTGATCCACAACAAGGCGGACGCGTCCGGCCGGCTGCTCGTGGAGACGATCGGCCACGCCTCCGTCAAGGGCGGCGGCGCGATGGGCCGCGAGCCCAGCCAGTCCGGTGAGATCCGCAAGGTGCGGATCGACGGCGCGGCCAGCCGGCTGTCCACCGAGGGGTACGTCTTCCTGCCGCCGCAGTACTTCCAACCGGAGTACGCGCAGCGGCAGTTCCCGGCGGTGATCGTCAGCACCGGCTTCCCCGGGATCGCCGAGAACCTGATCACCCGGTTCAACTACCCGGGCGCAGCGCTCAAGTTGCTCCAGGACGGCAAGATGCAGCCGACCGTCATGGTGCTGATGCGCCCCTCGCCGGCCCTGCCGCAGGACACCGAGTGCGAGGACATCCCGGGCGGCGCGCAGTCCGACACGTACTTCACCAAGGACGTCCCCTCAGCGATCCAGGCGAGCTTCCGGGTCTCCTCCGACCCGCAGGCCTGGGCCTTCATGGGCAACTCGACCGGCGGCTACTGCGCCCTCAAGCTGGCCATGCGCCACCCGGACGTCTTTCCGACCGCCGTCGCGCTCTCCGCCTACTACGACGCCGCCGACGACCCGACCACGGGCGACCTGTTCGGCGGCAGCAAGCAGCGTCGTGACGAGGCCAACCTGATGTGGCGGTTGAAGAACCTGCCGCAGCCCAAGGTGTCCGTGCTGCTGGCCGGCACCAAGAAGGGCGACGGCGACTACCGGCGCGACACCGAGGCCTTCGTCGACGCCGTGCAGTCCCCGATGAAGGTCTCCTACAGCATGTTGGAGAACGGCGGCCACAACTTCGAGACCTGGAGCGCGCTGCTGCCGTCCTCGCTGGAGTGGCTGTCCCAGCACCTCAAGGTCCCGAACCAGGCCGCCTGAGCAGACCGTCTGAGCAGGCAGTCTGCTCAGACGGCCTGAGTAAGCCGACGGACAGCGAGGGGGCGCGGGGGCGGTGAGGCTCAGGCCACCCGCTCCAGCGTCCCGGTGTGCAGCTCGCCGACCCGGCCGCCCTCGCCCTCGTACGTCCAGAAGGCGCGCACCGTCAGCCGGCCGAGGTCCATCACGTGGCTGACGGTGATCCCGCTCTCCTCGGTCCAGCTGATGAAGTAGATCTCCGGCGCCACCTCGGCGACGTGCAGCCGCACGTCCTCCCACTGGCCCGCCGACTCGCCGAGGCCCTCCCAGCGCAGCCGCCTGCCGTCGGCCGAGTAGGTGTTGCGGAAGGCCGCGCCGTTGTCGGCCCGGAAGAGGTAGGTGCGGCCGGCGAAGGCGGGCAGGGGCGCGGTCATGGTGGGGCGGTACCTCGTTCCTGTGGGGCCGTGCACGGCGGTCTTGTGCACTGCGGAAGATGTCGGACCTCCAATTTATCCGACCCGGTGAGCCGGGTGGGCGCACCCGTGGACGGTGCGCCACGGCACCGGCCGCCACCGCGCAGGCCGGCGCGGTGTGCGGCGGGCACCTGGGCGCCCGCCGGCGGCCGGTCCTACCGTCCACCCCCATGAGACGCACCCCCACTCCCATGAGACGCACCCCCACTCCCGTGCGGCACACCCCCACCGCCGTCAGACGCACCCCCACCGCGTTGTCCGCCCTCCTGCTCACCCTCGCCGCGCTGCTCCTCGGCACCCCCACTCCCGCCCAGGCCACCGTCGCCCAGACCGCCACTGCCCAGACCGCCGCCCAGGCGGCCACCGCCCCGCTCGCCCTCGAAGCCGCCTTCCCCGCCCCCGGCAACGGCTGGGCCAAGGTCGAGCGCTACCTCGACACCACCCCCGGCTTCCGTACCGAGCAGTACCCGGCCGACGGCCGCGGCGACCAGGACGGCGCCCGCCGGACGTACTTCGGCGGCACCGGCCAGCCCTCCTCCAGCCGCTTCCTGCTGTACTCGGCGACCGGCTGGGACACCGGCAGCCGTCCGACCCCCGTGCTGCTGGTCCACGGCGCCAACGACAACGCCGACCGCGCCTGGGCGAACCCGGGGGAGAGCGGCACCTGCGGTGCCTCCGCCTGCCCGTCCACCGGCCTCGCCCAGTACCTCGTCGGCACCGGCCACCGGGTGTTCGCCATCGGCTTCGCCCACAAGCAGGGCGACAACCTGCTCCAGGCGCAGGCCGTCGGCGACGCCGTCGCGCTGATCCGGGCCCGCCTCGGCGTCCCCCAGGTGGACGTGGTGGCCTGGAGCAAGGGCGAGGTCGCCGCCCGGGCGTACGTGTCCTCGGTGCGCCCGTCCTGGGGGCGGGCCTACGCGGGCGACGTGCGCCGCCTGATCACCCTCGGGGGCCCGAACGGCGGGCTCGACTACGTGTACGCGCACGGCTGGTCGTTCGACCTCGCGAGCTGGCCGGCCTGCGGCGGCACCGCCAACGCGCCGTCCCCGCACCTCTACATGACCTGCTACGGCACCTACACGGCGCAGCCCTGCCTCGGCGTGCTGCCCACCGGCGGCTACGACTGCTACCCGGGCCAGCGCCAGCTGCTCGCCCGCTGGGACGGCCGGTACGGGGTGGACGGCACCGCCCAGGACTGGTGGACCACCTACTACGGCGGCCAGGGCTTCTACACCTCCGGCCAGGGCATCCAGGCGGCGATCGACGCCGGTTCGCTGATCGCGCCGCTGCAACAGGCGGGCGTCCCCGCGTCGGTGCGCACCTATCTGCTCGCGGGCGGGTCCGCCGACATCCCGGGCGTGCTCAACGAGAACCGGGGGCCCAGCGACGGCATCGTGTTCACCGCGAGCGCCCTGGACACCACCGGCATCGCGACGATCGGCGGCACCCGGCTGCTCACCGGCCTCAACCACCTGGAACTCGCCTGGGCGCCGGAGGCCGAGAGCCAGGTCGACAACTGGCTCGCTTGACCCGTGGACCCGTGGACCCGTGGACCCGTGACCCGCCGATTCGCCGATTCGTCGTTCGGCAGCTCGACGGCTCCGCTGATCCGTCCCAACTGATCCACCACGCAGCGTCGTTGATCGACACCGCTGTGACCTGTGCGACAACCGGCCCGAGCAGGTTGTCCGTTCACGGACGGCCCGCCTAGCCTGCAACCGTCGTCCGCCCTCGCGGACCCCCGCCGCCGGGACGCCGAGTCCTGTCCACCCGCCGGCCGGCAACCGAGCACCACAGCGGACGGGAGCGGGGGAACCAAGGTCAGCGCCCGGCCCGTACGCTCCCGCGTGCGGGCCGTGGCTAGGGGTGAAGCCGCTTCCACCGGCGGCCGGGCTGCCTCCGCCCGAATCCGACAGCTCACCTCGCAGGCGTCGCAGAGGACACTGCCATGCACCAGCCTGCCCGGCGCCGCGCGCCGCGCCACGCCCGCCCCTCCCGCCGGGGCCGCAACGCCACCCTCGCCGTCACCGGAGCGCTCGCCGTCACCGGCGCCGGACTGCTCGGCCTGCCGGCCGTCTCCGGCGCCCAGGCCGCCACCGCCCCGACCGTCACCCAGGACCGGCTCGCCCCGGCGACCATGGTCGCCAACCAGGCCGCCACCGCCTCGCTGACCCTCCACTCCTCGGCCTGCTTCACCGCGAAGACCGTCGGCGTGGGCGTCCGGAACGCGGCCGGTGCGAACCTCGACTTCCCGGGCAACGCCTCCAATGTGCAGATCTGCCCGAGCGGCCTGTCCTTCACCAGCGGCGCACGCGCCCTGCCGGCCGGGACGTACACCCAGTTCGGCTTCTGGCAGGACCTCGGCGGGACCTGGCACAACCTGGCCTCGCA
This sequence comes from Kitasatospora sp. NPDC043949, assembly GCF_056435365.1. NCBI lineage: Bacteria > Bacillati > Actinomycetota > Actinomycetes > Kitasatosporales > Streptomycetaceae > Kitasatospora > Kitasatospora sp. NPDC043949. Next base: position 213,540 of record NZ_JBWKEQ010000002.1, on the reverse strand, counting down.
GCAACTGGTGGTCTCCAGCACTCCGGCGCCGACTCCGCCCCCGACCCCGACGCCCACCACGAAGCCGACTCCCGCCCCGACCCCGACGGCGACCCCGACCCCGACGGCGACCCCCACCGCGAAGCCGACCCCGACGAGCAGCCCGAGCAGCCCGAGCAGCCCGAGCAGCCCGAGCGCCACCGCCAGCCCGTCGGCCGGCACCCCCGCATCCCCGGTCGCCGGCAAGTCGCTGACCTGGTCCGACGAGTTCAACGGCCCGATCAGCTGGGGCTCGCGCTGGGTCGGCGACAAGAGCACCGCGTACAAGTACGGCAACCACAACCCGGACGACAACAAGCTCGACCTGCTGAACAAGAACAACGTCAGCGTCGCCAACGGGGTCGCCACCTTCACCGCCGCGCCCGGCACCACCACGCTGGAGAACGGCAAGCAGGCCTGGAACACCGGCTTCCTGACCACCGAGGGCTCCAGCGAGGGCTTCCAGGTCAGGACCGGCGACTACGCCGAGACCCGGGTCAAGCTGCCGTCCGGCTCCGGCGCCTGGCCGGCCTTCTGGACCTGGAAGAACGGCAACGGGGAGGTCGACTCCTTCGAGTACCACCCCGACAACCCGAACCTGCTGGAGCTGACCAACCACGTCAACCCCGGCAACCCCAAGTACTACACCGACGCCGGCGCCGTCGCGAAGGACCAGTGGGTGACCATCGGCACCTATTACGGCGCCACCTCGGTGGACTGGTACGTCAACGGCGCCAAGGTGTTCTCGGACGGCAAGGGCGTCGGCGCCAACTGGTCGGCGTACCTGATCCTCAACCTGTCGGTCGGCGCGGGGAAGTACCACCCGGCGCCGCAGGGCACCGCCCCGATCACCTTCGCCGCCGACTACGTCCGCGTGTACCGGTAGGGCCTTCGGGGCTTCCGGGTCAGGAACCGGGAGCCGTCTCGACCACCGTGATGTCGAACGGCTGCCGGTTGTTCCCCTCGTCCGGGTCGTCCACGCCGCGCACCGCGACCGAGCCGCCGGTGAGCTTGCCGATCCGCAGGTCCGGGGAGAGGCGCACCGGTACCAGCGCGGTCGCGCTGCGCAGCGGGGGCAGTCCGGCCGGGAAGACACAGCGCACCTGTCGGCCGTTGAGCCGCACCTCGCAGTCCTCGGGGAAGTACGGGCCCACTGGGGAGACCCCGGGAGGCAGCGTCACCAGCACGGTGAACGGTGCGGCGGTGGTGTCCGGGCCGCGGTTGGCGATGAAGGCGTGGACGGTGGTGGTGCCGCCGGGCGGGGCGGCGTCCGGGTCGAGCCGGACCACCTCCAGATCGGAGCGGGACGCCGTGGGGGCTGCCGTGTCCACCGCCGGCCGGGGCTCGGGCCGCCGCAGCGCCCAGGACGGGCCGGCGGTCAGCGTCGCCACCGAACAGCCGGCCGCCATCGCGGCGACGAGCGAGGCCGCGCGGAATCCGCAGAGCCTGCTGGCCTGCCCGGACCCGCCCCGCCCGGACCCGCCCCGCCCGGACCCGCCCTGCCCGGACCCGCCTCGCATTGTCGAACGCCTGTACGTCATCGTCGTCCACCCTGTCCCGGGGCCCCGGCCGCCCGCGCCGCTGCGGGCCGCGTCCGCACCAGGGTGGCGGAGCCTGCGCCGGGGGCCGGTGCAACCCGCTCGGCGTCCGCCCGAACGGGGGAGCGTACGTACGGGAAGTCGACCGGATCGACTTCCCGTGCGTGAAGCGGGCGGTGGCGACGGGTCAGGGTGCGAGGACCTGCCCCAGCCGGGTCGCGATGTGGTGCATCACCGGCACCAGCGAGGACGTGCCGGCCTGCTCCTCCAGGGCCCGGATGCGGGCCTCCGGGCCGGACACCGACAGGGCGGTGGGCGTCGGCGCGCCCGGTACGGCGAGCGCGATGCAGCGGACGCCGATCTCCTGCTCCTGGTCGTCGACCACGTAGCCGCGCTCGCGCGCCTCGGCGAGCTGGTGCAGCAGCTCCTGCGGGTCGGTGACGGTGTACTCGGTGTGCGCGGGCAGCGGGTTGGGGCCCAGGACGGCGCGCGCCTCGTCCTCGGGGAGCTGGGCCAGCAGCGCCTTGCCGACGCCCGTGCAGTGCGGCTGCACCCGTCGGCCGACCTCGGTGAACATCCGCATCGAGCGCCGCGACTGCACCTGCCCGACGTACACCACCTCGCCGCCCTCCAGCACCGCCAGGTTGGCGGTCTCGCCGGTGGCCTCCATGAGTTCGGCCAGGTAGGGGCGGGCCCAGCTGCCGAGCAGCCGGCCGGCCGTCTCGCCGAGGCGGATCAGCCGGGGGCCGAGGGTGTAGCGACGCGCGGTGTCCTGGCGTACATAGCCCTGCTGGACGAGGGTACGAACCAGGCGGTGGATGGTCGGCATCGGCAGGCCGGAGCTGGCGGAGAGCTCGCTGAGGGTGGCCACGCCGCCGGAGTCGGCCAGCGCCTCCAGGAGTTGGAAGGCGCGCTCGACGGACTGCACGCCGCCGGTCGCGCGGTCCGGGCTGGTCGTCGATGCTGTGTCGGGGGTCGAAACCACCGGCGTTCCCTTCGCTGTCGGGGAGGAGTAGAGTCCCGGCGATCACATCAACAAACCGTTGAAATTCTGTATCGCGGAAACTAGTCTCCACCTTACAGAATCGAACCCGCCGACAGGTGGGTTCCGATCAAGGAAGTTCCCACCGGAGCTCCCTTCGCCAGGCTCAACCGCTTAGGAGTGTCCTGCCCATGGCTACAGAACAGGGACCCGTCGGCGCCTCCCCCGCTGCTCCGGTCGTCACTGTCGCCGGTCCGCGCGTTCACCGGGCGGAGGAGGTGCTCACTCCGGAGGCGGTCGCCTTCGTCGTCGGCCTCCATCGCGCTTTCGAAGGGCGCCGACAGGAGCTCCTGGCCGGGCGGAAGGCCCGCCGGGCGGAGATCGCCAGAGCCGGCACGCTGGACTTCCTCCCCGACACCGCCGACGTCCGGGCCGCCGACTGGAAGGTCGCCGAGGCGCCCCGCGCGCTCCAGGACCGCCGGGTCGAGATCACCGGTCCCACCGACCGCAAGATGGTCATCAACGCCCTCAACTCCGGCGCGCGGATCTGGCTCGCCGACTTCGAGGACGCCACCTCCCCGACCTGGGAGAACGTGGTCAGCGGCCAGATCAACCTGATCGACGCCTTCGAGGGCCGGATCGACTTCACCACCTCCGCCGGAAAGGCGTACGCCCTCAAGCCCGCCGCCGAACTCGCCACCGTCGTGGTCCGCCCGCGCGGCTGGCACCTGGACGAGAACCACCTGCTCGTCGACGGCGCCCCGGTCGCCGGAGCCTTCCTCGACTTCGGCCTGTACTTCTTCCACAACGCCGCCCGGCTGCTCGCCAAGGGCGCCGAGGACCCCAACTCCGGCCCGTACTTCTACCTGCCGAAGACCGAGAGCCACCTCGAAGCCCGGCTCTGGAACGACGTGTTCACCCACGCCCAGGCCGCGCTCGGCATCCCGCACGGCACCGTCCGCGCCACCGTGCTGATCGAGACCATCACCGCCGCGTTCGAGATGGACGAGATCCTCTACGAGCTGCGCGACCACGCGGCCGGCCTCAACGCCGGGCGCTGGGACTACCTGTTCTCGATCGTCAAGAACTTCCGCGACGCCGGCGAGCAGTACGTCCTGCCGGACCGCAACAGCGTCACCATGGCCTCGCCGTTCATGGCCGCCTACACCCGCCTGCTGGTGCAGACCTGCCACAAGCGCGGCGCCCACGCGATCGGCGGCATGGCCGCGTTCATCCCCAGCCGCAGGGACCCGGAGGTCAACGCCGCCGCCCTGGAGAAGGTCAAGGCGGACAAGGATCGCGAGGCCGGCAACGGCTTCGACGGCTCCTGGGTCGCCCACCCGGACCTGGTGCCGGTCGCCCGCGCCTCCTTCGACGCGGTGCTCGGCGAGCGCCCCCACCAGAAGGACCACCCCGGGCCCTCCGAGCCGGTCACCGCGACCCAGCTGCTCGACATCGCCGGCGCCGACGGCAGCTGCACCCACGCGGGGCTGCACAACGCCGTCCAGGTCGGCATCCGCTACATCGAGGCCTGGCTGCGCGGCCTCGGTGCGGTCGGCATCTTCAACATGATGGAGGACGCCGCCACCGCGGAGATCTCCCGCTCGCAGATCTGGCAGTGGATCCACAACGGCGTCGTCCTGTCCGACACCGGTGAGAAGGCCACCGCGGACCTCGTCCGCGCCCTGGTCGCCGCGGAGTTGGCCGAACTCCTGGCCGAGCTGGGTGCGGACGCGTACGCCGGCGGCCGCTGGCGCGAGGCCGCCCAGCTCTTCGAACAGGTCGCCCTGGCCGAGGAGTTCGCGGACTTCCTGACCCTCCCCGCGCTTCCCCTGCTGGGCTGAGTCCCAATCCATCCGCCGCCGGCGCCGCCGCTGCCGCCTGCCAGGCTGTAGCGGTCCCGCCGGCCCATTGCTCCGTTCCGTACGGCGACGATTCCACCTGTCCTCTCGTCGCCGTGCGGAACGGCTTTTTCCCGGTACCCGGTAAGGAGTTCAACCGTGCCCCGCATCTTCTTCAACGGCCAGGCCATGGTCGGCGGACCGTTCCACGCCAAGGTCGCCGACTCGCTGGTCGGCCCGGCCCGGACGGCCCCCGGCTACCGCTTCTTCTCGATCGACGACGTCTGCCCGGGCCTGCTCGCCGATCCGGCGGTCGACACCGCCATCGAGGGCGAGCTCTACGAGATCACCCTGGAGCACCTGCGCGACGTCATCCTCCCCGGCGAGCCGCGGGAGTTGGAGCTCGGCGTCATCAAGCTCGACGACGGCTCCGCCTGCCTGTCGATGCTGCTCGCCCGCGGCGAGGTGGAGCGGGGGGTGCACCGCGAGATCACCCACCACGGGGGCTGGCGCGCCTACCTCGGCTCGCTCGGGCGCACCGCCTGAGACCGGGCGCGTAGCGGCGGACGCACCACGGCGAACGGATCACAGCAAGCGAATCACGGCGAACAGATTTCAGCGAACAGATAACAGATGACAACTTTCGTCAGCTGTCATCTGTTCGCTGTTATCCGTCACTCGTCACCCGCCCCCGGGCACGCCGCAGCCCCGGACCCTCGCCGTGGGCCCGGGGCTGCGGTCCGCGCGCCGGCCGGGAAGGCCGGGTTGCGGAGTCCGGGTCACGCACCGTCCCTGGGCGGCCCGGAGTTCAGGGGTGGAGGAGGAGCGGGGCGTCAGAGCGGCCGGGCGGCGAGCTCCTTGGCGGCGCGGGCGCAGGCGCGGGCGATCCGGTCCTCGTCGACGGTGGTCAGCTGGCCCTTCTCGACGACGGCGTTGCCGTTGACGAACAGCACGGCCAGCGGCGGCAGGGCGCCGAAGGTGAGGGCGGCGACCGGGTCGGCGATGGAGGAGTGCAGGACACCGTCGATCTTCCACAGCGCGAGGTCGGCGAGCTTGCCGACCTCGATCGAGCCGATCTCGTCCTGGCGGCCGAGCACCCGGGCGCCGCCCATGGTGCCCAGCCGCAGCGCCTGGCGGCCGGTGAGGGCGGCCGGGGACCCGTGCAGACGGTTGATCAGCAGGGCGTTGCGCAGCTCGGTGCCGAGTTCGCCGGACTCGTTGGAGGCGGTGCCGTCGACGCCGAGGCCGACCGGGACGCCGGCCCTGAGCATGTCGGGGACGCGGGCGATCCCGGCGGCCAGCCGGGCGTTGGAGGAGGGGCAGTGGGCCACGCCGGTGCCGGTCTCGGCGAACTTGGCGATGTCGGAGTCGTTCATGTGGACGCAGTGCGCCATCCAGACGTCCTCGCCGAGCCAGCCGACGGACTCGAAGTAGTCGGTCGGGCCCATGCCGAACAGTTCCTTGCAGAACTGCTCCTCCTCGGCGGTCTCCGAGCCGTGGGTGTGCAGCCGGACGCCCTTGCGGCGGGCGAGTTCGGCGGACTGGCGGAGCAGGTCGGTGGAGACCGAGAACGGCGAGCAGGGCGCGATGGCGATGTGCAGCATCGAGCCGAAGGAGGAGTCGTGGTAGGTGTCCACGGCGGCCTCGGAGGCGGTGAGGATGTCGTCGAGCTCCTCGACCGCGTGGTCCGGCGGGAGGCCGCCGTCCTTCTTGCCGCGGTCCATGGAGCCGCGCAGCGCCGTGAACCGCAGGCCGAGTTCCCGGACGGCCTCGATGGAGGCGCCGAGGACGTCGCCGCCGTCCTTGGGGAAGACGTAGTGGTGGTCGGAGGCGGTGGTGCAGCCGGACTTGAGGAGGGCGGCGGCGGAGCCCTGGCTGGCGGCGTGGACGAGCTTCTCGTCGATCCGGGCCCAGGTCGGGTAGAGGGCGACGAGCCAGTCGAAGAGGATGTCGTCCTGGGCGAGGCCGCGGGTGATCCACTGGTAGAAGTGGTGGTGGGTGTTGACCAGGCCGGGGGTGATCAGGTGGCCCTCGCCGTTGATCCGGCGCACCACGTTGTCCAGCCACTGCGGGGCGGGTCCGTCGCCGACCGACTCGATCGTGCTGCCGAGGACGACCACGTGGCCGCGGGCGTACTCGGTGTCGTCGGCGTCGACGGTGGCGATCGCGACGTTCTCGATGACGATCCGCTGGTCGGCGGGTGGGGGCTGGACTGCCATGGTGTCACTCCTATGGGGGAGGGCCGGGAGGGGCGTTCGCCGCGCGGCGTGCGCCCCTCCCGGGCCGGTCAGGACGGTGTCGCCGTCGGCACCGTCGCGCCGGAGGTCTTGCCGGATCTGGTCCGGCGGGCGGCTCCGACGTGGTGGAAGAGCAGGTTGAGCAGGACGGCCATCACGCAGCCGACCGAGATCCCGGAGTGCATCAGGGTCCGGACGGCCTCCGGGAAGGAGTCGTAGAAGGTCGGCACCGCGATGGGGATGATGCCGACGCCGAGCGACACGGACACCAGGATGGTGTTCGAGCTGGACTCCATCCCAGCCTCCGCGAGGGTGCGGATGCCACTCGCCGCGACGGTGCCGAAGAGCACGATCCCGGCGCCGCCCAGGACGGGCTGCGGTACCAGGGAGACGAGCGACCCGAGCACGGGGAAGAGCCCGAGCAGGATCAGGATGCCGCCGCCGGCCGCGACCACGAAGCGGCTGCGGATCTTGGTCAGCGCCACCAGCCCGATGTTCTGGGCGAAGGCGCTGGCGGCGAAGCCGTTGAAGACGGGGCTGAGCGCGGTGGCCAGTCCGTCGGCCCGCAGGCCGGCGGCGAGCGTGGGTTCGTCGGCCTCGCGCTCGACGATCTTGCCCAGGGCGAGCATGTCGGCGGTGGACTCGGTCATGGCGACCACCATGACGATGCACATCGAGACGATCGCGGCGGCGTCGAAGACGGGCGCGCCGAAGTGGAACGGGGAGGGGAGCGCGAAGACCTTCGCGTCCTTGACCGCGCCGAAGTCGGCCAGGCCCAGCGGGAAGGCGATCAGGGTGCCGAGCGCCAGGCCGATGAGCAACGAGAGCTGCTGCCAGAAGCCGCGCAGCAGCCGGTTGCAGAGCACCACCGCGACGAGGGTGATCGCGGCGAGCCCGACGGCCCGCATGGAGCCGTATCCGGGGGCGCCCGGCGAGCCGCCGCGCGCCCAGTTGACCGCCACCGGAAGCAGGGACACCCCGATGAGGGTGATCACGGTGCCCTGCACGACCGGGGGGAAGAACCGGATGAGCTTGCAGAAGTACGGTGCCGCGAGGAAGCACAGGATCCCCGCGACGATCACCGCTCCGAAGATCACCGGGAGGGCGTCCTTCGGGCTGTGCTCCTTGGCTATGGCGATCATGGGCGCGACTCCCGCGAAGGAGACGCCGTTGACGAACGGCAGTCGCGCGCCGATCTTCCAGATGCCGAGGGTCTGGAGCAGGGTGGCCAGTCCGGCGGTGAACAGGCTGGCCGAGATGAGCAGGGCGAGTTCGGCGGGGGAGAGCCCGACGCCGGCGCCGACGATGAGCGGGGGTGCGACGACCCCCGCGTACATCGCGGCGACGTGCTGGAGTCCGGTGGAGAAGAGCTTCACCGGGGGCAGCAACTCGTCCACGGGGTGGGTTCCGGGCCCGGACGGCTCACCGGGGAGGTGCGCCGACGTGCCGTCCGGGCCAGAGGTTCTTTCCGGGGTGGAACCGCCGTCTTTACTGCTGGTGTCGCTGGGTGCCATGTCGAGCCCCTCTTGTGCCCGTGACTCCCGGCGCGCCCGCGGCGCTGGAGGTGCCCCGAGGGCGGGACGGCGGTGCAGGAGTCCCTCGGGGCGCTTCTCCAGTGCCCCGGGCCGGCCGCCGCGAGGCAGACACGAACTCCGGTGGGTGGGGGTGGAGAAACTGGTGGAACCGATGGTGCTGGTGGTGCGGGTACTGCTGTCCGCCCGGACGCGGCCGGCGTTCGGGGGCCGGCGGGTGCGGCGACTCCGGGCGGTGCCCATTGGGGTGGGGCGGTCAGGCGACGGGGATGACCGGGACGACGCCCTCGCGGTGCACGGTGCCCTCGATGAGGCCGTACATCCGGTCGGCGGCGTAGTAGACCTCGTTGTCGTTCTTGAGGCCGAAGGGCTCCAGGTCGACGAGGAAGTGGTGCTTGTTGGGCAGCTCCAGGCGGACTTCGTCCACCTCGGCGCGGTTGTTGAGGACCCGGGTGCCCATCGAGTGCAGGGTCTGCTGCAGCGAGTAGGAGTAGGTCTCGGCGAAGGCCTCCAGCAGGTGCCGCCGCACGTGGGTGTAGGAGCGGTTCCAGTTGGGCTGGGCCTCGCCGTCCCGGCCGTCGTAGCCGTACTTCCAGCGGGCGGTGACCTGGGTGGCGAGGATGCGGTCGTACGCCTCTTGCAGGGTGGTGTACTTGTCCTTGATGTAGCCCCAGAACTCCGAGTTGGTGGAGTTCATGACGACGAGGTCCTTGAGGCCGGAGATGACCTGGACGGTCTCGCCGTCGTAGACGATCTCGGCGGTGCGGGTCTCCTGGCCGTTGCGGACGAAGGAGTGGCCGACCTCCTCCGAGCCGATGAAGCGGGCCGAGTTGTCCGGCGTCTTGATCCGGTCCCAGGCGTACTCCTCGATCCGGATCCGGGCGCTGTGCACGACGCCGCGCTCGGTGTCGTCGACGAAGTGGCGGGCCAGGATGATGCCGAAGGCCTCGGCCGACTCGATCCCGTGCTCCTTGGCGAAGGCGTACACGGTGTTCTTGGTGGTGTCGGTGGGGAGGCAGTTGGCGTTCGACCCGGTGAGGTGGACGTCCTCGAACTCGCCCCGGAGGGAGACCGAGACGTTCAGGTCCTTGATCTCGTGCCGGGTGGAGTCGCGGTAGACCCGCACGATGCGGTTCTCCGCCTTGCCGTACTGGTTCTGACCGAGCACGTGGGCCATGACGTGGCTCCTAGGGCTTCCAGGTCGGTCTACTAGCTTCCGCGGTAGACCGAGTATCCGAACGGGTTGAGCAGCAGCGGCACGTGGTAGTGGTGCTGCGCGGGCGCGACCGTGAAGACGATCGAGACCTCGGGGAAGAACGGCGGCTCCGCGGACTTGAGCGCGTGGTAGGCGCGGGTGTCGAAGAGCAGCCGGACGACCGAGCCCGCCTCCACGGCCGGCAGGTCCTTGACCCGGCCGTCGGAGTCCGTGGCGGAGGTGCCGAGCACCTGCCAGCCACCCTCGGTGTGCAGTGCGAGCTCGACCGGGACGCCCTCGGCCGGGCGGCCGAGGCTGGTGTCGAGCACGTGGGTGGAGATGCCAGTCATGGGTGAAGTGACCTTACTGATGGCAGAAGTGATCATTCGTCAACGCATGCTAACGATCCGTCAGGATCTGCCCATCGGGGCCCGCCAGGACCCGCCAGGGCCTGTCAGGGCCTGTCAGGACGCGTCGAGCAGGCGATTGAGCCGAATGTCGTTGATCTTGCGCAGTTCGCCCCGGACGATCTCCGCCTCGGTGGCGGCGTCGTTGGGGTGGCGCTCGCGCAGGGCGGCGAGCATGGTGGCCGCGGTGCGGCCGGTCGCGCAGATCAGGAACACGTGGCCGAACTTGGCCTCGTAGGCGGCGTTGGCCTCGTGCAGTTCGTCGAGGAGGGCTTGGTCCACGCCCTGGATGCCGGCCTGCTCCCGCTGCGAGGTGGCGTCGCCGGTCCTGGGCTTGCCGATCCGGGCGTGGCCGGCCATCGCGTCGTGCAGGTCGGCGACCGTCAGCCCGGCCACGGCCGCCGCGTTGGCGGCGAGCAGGGACTCCCGGTCGGGCCAGGGCCTGGCCCGCGCGACGTCGGCGGCCCAGTGGGGGCTGGAGCAGACCTCCAGCAGAACGGCTTCCAGGTCCGCGGTGTCGGCCGCGGCCAGGGCGTCAAGGGTGTGGGGGTGGTTGGTCACGGGTGGACCTCCTGAAGAGTGGTGCCACCCGCACAAGCTAGATCCACCCCACCCGGCCGTCAACACTTTGTTGAACGGTTGGTGGTTACGTTTTGAACCGGCCGCCGTTGCCGGCGCGATTCGTGTGCGATTCGCCAAGTGCGCCCCGCCGGGGGCTGGTTCGGACTGGCCGCGCCGGCGGGGTCCGCCTGTCCGGAAGGTTTCCGCCGGGAGGAGGTCCTGGAGGAGTCGACCGGGGGATCGACCGGGGTCAGGAGGGCTTCGAGCCGTCCTGGCGGTTGAGGTAGTTGTACACCGTGAACCGGCTGACGCCGAGCGCCGAGGCGACCGTCTCGACCCCGTGGCGGACGGTGAAGGCGCCGCGCTCCTCCAGGAGGGCGACGACCCGCTGCTTCTCCCCGCGGTCCAGCTCGGCCAGCGGGCGGCCGTCGAACTGGCGGGCCATCTCGGCCAGCAGGCGGTCCAGGGCGCTGCTCAGGTGCGGCAGCCGGACGGCGAGCGCCGGGGTGCCCTCCCACTCCAGGACGACGTCCTCGGACTTTGCCTCGTCCAGTCGGACGGGCGTCGCGCCGACGGCGTCCAGCAGCGGCTTGATCGCCAGGGCGAGCGGGTGTTCCGCGTGCTCGGTCACGGCGTGCCGCCCTCCTCGCCGAGCACGCTGACCTGGACCGAGATCCGGGTCGCACCCGCGGTCAGGGTTTCCCGGAGCAGCTTGGTCACCGCGGCGAGCACCTGGTCGGCCTCGCCCTCGGCGCCGGTCCCGAAGGGGCCGACCGAGACGGCCAGGCCGGCCTCGTCGACGACCTGGCGGGCCGCCGCGGCGTGCTCGGGGAACGTGTCCAGTTCGAACGGTTCTGTCGTGAACTCCACCATCAATCGCACGTGCTCACTGTAGCGAGCGCCGGTGCGGGCGGGCGGGGGTCGGTCGATCCGGCGCCCGCGGTGCCGGCGGGAGGGGGTTCCGGGTTCACGTCCGGACTTCTTCAACAAAACGTTGCGGCGGTCTTGACACCTGCTCGCCGAGCCGGAGATGCTTCCACCACGCAGAATCCCTCTTCCGGATCGTGGAAGTTGCGGATCTCGGAAGAGAGTGAGAGGTGAGTGACGTGACGGCCGCTTCCCGGCACAGCTTCACGGTCAACCTGTCGATCCTGTTCGGCGAACTGCCGCTGCTGGAGCGTCCCGCCGCGGCCGCTGCCGCCGGTTTCACCGCCGCCGAGCTGTGGTGGCCCTTCGGCGCCGAGCCCGTCCCGTCCGAGGCCGAGCTGGACACCCTCCGCAAGGCCTTCGGCGACGCGGGTGTACGGCTCACCGGCCTCAACTTCCTGGACGACCTCACCCTCGGGGCCCGCGGCACCGTCTCGGTGCCCTCCGAGCAGGACCGTTTCCGGGCCAACGTCCCGGTCGCCGCGGGGCTCGCCGCCTCGCTCGGTGCCAAGGCGCTCAACGCGCTGTACGGCAACCGGATCGAAGGCGTCGAGGCCGCCGAGCAGGACGCCCTCGCGCTGGAGAACCTGGTGCTCGCCGCCGGGGCCGCGCACGAGATCGGCGCGATCCTGCTGATCGAGGCCCTCAACGCGGCGGAGTCCCCGGACTACCCGCTGGTCTCCGCGGCCGCCGCGGTCGAGGTGGTCGACAAGGTCAACGCGGCCACCGGCCTGGGCAACGCGAAGTTCCTCTGCGACCTGTACCACCTGGCCAGGAACGGCGAGGACCTGCCGGCCGTCATCGACGCCTACGCCGACCGGTTCGGCCACGTGCAGATCGCCGACAACCCGGGCCGCAACGAGCCCGGCACCGGTGGACTGGACTTCGAGGACCTCTTCGCCCGGCTCACCGCCGCCGGCTACACCGGCCCGATCGGCCTGGAGTACCGCCCCTCCACCGGCGTCAGCGCCGACAGCTTCGGGTGGCTGCCGCGCGAGCACCGCGCCGCCGAGTAGGCGCTGAGTAGGCGCTGAGTAGGCGCCGAGCAGGCGCCGAGCAGGCGGGCCCTGCGCTGCCGCCGAGCAGGCGGGCCGCACGCCGCCGAGCAAGCCCGGCCCACCACCCTCCCCACCCCACGAACGACGTAAGGAACGACGCGATGAGCCGCAAGATCGCCTTCATCGGCCTCGGCATCATGGGCAGCCCGATGGCCGCCAACCTGGTCAAGGCCGGCCACCACGTCACCGGCTACAACCTCACCCAGCCGCCGATCGACGCCCTGGTCGCGGCCGGCGGTCACGGCGCCACCAGCATCGCGGACGCGGTGAAGGACGCCGAGGTCGTCATCACCATGGTCCCGGCCGACCCGCACGTCGAGCAGGCCATCCTGGGCGAGGGCGGCGTGCTGGAGAACGCCAGGCCCGGCACCCTCGTGATCGACATGTCCTCGATCACCCCGCAGACCTCCCAGAAGGTCGAGGCGGCCGCCAAGGAGAAGGGCGTGCGCACCCTGGACGCCCCGGTCTCCGGTGGCGAGGCCGGCGCCGTCGAGGCGGTGCTGTCGATCATGGTCGGTGGTGCCGCCGAGGACTTCGCCGAGGCCAAGCCGCTGTTCGACGTCCTGGGCACCACGGTCATCCACGTCGGGCCGTCCGGCGCCGGCCAGACCGTCAAGGCCGCCAACCAGCTGATCGTCGCCGTCAACATCCAGGTGCTCGCCGAGGCCGTGGTGTTCCTGGAGAACGCCGGCGTCGACCTGCCCGCCGCGCTGGACGTGCTCGGCGGCGGCCTGGCCGGTTCGACCGTGCTGAACCGCAAGAAGGCGAACATGGTCGACCGCGAGTTCGCCCCCGGCTTCCGGATCGACCTGCACCACAAGGACATGGGCATCGTCACCGATGCCGCCCGCGCCGTGGGCGCCGCGCTGCCGGTCGGCGCCGTGGTGGCCCAGCTGGTCGCCTCCGCCCGCGCCAACGGCGACGGCTCGCTCGACCACTCGGCGCTGCTGCGCGGCGTCGAGCGCCTCTCGGGCCGCGAGGTCAAGTAGGCCCCGGGGCTCCTCGGGCCCCCGTGAACTCCTCCTGGTGGCGTGTACCTCATCCGGTCGTGCCCGCGCCACCAGGAGGCCAGACCCGACCGGCGTGCGGGCCGGGGCTCATCCGCCCGCCCGCCGGTCGATCCAGCCGGTGATGCGTACTCCCCTGTCGGGGGCACTTCGGTCGTGCCGGTACGCCTCGCCTGGCCCCCTCCCCGCCGAGGGGAGCCTCTCGTACGTCGGAAGCGGGACGAGGGGAACGGCGGGGAGGGGGTCGCACCTCCCGGCGGGAGTCGCACCCTCCCGGCGGGAGGCGCATCTCCCGGCCGGGGGCGTTTCTCCTGACGGGGGGTCGCACCCCAGGTGCACCCGGGCCCATGCTTGGCACAGGCTGTCGAAACATCGCCAGACCCCGTACGGAAGTGAGGACCGCACCATGCCCGTCACCCCCCACCAGGGCCATGTGGTCGTAGCTCCCGACAAGTTCAAGGGCACCCTGGAGGGTGCCGAGGTCGCCGCCCGGATCGCCGCCGGCGTCCGGCGCGCCGCGCCCGGCGTCGAGGTGCGCGAACTGCCCGTCGCCGACGGCGGCGAGGGCACCCTGGCCGCCGCGCTCGCGGCCGGCTTCACCCGCGTCCCGGCCAAGGTGGCCGGCCCGACCGGCCTGCCGGTGGACGCCGCGCTGGCCGTGCGGGGCGACACCGCCGTGGTCGAGCTGGCGCAGTCCTCCGGTCTCGCCCGGCTCCCCGGCGGACGCACCGCCCCGCTCGCGGCCGGCTCCTACGGCGTCGGCCAGCTGATCGGCCGGGCCGTGGCGCTCGGCGCCAAGCGGATCGTGCTCGGCCTCGGCGGCAGCGCCTGCACCGACGGCGGCGCGGGCATGGTCCAGGCTCTCGGGGCCCGCCTGCTCGACGCGGATGGCGCCGAACTGCCCCCCGGCGGAGCCGCGTTGCGCAGGCTCGACCGGATCGAGCCCGGCCCGCTGACCGACGTACTGGCCGGCGTCGAGATCGTCGTGGCCTGCGACGTGGACAATCCGCTGCTCGGCCCGCGCGGCGCCACCGCCGTCTACGGCCCGCAGAAGGGCGCCGACGGCGCCGACCTGGTGATCCTGGAGGAGGGCCTGACCCGCTTCGCCGACCAGGTCGCCCTGGCCACCGGACGGGACGTGCGCGACGCCCCCGGTGCCGGGGCCGCCGGCGGGGTGGGCTTCGCCGCCCTCGCGTTGCTCGGCGCCACCATGCGACCCGGTATCGAGCTGCTGCTCGAACTGCTGGGTTTCGACGAGGCCGTGCGTGGGGCACGCCTCGTCGTGACCGGTGAGGGCTGTCTGGACGCGCAGACGCTCCACGGCAAGGCCCCCGCCGGCGTTGCCTCGGCGGCCACCCGGGCGGGGGTTCGGGTGGCTGCCGTGGCGGGGCGGCTGGAGCTGTCCGAGCCCGAGTGGCGGGCCGCCGGGTTCGCCGCCGCGATCGCCCTCACCGACCTCGCGGAGCAGCCGGGGGACAGCATGACCAAGGCCGGCGAGCTGGCCGAGGTCGCGGGGGAGCGGCTGGCGGGCGAGCTGCTGTCCGGCTGATCTTCGGGCCGATCCCCCGTGCCGACGGGGCGCGCGGATCCCCCGTGCGTTTCCCTCGTACGTTCCTCCATTGACGTTTTGTTGAAGGCGGGCCTAGGCTCCCGGCAATCCTTCGCTTCCCCGCCCGGTTCCCGCCCGGTTCCCCTCCCGGTCCCTGCCCGGCGCCCACCCCCAACTTCCAGGTTTCGGAGGTCTCCCATGCCTTTCAGCCAGCCAGCGGTGATCCGCTCCCGACGGGTGGTCCTGCCCGACGGTGAGCGCCCCGCCGACGTGCTGATCCGGGACGGGAAGATCGAGCAGGTCGCCGCGTACGGCTCGCTCCTCGCGGGCGACCGGCCCGACGGCGACGGCGGCCTCGCCGACCTCGGCGAAACCGCCCTGCTGCCCGGCCTGGTCGACACCCACGTGCACGTCAACGAGCCCGGCCGCACCGAGTGGGAGGGCTTCGCCACCGCCACCCGGGCCGCCGCGGCCGGCGGCGTCACCACGATCATCGACATGCCGCTCAACTCCGTCCCGCCCACCACCACGCTGGAGGGCCTGGCCGCCAAGCGGAAGACCGCGGACGGTCAGGCCTGGGTCGACCTCGGTTTCTGGGGCGGCGCCGTCCCCGGCAACGTCCCGGACCTCGCGCCGCTGCACGAGGCCGGCGTGTTCGGCTTCAAGAGCTTCCTCGCCCCCTCCGGCGTCGACGAGTTCCCGCACGTCGAGGCCGCGGACCTGGAGGCCGCGCTGGCCGAGCAGGCCCGGCTCGGGGCGCTGGCGATCATCCACGCCGAGGACCCGGCCGTGCTGGCCGCCGCCCCGCAGCAACCCGGCGTCCACTACCGCGACTTCCTCGCCTCCCGCCCCGCCGACGCGGAGACCGTCGCCGTCGCCGTCCTGCTCGACACCGCCCGGCGCACCGGCGCCCGCGTCCACATCCTGCACGTCTCCTCCGCCGCCGTGCTGCCGCTGCTGCGCCAGGCCCGCGAGGACGGCGTCCAGGTCACCGCCGAGACCTGCCCGCACTACCTGACCCTGGCGGCCGAGCAGGTGCCGGACGGCGGCACCGCCTTCAAGTGCTGCCCGCCGATCCGCGACGAGACCAACCGCGACCTGCTCTGGCAGGCCCTGGCGGACGGCGAGTTCATCGCCGTGGTCTCCGACCACTCGCCCTCCACCCCCGACCTCAAGCTGCTGCCCGAGTACGGCGGCAGCGGTGACTTCGCGGCCGCCTGGGGCGGCATCGCCTCCCTGCAGCTGGGCCTGCCGGCGATCTGGACCGAAGCCCGCCGCCGCGGCCACGGCCTCGCCGACGTGGTCCGCTGGATGTCCGCCGGACCGGCCGAACTCGTCGGCCTCACCGGGGTCAAGGGCGCCATCGCGGCGGGCTGCGACGCCGACCTGGTCGCCTTCGACCCCGACGGCGAATTCGCCGTCCACCCCCGCGAGTTGCACCACCGCAACCCCGTGACCCCGTACGCGGGCCGGACGCTGACCGGCGCGGTCCGCACCACCTGGCTGCGCGGCCGCGCGGTGGACGTCTCGGCCGAGCCCTTCGGCCGCCGGCTCACCCGGCCCGCCGCCGCCCCCACCACCCCGTCCGATCGCCCGTCCTGAGGAGACTTCGTGACCACTGCCGACACCCCGAGCGCTCCCTTCACCGAGCTGGTCAACCTGGCCTCGCGGCTGCTCGGCGCGGGCGTCGTCGCCACCAACGAGGACACCTTCGCCGACGCCGAGAACCTCCTGGTCGCCAAGCCCGCCGAGTTCCGCCCGCACACCTTCGGCCACAAGGGCCAGATCATGGACGGCTGGGAGTCCAAGCGCCGCCGCGGCGTCTCCGCCGACCAGCCCCACCCCACCGACCAGGACCACGACTGGGCGATCGTCCGGCTCGGTGCCGCCGGTGTGGTCCGCGGCCTGGTGGTGGACACCGCCCACTTCACCGGCAACTACCCGGAGAGCGCCTCCGTCGAGGCCGCCTCCGTGCCCGGCCACCCCTCGCCCGAGGAAGTGGCGGACGCCGAGTGGACCACGCTGGTGCCGCGCACCCCGCTCCAGGGCGACACCGCCCACGAGTTCGCCGTCGAGGACGCCAACCGCTACACCCACATCCGCCTCAACATCTTCCCGGACGGCGGCGTCGCCCGGCTGCGCGTCCACGGCGAGGTGCTGCCCGACCCGCGCGAACTGGACGGCCTCACCTTCGACCTGGCCGCCCAGGAGTACGGCGGGGTGGCCGAGGCGGCGTCCGACCGCTACTTCTCCTCCCCGCACAACCTGAACGCTCCCGGTCGCGCCTCCGTCATGGGCGAGGGCTGGGAGACCCGGCGTCGGCGCGACAAGGCCAACGACTGGGTGCAGATCGCCCTGGCCGGGGGCGGTGAGGCCCTGGCCGCCGAGGTGGACACCACCCACTTCGTCGCCAATGCCCCCGGCTGGGCCGACCTCGTCGGCTTCGACGCCTCGACCGGGGCGGACCCGGCCGACGGCGAGTGGTTCGAGATCCTGCCCCGCACCCGCCTGCAACCCGACACCCGGCACCGCTTCCGGCTCGACGCGGGCCGCCCGATGACCCACGTGCGCATCAACGTCCACCCGGACGGCGGCCTCGCCCGCCTCCGGCTCACCGGCCGCCTCACCGAGGCGGGCCGCGCGGCCCTCGCGCTGCGTTGGTTCAACGCCGTCCCGGCCGCCGAGGCCGCCGCGGCCCTCACCGAGGCCGGCCTGACCGCCGACGAGGCCGCCGCGCTGACCGCCGCCCGCCCGCTGGCGGACCAGGCCGCGGCCGCCGGCGCCGTCGCCGCGCTCCGGCCCGCCGACGGCCCCGACGGCGAGCACTCCTCCCGCCGCCGCTCGGCGGTCCGGCGCCTGCTGGGCGTCTGACGCCCGTTCGGTGATTCGGCGGAGCCCGCGCCCGCCGAGAACTGATGCCACGTCACATCACTCTCCACGCAACGCTTTTATCGACACCTGAAGGACCCTCCATGTCCAAGATCCTGACCACGGAGTCCGGCGCCCCGGTCGCCGACAACCAGAACTCGGCCTCGGCCGGCGAGTACGGCCCGCTGCTGATCCAGGACCAGCAGCTGTTGGAGAAGCTGGCCCGCTTCAACCGCGAGCGCATCCCGGAGCGCGTCGTGCACGCCCGCGGCTCCGGCGCGTACGGCTACTTCGAGGTCACCGACGAGGTGTCGCAGTACACCCGCGCGGACTTCCTCGCCGAGGTCGGCAAGCGCACCGAGGTCTTCCTGCGGTTCTCCACCGTGGCCGGCAACCTGGGCTCCAGCGACGCGGTGCGCGACCCGCGCGGCTTCGCGCTGAAGTTCTACACCGGGCAGGGCAATTACGACCTGGTCGGCAACAACACCCCGGTGTTCTTCATCAAGGACCCGCTCAAGTTCCCCGACTTCATCCACTCGCAGAAGCGCGACCCGTACACCGGCGTGCAGGAGGCGGACAACGTCTGGGACTTCTGGGCCCACTCGCCCGCCTCGACCCACCAGATCACCTGGCTGTTCGGCGACCGCGGCATCCCGGCCTCCTACCGCCACATGAACGGCTACGGCTCGCACACCTACCAGTGGGTCAGCGCCGACGGCGACGCCTACTGGGTCAAGTACCACTTCAAGACCAACCAGGGCATCCGCTCGCTGGACGGTGACCAGTCCGCCGAGGTGCTCGGCGCCGACGCCGACTCGCACCAGCGCGACCTGCACCAGGCCATCGAGCGCGGCGTGTTCCCGTCCTGGACCCTCTACGTCCAGCTGATGCCGGTGGCCGAGGCCGTGGACTACCGCTTCAACCCGTTCGACCTCACCAAGGTGTGGCCGCACGCCGACTACCCGCTGGTCAAGGTCGGCCGCCTGGTGCTCAACAGGAACCCGGAGAACGTCTTCGCCGACGTCGAGCAGTCCGCGTTCTCGCCGAACAACTTCGTGCCCGGCATCGGCCCCTCCCCGGACAAGATGCTCCAGGGCCGCCTGTTCGCCTACGCCGACGCCCAGCGCTACCGCCTCGGCGTCAACCACACCCAGCTGCCGGTGAACGCCCCGCGCGCCACCGAGGCGGACAACTACGGCCGCGACGGCCTCCACGCCGTCAACAAGTCCGGCCGCGGCAAGAACTACGAGCCCAACTCGTACGACGGCCCCGCCCAGACCGACACCGCGCTCGCCGCGCCGGTCCGGCTGGACGGCTACACCGGCACCTACACCACGCCGGCCCACACCAAGGACGACGACTTCTTCCAGGCCGGCGAGCTGTACCGGCTGATGTCCGCGGGCGAGAAGACCCGGCTGATCGACAACATCGCGGGCTTCCTCGCCCAGGTGAGCCGCGACGACGTGGTCGAGAAGAACCTCGCCCACTTCCACGCCGCGGACGAGGAGTACGGCGCCCGCCTTGAGGCGGCCGTCGCCAAGCTGCGGGCGGGCGACGAGGGCTGAGTCGCTCCGCCATGACGCGCCACGCGCAACGAGGGCCGAGCCACCCCGCCGTGGCGCGCCGCGCGTGACGCCCCGCTGACCGACTGACCCGCCCTCACCGGCCGCCGGGGCCCCGCAACCCGGCGGCCGCGGGACGGTCCCCTCCCCCCGGGGCAGTGGGGGAGGGGACCGTCGCGCTGTCCTCCACTACCGTTCCTCCAGGCGATCGGTGGGTGCTCCACGGAATGTTCACGGATATTCACGGACGGCAGTCGCCGGGCCCGCCGGGTCGATAGGCTGGAAGGCGCCCGCGGTCGCTCCGTGGGGGGACATCGGAAGGGGACGACATGTCGACACCAGCCCCGGGTCGCCACGCCGCGCTGGACCAGGGCCTCGCCGGCCCGTTCACCTCCCTGCAGCACGCCCTCAGACTGCTGGAGGCCGTCGACCGGCACCCTGACGGCGCCACCCTGGTCGCCCTCGCGCGGGAGACCTCGCTCGGCCTGCCGACCGTCCGGCAGCTCGCCGAGATTCTTGAGATCGAGGGCTACCTCCAGTGCCAGGACGGCGGTTGGGTGCTCGGCGGCACCTTCGCCCTGCTCGGCCAGCACAACCGGGAGCAGCTGGTGAAGGCCCGGCTGAACCGCAAACTCGCCGAGCTGCGGGACGAGTTGGGCGCGGCAGTGTACTTCACCCGCTACCACGACGGCGAGTTGTCGGTGGAGGCGGTGTCCGCGGCCGAGTACGCGCCGGCCGTGCAGGAGTGGGTGGACTTCCGGGCCACCGCGCACGCCAGCGCGATCGGCAAGTGCCTGCTCGGCCAGCTCGACGCGGACGCCCGCTGGGACCACCTCTCCCGCCACCCGGTGGCCCGGCTCACCTCCCGGACCGTCACCGACGCCGACCAGCTGATGCACCGGCTGGAGCGGCAGCCGGCCACCGTGCCGGTTCTGGACATCCAGGAGTACGCGCTCGGCACGGTGTGCGCGGCCGTCCCGATCACGGCGGGCAGCACGGTCGGCTGCCTGGCCACGTCGATGCCGGTGGACAACGTGCACAAGCTGAAGGCCGCCGCCGAGCTGCTGGCGGCCCGGGCGGCGCCGCTGATGCTGGCGATGGCGGTCTGACGGCCGGTCGTTCCCGTGGGCCCCGCCGGATCCGAGTGATCCGGCGGGGCTCGCCTGTTTGTTCGTGGGCGTGTCGGCTCGCATCGGTTCGCGGGCGTGTTCGTTCACGGGCGCGTCCGTTCGCAAGTGTTTCCGGTGACGGTCCCGGAGGGTGTCACTTATTAGACTCGATGTCGATAAGAGTCGCCGAACCCCTTGTCCCAGCCGCTACCCGCGAGTACGTTTCCCTGAGTCGAGCCGCCGCCCCGAGGTCAGGAGGGCCTGCCGTGCCCCGCTCCACCCCCGTACCCGCCCTTGCCGTCCCCGCCGCGCGCGTCCACGACAGCCTCGTCCTCGAACCCCGGGACGTCCGCTTCGACTGGGACCGGCTGCCGCTGCACTGGATCCCCGACGAGCCGATGGCCACCCACGTCATCAACGTGCTGCACCTGTTGCTGCCCGAGGGCGAGCGCTGGTTCGTCAAGGTCTTCAAGGAGGCGCTGCCGCTCATCCGCGACGAGCAACTGCGCGAGGAGGTCCTCGGGTTCATCGGCCAGGAGGCCATCCACGCCGAGGCGCACCAGGAGGTCCTCGACCACCTGCTCGGCCAGGGGCTCGACCCGCGTCCGTACGTCCGGCAGATCGCCTGGCTGTTCCAGCGCGTCCTCGGCGACAAGCCCGGGCTCAGCCCCGCGCGGCGACGCGAGAACATCATCGAGCGGGTCGCCTTCGTGGCGGCGATCGAGCACTTCACCGCCTTCCTCGGCAACTGGGCGCTCAACTCCCCGGGCCTGGACCGCGCCAAGGCCGACCCGACGATGCTCGACCTGCTGCGCTGGCACGGCGCCGAGGAGGTCGAACACCGCAGCGTCGCCTTCGACCTGATGGTCCACCTCGACCCCGGCTACCTGCGCCGGGTCCGCGGCATGGCGGTCTCCGGGCCGCTGCTGGTCCACCTCTGGGTGCGCGGCGCCCGCTTCCTGCTCGCCGCCGACCCCACCCTCGACGGACGGCTCAAGCCCACCTGGCGCGAGGCCGGCAGGATCGCCAGGCGCGGACTGCTGCCCGACCCGGTCCGGTCGATCCGCTCCGGCCTGCGCTACCTGCGGCCCGGCTACCACCCCACCCAGGAGGGCTCCTCCAGTCAGGCCCTCGGCTACCTCGCCGCCTCCCCGGCCGCCCGCGCGGCAGCAGTGGGCCACTGGCAAGGGGTCAAGTAACGGAGTTCAGATAACAGATAACAGAAGACGTTATCTGTTATCTGTTATCTGAACTTTGAAATCCGAAACTTGTCACCTGTCGCTCGCGCCCCCTCCCAGACGCCAAGGACCGCCGGATGGACCTGCTCAACCCGCCCCCCGACCTCTACGGCCGCCCCCGCGCCGACGCGTTCATGCGCCGGCTCACCGCCTTCGGCGACCGCTACACCCCGGCCCTCGGCAGCCCCCTGCTGCGCCGCAACCCCCGCCGCCCGCTCAGCCGCCCCACCCCGCCGCTCCAGCTGGTCGTCGCCGCTCGCCTCCAACTCACCCCCGACGTCGTCGAATTGCGGCTCGCCGACCCCTCCGGCGGCCCGCTCCCCGGCTGGCAGCCCGGCGCCCACCTGCGCCTCGCCCTGCCCTCCGGCCGCGAACGCCACTACTCGCTCTGCGGCGACCCCGTCGACCGCGCCGCCTACCGGATCGCCATTCGGCGACTGCCCGAGGGCGGCGGCGGCTCCGTCGAGATCCACGACACCCTGCACCCCGGCAGCCGCCTCACCGCCCGCCGCCCGCGCAACGGCTTCGCCTTCTGCGCCGAGCCCGCCGTCCTGCTGCTCGCCGGCGGCATCGGCATCACCCCACTGCTCCCGATGGCCCGCGAGGCGCAGCGGCACGGCCTGGACTGGCGCCTGGTGCACGTCGGCCGCAGCGCCGACACCCTCCCGTACGCGGACGAGCTGCGCGCCCTGGACCCGAGCCGGGTGGTGCTGCGCACCGACGACGAGCACGGCGTGCCGACCGGCGCCGACCTGCTCGCGCACGCCCCGCGCGGCGCCGCCGTCTACTGCTGCGGCCCGGCCCCGATGCTCACCGCCGTGCAGCGCTCCCTGGGCGAATCCCCCTCCACCGCGCTGCACTTCGAGCGCTTCGGCGCCGCCCCGATCATCGGTGGCGCGCCCTTCGCCCTGCGCCTGGGCGCCGACGGCCCGGCGCTGGACGTCCCCGCCGACCGCTCCGCCCTGGACGTGTTGCGCGAAGCCCGTCCCGACCTCCCGTACTCCTGCCACCAGGGTTTCTGCGGCACCTGCGAGGTCCGCCTGCTGGCCGGCACGCCCGAGCACCGGGACCGCCGGCTCACCCCCGAGCAGCGTGCCGCCGGCGCCGTGCTGCCCTGCGTCTCCCGGGCCGCCGCGGGCGAGACCCTGGTGCTCGACCTGTAGCGTGCTCGACCTGTAGAAGGAGCCCCGATGGCGAACCCCCCGACCTTCCCCTACGACGAGCGCGACCTCGCCCGCTTCCGCGAGACCCAGCAACTCGCCTACCACTGCGCCGAACAGGTCGCCGCCTGGATCGAACCGGGCGTCACCGAGCGCCAGGCCACGGCCGAGCTGCGCCGCCGCCTGGTCGCCGCCGGGGTGCAGGACTTCTTCCACGTCCCGTTCGCCTGGTTCGGCGACCGCACGGCCTTCCGGCACTTCCACACCCCGCTCCAGTTCTTCGCCGGCAACCGCCGCCTGGAGGAGGGCATGCCGTACGTCCTGGACTGCGCGCCCATCGTCGACGGCTACACCGCCGACATCGGCTACGGCGGCAAGGTCGGCGAGAACCGGGTCTGGGACCGTCTGGCCGCCGACCTCCAGGTGTACCGCGAGCTGATCCTCGCCGAGGTGCGCGCCCGCCGTCCGCTCAACGAGGTGTACGCGGCCGTGGACGCGCAGATCGCCGCGCACGGCTACGACAACCGCCACCAGGTCTACCCGGGCCGGGTGATCGGCCATCAGGTCACCCGCACCACCGTGCGCGGCCCGGCCGGGGTCAACGTCTTCGGCTTCGGCGTGCGCACCCTGCAGACCCTCGGACGCGAACTGATCTCCGAGCGCCTGCACGGCCGTTCACCGCTCTGGGCGGACGGCCGGTCGTCCCGGCACGCGCCCACCCCGGGCCTGTGGGCGGTCGAGCCGCACATCGGTTTCCGTGGCGTGGGCATCAAGTTCGAGGAACTGCTGGTGGTCACCGAGGACGACGCCCACTGGCTCGACGACGACCTGCCGCACGTCCGCCGCTGGACGGCGGGCGCCGCCCACGACGTTGCCCTGGAGGCCGCCCGATGACCACCCCCGCCCCGGACGCCCCGGACGCCTCGGCTGTCTCGCAGGCCCCGGACGCCGCAGCTGCCCCGAAGGCGCTGGCCGCCCCGCCCGTGCGCCGCCGCACCGTGCACTCCGACGGCCTCCCGCTCGCCGTCTTCGAACAGGGCGACCCGGCCGCACCCACCGTGCTCCTGGTGCACGGCTACCCGGACACCCACGCGGTCTGGGACGACGTCGCCGCCGACCTCGCCCGCGATCACCACGTGGTCCGCTACGACGTGCGCGGCGCCGGCCGGTCCGGAGTGCCCGCCACCCGGGACGGCTACCGGCTGGAGCGCCTGGCCGCCGACCTGTTCGCGGTCGCCGACGCCGTCAGCCCCGACCGCCCGGTGCACGTGGTCGCCCACGACTGGGGCTCGCTGCAGTCCTGGGAGGCCGTCACCGCGCCCGGCTCCGAGCGGCGGATCGCCTCGTACACCACCATGTCCGGCCCCTGCCTGGACCACGTGGGGTACTGGCTGCGCCACCGGATGCGCCGGCCCACCCCGCGCCACCTGCGCCAACTCCTCCACCAGGGCCTGCACTCCTGGTACATCACCGCCTTCCACCTGCCCTTCCTCGCCCCCGGCGTGTGGCGCCTGGGCCTGGCCCGGGCCTGGCCGCGGGTACTGCGCGACCTGGAGCAGGTCACCCCGCGGCCCGACCACCCGCAGCCCGGCCTGCGCCGCGATGCCGTCCGCGGCATCGAGCTGTACCGGGCCAACTTCCGCCCCACGCTGCGCAGTCCGCGCGAGCGGCCGACGCAGGTGCCGGTCCAGCTGATCACCCTCACCCGGGACCGCTACGTCGCCCCGTTCCTCTCCGAGGGGCTGGAACGCTGGGTGCCCGAGCTGACCCGACGGACGCTGCACGCCGGCCACTGGTCGGCGTTGCTGGAGAAGGGAGCCACCGTGGCCGAGATGGTCCGCGAGTTCACCACCCGCATCGAAGGCGGAAGCGCCGAGCCGACCCGGGAGCAGGGCGACGGCCGGCTGGTCGTCGTCACCGGCGGCGGCAGCGGCATCGGCCGGGCCACCGCGCTCGCCTTCGCCGAGGACGGCGCCCGCGTCGTGGTCTGCGACCTCGACCTCGCCGCCGCCGAGCGCACCGCCGAACTCGCCTCGCTGATCGGCCCGCAGGCGCACGCCTACCGGGTGGACGTCGCCGACGGCGCGGCGGTGGACGCCTTCGCACAGGCGGTCGCGGAGGAGCACGGGGTGCCCGACGTGGTGGTCAACAACGCCGGCATCGGCCACTCCGGGACGTTCCTGCAGACCACCGAGAAGGAGTGGCAGCGCGTCCTGGACGTCAACCTCTGGGGCGTCATCCACGGCTGCCGCGCCTTCGGCACGCTGATGGCCGACCGCGGCCAGGGCGGTCACCTGGTCAACGTCTCCTCGGCCGCCGCCTACCTGCCGTCCAAGGCGCTCACCGCGTACGCGACCAGCAAGGCCGCGGTGTTCATGCTCTCGGACTGCCTGCGCGCCGAACTCGCCGGGCACGGCATCGGCGTCTCCACCATCTGCCCGGGCATCGTCAACACCAACATCACCCGCACCTCCACCTTCTCCTCGACCACCGCCGACCAGCAGGCCGCCAAGCGGGCCCGCGCCGCCAGGCTCTACGCCCGCCGCGGCTTCCCCCCGGAGAAGGTCGCCACCGCCATCCTCACCGCCGTCCGCACCGGCAAGCCGGTCGTCCCCGTCACCCCCGAGGCCAAGGCCGCCCGCTTCCTCTCCCGCCTCAGCCCCGGCCTCCTGCGCCTGGCCGCCCGCCTCAACGTCACCTGAGCGGCCCCTGCGGGTCTGCGATATCGGACAGCCTTTGATACTCCAAGTCGGCGGTTCAGGCCGAGACCGACCGGTTGTTCAACGAGGGGCGGCTCGCGCTCTGTGGAGCCGTCGAGCTGGAGATCATGCACAGCGCCCGGTCCAAGGCCGACGCCGATCGCATCCGGGAGGGCTTGCGTGGCTTCGACTGGCTGACTACGCCCGATGAGGTGTGGGACCGCGCCATCGAAGTGCAGGCACTCCTCACCGCCGCCGGAAACTGGCGGGTGCTGTCCGTGGCGGACCTCGTCATCGCCGCCACCGCCGAGCGCCACAGCGTCACCGTCCTGCACTACGACGGGGACTACGACATGATCGCCGCCGTCACCGGCCAGCCGACCGAGTGGGTCGTCCCGCCCGGGACGGCGGACTGAGGGCCCCATCGGGCCTGTGAGAGCATCGAGGCCCATGGAGATGACAACGGCTCTGTGGTCCTTCGCCCTCGTCGTGGGGCTGCTCACGCTCACACCCGGGCTCGACACCGCGCTGGTGCTGCGCACGTCCGCGCTCGGGCGGCGGCGCCAGGCGTGGGGGGTGGTGCTGGGGATCCAGACCGGGACGCTGGTCTGGGGGACGCTGACCTCGGCCGGGGTGACGGCGCTGCTGACCGCCTCGCAGGTGGCGTACGAGGTGCTGCGCTGGGGCGGGGCCGCGTACCTGGTGTGGATGGGCGTCGGCATGCTGCGCAGCCGGGGCGGGGAGGTGGCGGTCGAGGAGGAGCCGGCCGAGGGCGGCTTCGGGTACGGCTGGCGGCGCGGCACGCTGACCAATCTGCTGAACCCCAAGGTCGGGGTGTTCTACGTGGCCGTGCTGCCGCAGTTCATCCCCGCCGGGGCCCCGCACTTCGCCGCCGGAGTGGCGCTCACCTGCGTCCACGTGGTGGAGGGCGTGCTGTGGTCGACCGTCCTGGTCGGCTTCGCCCGGGCGCTGCGCGGCTGGCTGCGCCGCCCGGCTGCCCGGAGGCTGATGGACCGGGTGACCGGCGCGGTGGTGGTGGGCTTCGGCGTGAAGCTGGCGCTGAGCGACTGACCGCCGGCCTCAGGCGGCGTGCGTCCGTCGCGTGCGTCGTGCCCGGGGCTCCTCGGGGGTGGCCGGTGCCTCGTGGTGGATCGGGCCGTCCCCGGCGTTGAGCGGCAGGCAGCTGCCGCCGCGCCGGTGGGCGATGATCTCGGCGGCGACGGAGACCGCCGTCTCCTCGGGGGTGCGGGCGCCGAGGTCGAGGCCGATGGGGGAGCGCAGCCGGCCGATCTCGGCCTCGGTGAGCCCGACCTCGCGCAGCCGCGCCTCGCGGTCGCGGTGGGTGCGGCGCGAGCCCATCGCGCCGACGTAGCCGACCGGCAGCCGCAGTGCGCGTTCCAGCAGCGGGATGTCGAACTTGGCGTCGTGGGTGAGCACGCAGAGCACGGTGCGCCCGTCGATCCGGTCGAGCTGGGAGTCGAGGTAGCGGTGCGGCCAGTCGACGACGACCTCGTCGGCCTCGGGGAAGCGCCGCTTCGTGGCGAAGACGGGCCGGGCGTCGCAGACGGTGACGCGGTAGCCGAGGAAGCGGCCGATCCGGACGACGGCGGCGGCGAAGTCGATGGCGCCGAAGACGAGCATCCGCGGTGCGGGCACGTAGGACTCGACGAAGCAGGTGACAGTGCCCTGGTCGCGGTCGTCGCAGGGGCGTCCGTCGAGGCCGAGCACGATCCGGCCGGTGCGTCCGGCGTCGAGCATGGCCCGGGCCTCGGTGACGACCGCCCGTTCCAGCGCGGTCAGGAGGTGTCGCGCGGGGCGCGTCGCCGGAAGGGTGGTGGCGGGCGACGGCTGGGCCGTCGCGGGGGGGAGGACGGGGGAGAGGGCGCCGTGGTGGGTGTCGGCGGTGACGGCGACGGTGGCGCCGACGAGCCCGCCGGGCCCGGCGATCACCCGGGCGAGCGCGACCGGGGTGCCGGAGGCGATGTAGGCGATGCCGGCGTCGAGTCCGTCGTCGGCCCCGGGCCGGATCGGCTGGACGAACACGTCGAGGGCGCCGCCGCAGGTCAGGCCGACGGCGAAGGCGTCCTCGTCGCTGTAGCCGAACCGTTCCAGCACGGGTTCGCCGGACTCGATGGCAGCCTGGCACAGTTCGTAGACCGCGCCCTCGACGCAGCCCCCGGAGACGCTGCCGATCGCCTCGCCGGCCGCGTCGACGGCCAGGGCCGCCCCCGGGTCGCGGGGCGCGCTGCCGGAGACGCCGACGACGGTGGCCACGGCGAAGGAGCGCCCGGCCGCGTGCCAGGCCTGCAACTGCTCGGCGATGTCCTGCATGTCGGGGAGCTCCTTACACAAGCGAGGGTAGACGGGAGGTGCCGCCGTACGGGAAACGATTCCCGCACGGCGGCGGTGCGGCCAGGTCCTCTCCGGCCGAGAGGGTCAGACACGTCCTAGTGCACGCCCAGCCAGGACTTGATCGGAGTGAGCGCGAAGTAGACCACGAAGACCCCGGTGAGGATCCACATCAGCGGGCCGGGCTCGCGCCACTTGCCGGTGCCCGCCTTGATGACCGTGTACGAGATGACGCCCGCGGCGACACCGGCGGTGATGCTGTAGGTGAACGGCATCAGGGTGCAGGTGAGGAAGGCCGGGATGGCGACCTCGCGGTCGGACCAGTCGATGTGCCGGGCCTGGCTCATCATCATCGAGCCGATCACGACGAGGGCGGCGGAGGCCACCTCGGTCGGGACGATCGCGGCGAGCGGCGAGAAGAACAGCATCAGCGCGAACACGCCGCCGGTGACGGTCGAGGCGAGGCCGGTGCGGGCGCCGTCGCCGACAC
Organism: Kitasatospora sp. NPDC043949; assembly: GCF_056435365.1. NCBI lineage: Bacteria > Bacillati > Actinomycetota > Actinomycetes > Kitasatosporales > Streptomycetaceae > Kitasatospora > Kitasatospora sp. NPDC043949. The sequence continues at coordinate 185,213 of NZ_JBWKEQ010000002.1, read as the reverse complement.
CGGTGGCGGACTCGACGAACACGGTCTGGCCGGAGGCGCCGGACAGGCCGCCGACGGCGCCGCCGGCCCCGTCGATGAACAGGGCCTTGGAGAGGCCGGGCATCCGGCCCTGCTTGTCGGCCAGCCCGGCCTCGGTGCCGACGCCGATGATGGTGGCCATCGCGTCGAAGAAGCCGGCCAGCACCAGGGTGAAGACGGCGACCGAGGCGCTGATGGCGCCCAGGCCGTGGCTGCCGAAGGCACCGAAGAGGTCGACGTGGCCGAAGAGGCCGAAGTCGGGCGCGGAGACCGGGCTGCCCGGCCACACCGGGGCGGAGCTGACCCAGGTCTTCGCGGGGAGGTCGGCGACCGCGTTGATGACGAAGGCCACCACGGTGCCGCCGGCGATGCCGATCAGGATCGCGCCGCGGACGTTGCGGGCCAGCAGCACGAAGATCGTCAGCACGGTGAGGCAGAAGACCAGGACGGGCCAGCCGGCCAGCTCGCCGAAGGGGCCGAGCGCGAGCGGCGTGGGGCCGCCGGTGTGCACGAAGCCGGCCTTGACCAGGCCGATCAGCGAGACGAAGAGGCCGATGCCGATGGTGATGGCGTGCTTGAGCGGCAGCGGGATGCCGTTCATGATCTTCTCGCGGAGCCCGGACACGACCAGCAGGACGATCAGCAGGCCGTAGATCACGCACAGGCCCATGGCCTGGGGCCAGGTGGTGTGCGGCACCACCAGCGCGGAGATCACGCCGGAGACGGAGAGCCCGGCGGCGACCGCCAGGGGGACGTTGCCGACCACGCCCATCAGGATCGTGGTGACGGCGGCGGCGAGCGCGGTCGCGGTGGTGAGCTGCGCGTGGTCCAGCTTGAGGCCGTTGACGTCGGCGCCGCTCAGGATGATCGGGTTGAGCAGCACGATGTAGGCCATCGCCATGAAGGTGGTGAGGCCGCCGCGGATCTCATTGCCGAAGGTCGATCCCCGGGCCGTGATCTTGAAGTACGCGTCCAGTGCGTTCTTCGGTGCGGGGGCCGGGGCCGGGGCCGGCGTGGCGGTGTCGTCCTCGGCGGGTCTTTCTTCCGTGGGGCCGGGTTCCGTGGGGCTGTGTTCCGTGGGGATCCGGGTCATGTCCACTCCCAAGTGTCAAAGGGGGTTGGGGTGGGCGAGCCGACCTGACTGCCAGTCAACGAGGTTGGCGCAGGGGGACTGCTCGACTCACTGGGCGCACTGTGGCGGTGCCTGCGGTGCGTGGGTGGTGCGCACCGCTGCAGAACCCCGGCGTGGGAGAGGCAGCGGGATGGTGCGGTCGCGTGCCGTTGGGCGGTGCACGCGAGTGGGGGCGCGGTGGAGCGGCCCCGGGGCGGCGGGGAAGACGGTCGCCGCCCCGGGGAGGTTCTCCTGCTCCCCGTCGCTGGAGCCCGGGGAGGTTCTCCTGCTCCCCGGGGCCTGAAGCCCGGGGAGCTCGCGGGCTCCGGGGGCGTCAGGCCCCGGGGGCCTCCGTGGTCAGGTGCTCGGGCCGGACCGGGATCCGGTTGAGGGCCAGGCCGGTGGCGTTGCGGATGGCGGCCACGATCGACGGCGTCGCCGAGACGGTCGGGGCCTCGCCGACGCCGCGCAGCCCGTACGGGGCGTGCGGGTCGGGCAGTTCGAGGATCTCCACCGGGATCGGCGGGGTGTCGAGGATGGTGGGGATCAGGTAGTCGGTGAAGGAGGCGTTGCGGACCTTCCCGTCCCGCACGATGATCTCCTCCATCACGGCGAGGCCGAGCGCCTGGGTGCAGCCGCCCTGGATCTGGCCGACGACGGAGAGCGGGTTGAGCGCCTTGCCGACGTCCTGGACGGCGGTGAGCTCGACGACCTTGACCAGGCCCAGTTCGACGTCCACGTCGACCACCGCGCGGTTGGCGCAGAAGGTGTACTGGACGTGGCCGAAGCCCTGCCCGGTCTCCTTGTCGAAGGGGACGGTCGGGCGGTGGTGGTGTTCGCGGGTGAGGTCGATGGCCTCGTCACCGAGCAGGTCGACCATGGGGACCAGCACGCCGGCGCTCTCCGAGACGACCTTCCCGGCGATCAGCGTGATGTCGCCGTGGGTCCAGCCGTAGCGGCGGCGGCCCTTCTCGATCAGCGCCCGCCTGACCGCCTCGGCGGCCAGCTTCACGGCGCCGCCAGTCATGTACGTCTGGCGCGAGGCGGAGGTCGAACCGGCCGATCCGACCTCGGTGTTGGCCGGGTGGATGGTGACCAGCTCGACGCCCAGCTCGGTGCGGGCGATCTGGGCGTGCACGGTGACGCCGCCCTGGCCGACCTCCGCCATCGCGGTGTGGACCATGGCGACGGGCTCGCCGCCGATCACCTCCAGGCGCACCCGGGCGGTGGAGTAGTCGTCGAAGCCCTCGGAGAAGCCGACGTTCTTGATGCCGACCGAGTAGCCGACGCCGCGCACGATGCCCTCGCCGTGCGAGGTGTTGGACAGCGCCCCGGGGAGCTGGCGCACGTCCGGGTGTTCGGTGTCCAGCGGCGGCGGCAGCGGCATCTCCTTGGCGCGCCGCAGCAGTTCGGCGACCGGGGCGGGCGAGTCGATCTGCTGGCCGGTGGGCATGCGGTCGCCCTCCGACATGGCGTTGAGCTGCCTCAACTCGACCGGGTCCATGCCGAGTTCGGCGGCCAGCTTGTCCATCTGCGACTCGTAGCCGAACGCGGCCTGGACGGCGCCGAAGCCGCGCATGGCGCCGCAGGAGGGGTTGTTGCTGTAGAGCGCGATGGCGTGCATCCGCACGTTGGGGATCACGTACGGGCCGTGCCCGAGCGAGGCCGCGTTGCCGACCACGGCGGGCGAGGCGGAGGCGTACGCGCCGCCGTCGAGCACGATCCGGCAGTCGGCGAAGACCAGTTTGCCGTCGCGGGTGGCGCCGTGCTCGTAGTGCATCCTGGCGGGGTGGCGGTGCACGTGGCCGAAGAAGGACTCGTCGCGGGCGTAGACGATCTTGACCGGCTTGCCGGTGCGCTGGGCCAGCAGGCAGGCGTGGATCTGCATCGACAGGTCCTCGCGGCCGCCGAAGGCGCCGCCGACGCCGGCCAGGGTGAGCCGGACCTTCTCCTCGGGCAGGTCGAGGACCGGGGCCATCTGCTGGCGGTCGACGTGCAGCCACTGGGTGGCGATGTAGAGGTCGATGCCGCCGTCCTCGGCGGGCACCGCGAGGCCGGACTCGGGGCCGAGGAAGGCCTGGTCCTGCATGCCGACCTCGTAGTCGCCGCTGACGATGACGTCCGCGAGCGCGCGGACCTCGTCGGTGACGCCGAGGCCGGAGACCAGCCGCTGCTCGTGGCAGATGTTGCCGTACCCGTGCGACTTGTACTCGTGCGGCTCGTGCACGTAGCCGTGGGTGGCGGGGTCGAGGCACTGCTCCTCGGTGACGATCGGGGTGAGCACCTCGTACTCGACCTTGATCCTCTTCACCGCGCGGCGGGCGGTCTCCGGGTGGTCGGCCGCGACCAGGGCGATCGCCTCGCCGTGGTAGCGGACCTTGTCGATGGCCAGGGCCGGCTGGTCCTGGATCTCCAGCCCGTAGTACTTCGCGCCGGGGATGTCCTGGTGGGTGAGGACGGCGTAGACGCCGGGCACCTTGAGCGCCTCGGAGATGTCCACCGACAGGATGGTGGCGCGCGGGTGCGGCGAGCGCAGCGCCATGCCCCAGAGCATGTCCTCGTGCCACATGTCGGAGGAGTACGCGAACTCGCCCTTGACCTTGAGGTGGCCGTCCGGGCGCAGCGGCGAGCCGCCGATGCCGTCCTTGCTGGCCTGCCGGATGTCCTGGAGGTTCTTCTGACCCTGGATGGTGCGGGTGGTCATTGCGACACGGCCTTTCCGGCGCACGTGCGGGCGGACGCCAGCCGCACCGCGTCCATGATCTTCTCGTAGCCGGTGCAGCGGCAGAGGTTGCCCGACAGCGCCTCGCGGATGTCGTTGTCGCTCGGCTGGGCGTCCCGCTCCAGCAGCGCGTCGGTCTGCACCAGCAGGCCGGGGGTGCAGAAGCCGCACTGGACGGCGCCGGCATCGATGAACGCCTGCTGGACGAGGCCCAGTTCGCCGTTCTCCCCGGTCAGGCCCTCGACCGTGCGCACCTCGCGGTCCTGCACCTGGCCGGCCGCGACCAGACAGCTGCAGACCGGCACGCCGTCCAGGTAGACCGTGCAGGAGCCGCACTCGCCCTGCTCGCAGGCGTTCTTCGAGCCCGGCAGGCCGACCCGCTCGCGCAGCACGTACAGGAGGCTCTCGCCCTCCCAGACGTCGTCCGCCTCGACCGGCTTGCCGTTGGCGGTGAAAGCCACCCTCATGCCGCGCTCCTGATCTGCTTGCTGTAGTCGTTCCAGGTCCAGGTGAGGGTGCGGCGGGCCATCACGGCCAGCGCGTGCCGGCGGTAGTCGGCGGTGCCCCGGACGTCGTCGATCGGCGAGGCGGCGGCCTTGACCAGCTCGCCGAAGCGCTGGACCACCTCGGCGCCCAGCAGGTCGCCGGACGCCCAGAGGCCGCGCTCGGCGAGCACGCCCGCCAGGTACTCCTCGGCCTCGACGGCGCGGCGCGGCGTGGGGGCGGCCGAGCCGATGCCGGTGCCGACGGTGCCGTTCTTCGGGTGGAGGGCGAAACCGAAGGCGCAGACCGCGATCACCATGGCGTTGCGGGTGCCGATCTTCGAGAACTGCTGCGGGCCGTCCGCCACCGGGATGCGCACGGCCCGGATCAGCTCGTCGGCCTCCAGGCTGTTGCGCTTCACGCCGACGTAGAAGTCGTCGATCGGGATCAGCCGGGTGCCGCGCACGGAGGCGGCCTCGACCAGGACGTCCCGGCCGGCCGCCAGCAGCGCCGGGTGGGAGTCGCCGGCCGGGGAGGCCGCGCCGAGGTTGCCGCCGACGCCGCCGCGGTTGCGGATCTGCGGGGAGCCGACGGTGTGGGCCGCCAGCGCGAGCCCGGGCAGCGGCCCGGACAGCTCGTCGATGATCCGGGAGTAGGGGACGGAGGCGCCGAGCCTGACGACGCCGCCGTCGTTCGACCACTGGGTGAGCTCGGTGATGCGGTTCAGATCGAGAATCGCGGATGGCCGGTGCACGTCGAAGTTCAGCTCGACCATGACGTCCGTACCGCCCGCGATGGGCAGCGCGGTCGGGTACTCGGCCTTCGCCGCGAGTGCCTCGTCCCAGGTAGCGGGCCGAAGGAACTCCATGCGGGTGTCTCCTCAAGTCGTCGCCTGCCGGACGGGTGGGCACAGTGCCCGGAACTCGGTGTTCGGACCTCTCAACCAACCGCTTCGTCGCCTCCGCGTCGGGCCCCGGTCACCGGGCTGCGTCCGGCGGCGTGTCGCCCAGTGAACCGCCGGGACGGGGCCCACTGGCAGTCACCGATGGCATGAAGCCCCGGCTGTGCTCCCGCCCGGCATCCTGTACGTTCCTCTAAGGAGAGGAATGCGCAGCCCAGGTGTTCACCAGGTGCTACCTACGACCGTAATCCGGCCGTGATTCGCAAGCGACGGGCCCGTGATCCGGTCGCCCGCCCGGACGTGACGACAAGTACGGATGTTCGGGCACACTGTGACCCCCGACCGAACGCCCGGGCTCCCCCGTTCGGCCCACCCCCAGCCCCATCCCACCCTCAGCCCCCGTTAGGAGTCCGCGGATGCGTGTCCGTGACCTGCTCGCCCCCGGCGCCCCGCGACTGCGCCTGCTCGCGGCCGAGGACGAGCTGGACCGGCAGGTCAGCGGCGTCATGACCACGGACCTGCACGACCCCGGCCGCTACCTGCACGGCGGCGAGCTGGTGCTCACCGGCATGCTGTGGCGCACCGCCCCGGCCGACTCCGAGCGGTTCGTGCGGACCATCGTGGCCGGCGGCGCGGTCGCCCTGGCGGCCGGCGAGGCCGAGGTCGGTCCGGTGCCCGAGGACCTGGTGGAGGCCTGCCGACGGCACCGGATGCCGCTGCTGGCCGTCCCCGACGACATCGCCTTCGGCACCGTCACCGAGTTCATCGGCCGCCAGGTCTCCGCCGACCGCGCCGCCGACCTCGCCGCCCTCGTCGACCGGCACCGCCTGCTGGTCTCGGCGGCCGGCGGCGGCGGCCTGGACGCGGTGCTGGACCTGCTCGGCGGCGACCTCGACCTCGACTGCTGGGTGCTCACCCCCACCGGCGCGGTGATCGCCGGCCCCGCCGACCGCCTCCCGGCCGAGGACCGCGACCAGCTGGTCCGCGCCCACCTCGGCGCCCAGCGCCAGCGCCGCCGCCCCCCGCACCGGGCCCGCCTGGCCGGCGGCTCCTACTCGCTGCTGCCCGCCCCGGCCTCGGCCGACCACCAGGCGCCGCTGGCCGACTGGGTGCTCGCGGTGGCCGGCGACGTCACCGAGTGGACCACCAAGCGCCAGCAGCTCGCCGAGAACCTGGCCCGGCTGGTCGCCGCCGAGCGCCACCGCCGCGACGAGGGCCGCCGACTGCGCCGTCGCCTCGCTGACGAGGTGCTGGCCCTGCTCCAGCGCGACGCCGATCCGGCCGAGATCAGCCGCACCCTGTACGCCTCCTCGGCGATGGCCGCCCGCTACGAGAGCGTCGAGCCCAAACCCCAGGCCCAGGACGGGTCCTGGCTGGTGCTCAGCGCCGAGGGCACCGGCCTGCCCGAGGGTGTGGTGCGCGCCGTCCTGGAGGAGGCGCTGGGCGGCACCACCGACCGCGCGCTGGTCGCCGGGGCCGGCGCCGGCGCCGTCGTGGTGCTGCCCGCCCTGGACGGCCCGGTGCCCGCCGAGACCCTGCGCGACCTGCTCGCCCCGCTGGAGGCGGGCCTCGGCTCGGAGGGCCGGATCACCCTCGGCGTCTCCGCCCCCGCCTCCGAGGCCGGCGGCCTGCGCGGCGCCCTGGAGGAGGCCCGGCACGCCCGCCGGATCGCCGCGGCCCGGGTCGGCCGGGTCTGCGTGGCGGGCCCCGAGGAGCTGGCCTCGCACGTGCTGCTGCTGGCGGCCGTCCCGGACGAGGTCCGCCGCGCCTTCCGCGGCCGGCTGCTGGACAAGGTGATCGCGTACGACATCGAGCACCAGGCGGACCTGGTCCGCACCCTGGAGGCGTTCCTGCGCTCGGACGGCTCCTGGACGCGCTGCGCCGCGCAGCTGCATGTCCACGTCAACACCCTGCGCTACCGGATCGGCCGGATCGAGGAGCTGACCGGCCGTGACCTCTCCCGGCTGGAGGACCGGGTGGACTTCTACCTGGCGCTCGAACTGGCCTGACGGCCGGGCCTGAGAGCCGTGCCCCACGCAGGAGGGGGGGGGGGGGGGGGGGGGGGGGGGGGGGGGGGCGTGGGGGGGGGGGGGGGGGGGGGGGGGGGGGGGGGGGGGGGGGGGGGGGGGGGGGGAAGGGGGTGCCC